>NZ_CP078143.1:1935000-2244190 GCF_019891395.1 Nitratireductor kimnyeongensis | reverse complement strand
GTCGGCGAAATTGTGGGCGCAGGCGCGCTCGTGGACCGACTTGCGACCGAATATGCGGCTGCAAGAGAGCGTATCTGCGCACCACGCTGATCAATCAGAAGTTTAGCCCGGCAAGCCCTCCAGCCGAGGAACCTCGCTCAACCCATCGTCCCAGTCCGCACGGCTGGACATGCAGATATGCGCAGTCGGTTGCATGGATACCGGTGTATCCAGACAACCTGCCGGCACGATGACCATCGCGCCGCCTGCTTCTACCCTGGGAAGAGCAGAGCCGCAGGTTCGGCAAAAACTGCGCCGGTGCCGCGCGTCCGGCACCCTGAAACTCTCGATCCCGTCTTTCCCCGAAAGCCAGGTGATCTCGGCCGCACTCGAAAACAGGTTCGCGGCATGGGCTGAGCCAGACCCCTTGCGGCAGCGCGCACAGTGGCAGAGATAAAAGCGCTCGAACGAACCCGAGATCTGAAATCTCACCGCGCCGCAAAGGCAGGTGCCGGAATGCGTTGTACCCATCAATCCTCTCCCTAAAGACGACGCCTCTTAGCACATCCCGAAAGAAGACCCCATCGCCATGACACTACCCTGCGCGTGGCGGCATTGTGGACTGTCAAGAAACCGTCATCCAGGCGACATGCAGGTTTCATGCTCACCCATTAGGCGATTGGACAACAAGGGCGGAAAGCCTGCGGGAGAGCCGCGACAAGGCGCTTAACGGGAAAAGCAAATGCTTGAAATTCGCAAGGTCACGCGACGCTTCGGGTCGAACACGGCTGTACGCAACGTGGAGCTGAAGATCGATCAGGGGCAGATGGTTGGCATCATCGGCCGCTCTGGCGCTGGCAAATCGACATTGCTGCGCATGATCAATCGGCTGATCGACCCGTCGGAAGGATCTATCCTGTTCCACGGCAAGGAAGTTTCGGCGCTGAAGGGCCCGGAATTACGCCGCTGGCAGCGTGACTGCGCCATGATCTTCCAGCAGTTCAACCTGGTGCCACGCCTCGATGTGCTGACCAATGTCCTGCTCGGACGGCTCAACCACCGTTCCACCGTTCTCAACCTGATGAACATGTTCACCCGCGAAGAGCGCATCCGCGCCATCGCTGCGCTTGAGCGCCTCGATATCGCCCAGACCGCCCTGCAGCGCGCCGGCACGCTTTCCGGTGGTCAGCAACAGCGCGTGGCGATTGCGCGTGCCCTCATGCAGGAGCCGAAGGTGATCCTGGCGGATGAACCAATCGCCTCGCTCGATCCGCTCAACGCCAAGGTCGTGATGGACTCGCTGGCCGACATCAATGCCCGCGAAGGGATCACCGTGATCACCAACCTGCATACGCTGGACACCGCCCGCGCTTATTGCAATCGCATCGTCGGGATGGCGAAGGGTGCCGTCGTATTCGACGGCCCTCCCGAGGCGCTGACGAGCGACGCGGTGCGCAACATTTATGGCGGAGAGGAAGGCGCGGAGCTTTCCGAAGCCATCACGTCCACCAGCATCAATATCCCGGCCCCACAGCCGGCAAGGAAATCGACCGGTCAGGCTCAACCGGCGCTCGCCGCCGTCTGACCCAAGGGATCGCCTGGCCCGCGTAATGGGCCGCTCTGCCTGAAAACCCGCCGGCGGCAAAAGCCGGCACCCAAATGGAGAGACGTCATGTTCAAGAAAGCTCTTATGGGCGCCGTAGCGCTCACCGCGATGATGGTCGGCGGCGCACAGGCCGAAGACCTGAAGGAATTCCGCATCGGCATTCTCGGTGGCGAAAACGAAGCCGACCGCCTGCGCAATTTTGCGTGCATTTCCGAGAAACTTCCCGAGGTAATCGGCGTCGAGAAGGTTTCGCTCTTTCCTGCGGCTGACTATGACGGCGTGATTCAGGGTCTTCTTGGCGGCACCCTCGACTATGCCGAGCTCGGTGCCTCTGCCTATGCGAAGGTCTATCTGGAAAACGCCGAGGCCGTGGAGCCTATCCTGACGACGGTCCAGACCGATGGCTCCACCGGCTATCACTCAGTCATGGTGGCCCGCAAGGATTCCGGCATCACCTCGCTGGAAGACATGAAGGGCAAGAAGCTCGGCTTTGCCGACCCGGATTCCACCTCCGGCTATCTCGTTCCCGCAGTAACGCTTCCCAAAGCAGTCGGCACATCGGTTGAAGAATTCTTTGGCGAGACCGGCTTCGGCGGCGGCCACGAGAACCTGGTTCTCGAAGTGGTGAAAGGCACCTTTGATGCCGGTACGACCTGGGCCTCCGGTGTTGGCGAATTCTCCGACGGCTACACGTCCGGCAACCTGCACAAGATGGTCGAGAAAGGCATTCTCGACATGGACGATCTGGTGGAACTGTGGAAGTCGCCGCTGATCCCGAACGGCCCGGTTGTCGTTCGCACCTCCATGGGCGCCGACATGAAATCCAAGTTCAAGACGTTCATGATGGAGCTGCCGGAGACGGATCCTGAGTGCTTCTCCGCCATCCAGGGCGGCGACTACAAGGGCTACACCGAAGTGACGCCGGCGTTCTATGAGCCGATCATCGACGCCCGTCGCTCCAAGATCGGTTCCTGATCGTTTTCCCGAAATCTGACGCGCCGCCGGTCCGTGCCGGCGGCGTTGTCGCATAGGCGTTCCAGATATGACAGCAACCACCCATTCCCTGCTTCTTTCCGAAGCCGGCCAAGCCGTGGAACGCCATTGGCGTGAACTTGCGGGACGGCGGCGCCTTTACACGATTGGCGGCATCGTCTTCATGGTTCTCGCCATGAGCGGTTCGTTCTGGTTTGCCAATGAATCGAATGCCGGCAAGTTTTTCGACCGACTGCCCTACCTGTTCGATTTCGTAGGTCAGATGCTGCCGCGCGATGGGTGGGAAATCTGGCGCGCCCTGTTCGATCTGCCCTCCCCCTATGACGATGGCAGCCTGAAATACAATTATCCGGAAGGCCGGGTCTATTTCACCGAGAGCCTGTACCTGCCCGAATATTTCTACAAGATGCTGGAGACCATCAACATCGCTCTGGTTTCCACCCTGATCGGCTTTGGCCTTGGCTTCGTTCTTTGTTTTCTGGCCGCCTCGAACCTGACGACACGGCGCTGGCTACGCTTTTTCGTTCGCCGGTTCATGGAACTCTTGCGCGCCTTTCCAGAGATCGTCATCGCCGGCTTCTTTCTTGCGATCCTGTCACTCGGGGCGGTTCCCGCGATCATCGCAGTGTCCATCCATACGATCGGCGCGCTGGGAAAGATGTTTTTCGAAGTGGTGGAAAACGCCGACATGAAAGCCGAGGAAGGCCTCCGCGCTGCTGGCGCCAACTGGACTGAACGCGTGTGGTTCGCCATCGTCCCGCAGGTCTTGCCCAATTTTCTGAGCTATGCGCTCTTGCGTTTCGAGATCAATGTGCGCGCCTCCACCATCATTGGCGCTGTCGGCGGTGGCGGCATCGGCGAGGCGCTGCGGCTGTCGATCAGCCAAACGCATGAGGCCAAGACGCTCGCCATCATTCTTCTCCTGTTCTGCACCATCGTCGCGGTCGATCAGTTTTCTGCCTGGCTGCGTGGCCGCCTCGTCGGCAAGCAGGCATTCGAATTCGGCCGGGGAGGCTGACCATGACCGAGCTAGAAGCCAACGCCATTGCCGCGCGGCACGCGGATGTTTTTCACCGGCCGCTGCTGGAACGCTTCCGCGCAGCGCTTATCATCGCTGCTATTGCGCTCTACATGATCTTTGCCTGGTGGCTCTTTGCTGTCGGTCAGGTAATCTCCAACGGCAACTGGGATATTGCCGGCAGCTATCTGGCCGACTGGGTCTCCTATGAAGTACGCCCGGACATCGAATATGACGGCGATGCCCTGGACATTTCCTTTCCCCGATTTTCGCCGCTGGGCGACAATCCGAAACCGGACTGGGTGGAGACGGAAATGGCGACGGTGAAACGCCGCAGCGATGCCACATCCGAAGTCGCCAATGCGGGCAATGGTGAAACGAGCGACGCCGGTTTCCTCGGATCGCTGGACACAAAGCCGGCAGCGAAAGACGACGGCGGCTTCCTTGGCGCCATGCCGCCTTCCTCTGCACCAGCCGAATCGTCGGCCCCAGACAACGCCCCGACAGCTCCGGTGGCAACCCGTGAAGAGGCCATCGTGAGTGCCGATGTTTCCTTCGGCGGTGGCACTCATATTCACGTTCAGCCCGGCTTCGTGACCGTAACCCACAGGGGCGAAACGCTGGAGCTCGAAATTATCGAGCGGGAGGCCGTCAATGCGCGTGGCGCCCTGCCAGAGTGGGCGAGCCAGCGGGCGCCCGGTTCCAAGGTTATCGTGCAGTTCGGTTTCGCCGGACGCGCAGAGATCGAGGATGATGAAGTCAAGGTACGTCGCCGCTTCCTAGGCTGGGAAAACTTCTTTTTCGACACGCGCTCGCCCTATTGGGGCATGCCCGCCTCGGAAGTTCTGGGCACCGTATTCTTCGGTGAACGCATCGAGGAGGATCGTTCAAACCTCTCGCTTGCGCTGGACAACATCGTCAACAATGCCGACTGGCAGCATGGCGATGTGTGGCTGAAGCTGCTGCAGACAATCGTGATGGCCTTTGCCGGCACTGTGTTTGCCTCGCTTCTGGCCTTCCCGCTCGCCTTTGCAGCCGCGCGCAACATAATGCCCAACCGATTCATCAACCATCTCTTGAAGCGCTCGTTCGACTTCCTGCGCTCGGTGGACATGCTGATCTGGGCACTGTTCTTCACACGGGCGTTCGGGCCAGGACCGTTGGCCGGCATATCCGCGATCTTCTTCACCGATACCGGCACCTTCGGAAAGCTCTATTCCGAAGCGCTGGAGAACATCGACGACAAGCAGCGCGAGGGTGTTCGCTCGGTCGGTGCCTCGCCTTCATCCGTGCAACGCTTTGGCGTGGTGCCGCAGGTGCTCCCGGTGTTTTTGAGCCAGTCGCTGTATTTCTGGGAGTCCAATACGCGCTCTGCCACCATTATCGGCGCCGTGGGCGCGGGCGGTATCGGCCTTAAGCTCTGGGAAGCCATGCGGACCAATCAGGACTGGGAGAACGTAGCCTACATGGTGATCCTCATTCTGATGGTGGTTTTCATCTTCGACAACATCTCCAATGCACTGCGACAACGCCTCATCGGCCGGCAATGATGTGGAGGATGACGCCGCAGAAATTCGCTGATAGCTTCTGTGGTCCTGTCGAGGGATTCGTTAACCTGTCACACAAATCGCCTATTGCACCGCAATCGGCGAGGAAAAACACATGCGCTACGCAATCTACTTCACACCCGAAAAAGACGATCCGCTGACCCGGGCCGCCGCCCGATGGCTGGGCCGAGATGCCTTTACCGGCGCACCGCTCACCCCGGTGGACGCCGGGCCGTTTTCGGCTGCTGAGATTTCGTTTCACACGGCTGCGGCTCGTCGCTATGGGTTTCACGCGACCTTGAAGGCGCCGTTTCGACTTGCCGAGGGTCAGAGCGAGCAGGCGCTGATCGGGGCTTGGGCGAAGTTCTGCGCACAGATGGAACCGGTGACGATCCCACGCGCCGTGGTGCGCAGGCTTGATGGATTTTTCGCTCTGGTTCCGGAGGAGCGGTCGGAGCGGCTTGACGCCCTTGCCGGGAGCATTGTCGAAACGTTTGAACCTTTTCGTGCTCCCTTGACCGCCAGCGAGCTTGAAAGGCGCAACCCGGAAAACCTCTCACCCGCACAGCTCAAGAACCTGCACAAATGGGGCTACCCCCACGTATTCGAGGAATTTCGATTCCACATGACCCTGACCGGCCGCGTGCCCCAGGAAGAGGCTCTGCGGATGGAACGCGCCATCGATGCCTTCTTCGGGCCGCTATTGTCGGAACCACTGGAGATTGGCTCACTGGCATTGTTCATCGAGCCGGAGCCGGGCGCCCCGTTTCAGGTAAAATCCTTCCAAACGCTCGGCTGGAACAAGACAAGAAAGACCGCCTGATAATGACGAATGAACTGGTCCTGAAAAACGCCCGCATCGTGCTGCCGGACGAGGTGATCGAAGGAAGCATCTCGATACGCAACGGGCGCATCACCGACATTGCCACCGGCAATGCCGCTGTTGGTGAAGATATGGAGGGCGATTACGTCCTGCCGGGCCTTGTCGAGCTGCACACGGATCATCTGGAGCGCCACTACGCTCCCAGACCGAAAGTACGCTGGAACCCGATCGCGTCTGTGCTTGCGCATGACGCGCAGATTGCCGCTTCTGGCATAACGACAGTGTTCGACGCGCTGCGCATCGGCCTCGACGAGGACAGCAATCTCGGCGCGCCGGAAATGCGCGAGCTTGGCCACGCGATCGAGAACAGCGTGGAAGCCGGTCGGTTACGCGCCGACCATTTTCTGCATCTGCGTTGCGAAGTCTCCGCACCTGATTGCCTGGAAGGGTTTGAGCTTTTCAGAAATGACAGTCGGGTGAAGCTCGCCTCGCTGATGGACCACTCCCCGGGCCAGCGTCAGTTCACCAGCATAGAGACCTACAAGGTCTACTACATGAACAAGACCGGCATGACGGAAGAGGATTTTCGCCAGTTTTGCGACAAGCGCGTCACCCAGTCTCAGACCTATTCGAACAGGCACCGCAATGCAATTGCCGACATCTGCCGGGAAAAGGGCATCATTCTGGCAAGCCATGACGACGCGACGATGGAGCATGTAAACGAAGCTGCCACGCAAGGCGTGCGTGTTGCTGAGTTTCCGACCACACAGGAAGCTGCCAAGGCTTCGTGCGAAGCAGGCATGCAGGTGTTGATGGGCGCGCCCAATGTGGTGCGCGGCGGATCGCATTCGGGCAACGTTTCGGCCCGCAGTCTGGCTGAAGGCAGAACACTCGACATCCTCTCATCGGATTACATCCCGTTCAGTCTGGTTCAGGCTGCTTTTGCACTGGGCGAGACGGTGGAGCACATTTCGCTTCCACAGGCCGTGGCCATGGTTTCAAAAAACCCGGCAGACGCTGTCGGTCTTGATGATCGCGGCATTCTCGAACAGGGCCGGCGTGGTGACGTGATCCGGGTGCGTGTGGACGAGCATGTGCCGATCGTGCGCTCGGTCTGGCGCGAAGGAGCGCGGGTGGCATGAGGTCTTCGGCCACGCTGGAGCGCGTCATCGACGAGCAGGATTTCCCGATCCGGCATGGCGTTTTCGTCGCTGTGGCCGGCCCCTCGGGCGCCGGCAAGGATTCGGTGATGGACTATGCGCGCCAGCGTCTCGGCCCGCAAGACAGCGATGTGACCTTTGTACGTCGTGTCATCACCCGCGAAATGGACGGTGCTGGCGAGGTCCACGACTGCCTCACACGCGCCAGTTTTGACGAGGCGGAAAGCAGGGGCGCATTCGCCGTAAGCTGGGAAGCGAACGGGCTGAAATACGGCCTGCCTGCCAGCGTGGACGAAATCGTGCGTGAAGGCCATGTGGCAGTCGCCAACGTTTCACGCGCGGTGATCCCCCTGCTGCGTGAACGCTATGGCAATGTCATTGCCGTGATCGTGACCGCATCGCGCGAGGTCCTTGCCGAGCGGCTTTCAAGCCGCGGCCGCGAAACCCGCGAGGAAGTGCTGGCGCGTCTTGAACGGGCGCACGCGAAGGAGCTCGCCGTGGATGACGCAACAATCATCGATAATTCCGGCACGCTGGAAGAGGCGGGCGAAAAATTTCAGGATATTCTGCGCCGCGCTGCTGCATGGAGCGCGGTGAGCGACAGCGTCTGATCCCTTCCCTGCTTCAGATATGCGGGCTGATGCCGAAAGTGCCTCTTGGCGCGCCTTCTGTTCTGGTTTAGTTCTAATCCCATCTTGGAACACCGGACACACCCTATTGACGGCATTGCCGCGCCCACCCTGCCAGCGCCCTTCAGCGAATGGTTCGCCACGCGTGGGTGGCAGCCGCGTGCGCATCAGCTGGAACTTCTGACACGCACGCAGGCCGGTCGCTCGGCACTGCTGATCGCGCCAACGGGTGCCGGCAAGACGCTCGCGGGCTTTCTGCCCACCCTCACCGATCTTGCGACCCGGCCTAAACCCCGTGCCGGAGAAGCGCGGCGCGGCGTACACACGCTCTACATCTCTCCACTCAAGGCCCTTGCCGTCGACATTCAGCGCAATCTGAACATGCCGGTGGCCGAAATGGACCTGCCGGTGACGATGGAAACGCGCACCGGCGACACGCCCACCCACAAGCGCCAGCGGCAGAAGCATGCGCCGCCCGACATCCTGCTTACAACGCCCGAACAGCTCGCCCTTCTGATCGCCTCGCCCGATGCGGAGCGCTTTTTCTCGGACCTCAAATTCGTGGTGTTCGACGAGTTGCATTCGCTGGTGATCTCCAAGCGCGGGCACCTGCTTTCGCTTGGCCTCGCCCGCCTGCGCCGCCTACGACCGGAGTTGCAGACCATCGGGCTTTCGGCGACGGTCGCCGAGCCCGAAGCGCTGCGTCGCTGGCTGGTGCCGCAGGACAGGCCCGAAGCGATGGCCGACATCGTGACCGTGTCCGGCGGCGCAAAACCACACATTACAATTCTGGAAACGGAAGAGCGTGTGCCGTGGGCCGGGCACTCCGCGCTCTATGCCATTGCCAAGGTCTATGAAGCGATCAAGGCGCATCGGACCACCCTGCTTTTTGTGAATACGCGCAGCCAGGCCGAGCTTCTGTTCCGCGAATTATGGCGCGCGAATGAAGAAAATCTGCCGATTGCGCTGCATCACGGCTCGCTCGATGTTGGCCAGCGGCGCAAGGTGGAAAAGGCGATGGAGACCAACAGCCTCCGGGCCATCGTCGCCACATCCACGCTGGATCTGGGCATCGACTGGGGCGATGTGGATCTGGTCGTGCATGTGGGTGCGCCAAAGGGGGCGAGCCGGCTGGCGCAGCGCATAGGCCGCTCCAACCACCGCATGGACGAACCAAGCCGCGCGATTCTCGTGCCGGCAAATCGCTTCGAGGTGATGGAGTGCCGTGCAGCGCTTGAGGCAAATTATCTAGGCGCGCAGGACACGCCGCCACTAGTGGAAGGCGCCCTTGATGTGCTGGCGCAGCATGTGCTGGGCTCGGCCTGCGCCGCGCCCTTTGATGCAGACGTGCTCTATGGCGAGGTGGTGAGTGCGGCCCCCTATGCCGAACTGGACCGGGCGACATTCGACCGCATTGTCGAGTTTGTCGCCACCGGAGGCTATGCGCTGAAGAGCTATGAGCGCTATGCCCGCATCCGCAAGACAAAGGACGGGCTCTGGCGCATCGCCAATCCGCGCATCAACCAGCAGTACCGTCTGAATGTGGGCACCATCATCGAATCCCCGATGTTGAACATCCGCATGGTGCGGCCTGGCCGTGGCAACGCCTCGCGCGGCGGCCCCATGCTCGGCAAGGTGGAGGAATATTTCCTGGAAACCCTCACGCAGGGCGACACCTTCCTGTTTTCCGGCAGGGTGCTGCGCTTCGAGGGCATTCGCGAGAATGAATGCCTCGTGTCTGCAGGCGGCGGAGAGGACGCCAAGGTGCCCTATTACGCGGGCGGCAAGTTTCCACTCTCCACCTATCTGGCAGCGGAAGTGCGCGCCATGCTGGCCGACCCTGAGCGCTGGAAGACATTGCCGCCACAGGTCGCCGAATGGCTTTCCATCCAGCGCGACAAATCCATTCTGCCGCGCCGCGAAGACCTTCTGGTCGAGACATTTCCGCGTGGCAACCGCTTCTACATGGTGCTCTACCCGTTCGAGGGACGGTTGGCCCACCAGACGCTTGGCATGCTCCTGACCCGCCGGCTCGAGCGCGCCGGCGCGCATCCGCTTGGCTTCGTCGCCAATGACTACGCCATCGCCGTGTGGGGTCTGAATGACATGAGCGCCATGCTGAAAAGCGGCAAGCTAAGTCTGCCCGCGCTCATGGACGAAGACATGCTGGGCGATGATCTCGAAGCATGGATCGCCGATAGCTGGCTTCTGAAACGCACCTTCCGCAATTGTGCGCTGATTTCGGGGCTTGTCGAAAAACGCCATCCCGGTCAGGAGAAGACCGGCAGGCAGGTGACCGTTTCCGCCGACCTCATTTACGACGTTTTGCGGGCTCATGAGCCGGACCACATTCTCATGCAGGCCACATGGGCGGACGCGGCGCAGGGCCTGCTCGATGTCAGGAGGCTGGGCGAGATGTTGTCGCGCATTCGCGGACGAATCGTGCATAAATCACTGACACGCATTTCGCCACTGGCCGTGCCCATCATGCTCGAGATCGGCAAGGAAGCGGTGGCGGGTGACGCAAACGAGGCGCTGCTTGGCGAAGCTTCACGGCTTTCGGGCGAGGAATTGATGCAGGAGGCTCTTGAGGCATGAACAACCTGGCACCCGCAACCGATACGAGTACCGCTTTGACGGTGCGCATTGCCGGGCACGAAGCTGTGTGCGACTGGCGCGGTGTGCTCTTCTTTCCGGCGCTGGGCCTGATGGTCGTTTCCGATTTGCATCTGGAAAAGGGTGCGGCCTATGCCCGGCGCGGCCGTATGCTGCCACCCTATGACACCACCGCAACCCTCAAGCGGCTCGAAGGCGTTGTGACCACTTACGATCCCGATATGGTGATCAGTCTCGGTGACAGTTTTCACGATGAAGAGGGCGCCGCCGAAATGCCTGCGCCTTTCCGCGATCACCTCGTCCAGATCATCGACAAGCGTGACTGGCACTGGATTGCCGGCAATCACGATCCGGCACCGCCACCGGACCTGCCCGGCCGCTGCGCACAGGAAATCGCCATTGATAGCCTCACCTTCCGCCACGAGCCCGCCCGCGGCGCGGGCCCGGGCGAGATTGCCGGCCACCTGCATCCCGGGGCGCGCATCGTGCGGCGGGGACGTGGTGTGCGACGGGCATGTTTTGCATGCGACGGAAGCCGGCTCATTATGCCGGCATTTGGCAGTCTGACCGGTACACTGAACATACTCGATCGCGCATTCCACGGCCTTTTCATGCGTGAAAAGCTGGCAGCCTACATGCTCGGGCGGCAGGGCATCTATGCCATCGCCGGCAGTATGCTGCGGTGATCAATCCTTGCGGAAAATCAATCGTCCGAGCCAGCCTGTGACGATGGCGATCAACACAGAAAGAATGCCGTAGAGCATGCTGTTCTGGTGGGCGAACTGATAGAGACGCTGTTCAAGCCCCGCCTTGCGAATGGTGAGTTGGGCCGAGGTCTCGCGCAGGAACATGCCATTGCGAAACAGGAAGGCGCGTGCCCTGTGCGTGCCGACCGCGACATTAGGAGCAAGCCTCAGCGAAGCCCTGAAAAGGCTTTGCGACAGGAAGCGCACCGCGCCCGCCCGCGTCGAGTACAGCCCCTCGGCTTCCTTGCGTTCACGCAACGCACGCGTGAATTCCTCGATCGTTTTCGGATCGCCATCGGAATCCAGCGGCTGAAGATGAAGATTGTCCGCTCCCAGCGCCAATTGCCGATAGCCATCGGGAGCCGTGATATCCTGTGGCGCGCGGGTGAGAGCCATGGAATAAGAGGCGGGCACATCCCGGAAGATCACCGATTCCGTGTTGATCCACATGCCCGCCACGCGGGTTTTCTTGCGGACCGTCACGGGGCGCGGCGGCCCTTCCAGAACCACGATAACATCATAGCGCCCCTGCCGGGAAATCAGTGGGTCGGCGTTGTCTAGCGCACCAAATATCGTGAGCTCCGCGCCGCTGAAGTCAGAGGTGATCGAGACCTGATCCGTGGACAGGCCGATCTGGATATTCTCCGGGATGTGGTCCTGTGCGCGCGCAGCCAGCACGGGCATCAGAAGGGCAAGCGTGGACAACATTGCAATACGCATCGCTCACCCCCCTCCCAGAGAAAGGGAGTAGACACTCTCCGGACGGACAAACAGGTCGAACCCCAGACGAAGCGCCACCGCGAGAACGAGGAGCGCTAGAAGCGCGCGAAGCTGCTCGCCGCGAAGCTTTTGCCCTACCCGTGCGCCGTATTGTGCACCTGCGACGCCACCAACCATGAGGAGAAACGCGAGCACCACATCGACGGTCTGGTTGGCCGTGGAATGAATGATCGTGGTGAAGGCGGCTACGAAAATGATCTGGAACAGCGATGTTCCAATCACGACGTTGGTCGGCACTTTGAGGAGGTAGATGAGCGCAGGCACCATGATGAATCCGCCACCGACACCCATGATCGATGCCAGAAACCCGATGAACGCACCGAGTGCCAACACAGGGATGACACTGACGAACAGCTTGGAGGCACGAAAGCGCATCTTCAGCGGCAGTCGATGGATCCAATTGTGCTGGCCGGGTTTGCGCAGCGTCACCGTCTGGCCCCCGCGAGAGCGCTGGATGGCGCGCACGCTCTCCATCAGCATCAACCCCCCGACCACGCCGAGAAACGCTACGTAGAGCAGGGAGACGATCAGGTCGAGTTGCCCCAGACGCCTTAAATAGGTGAACACAGATACACCCAGAGACGCGCCGACTATACCGCCGGCCAGCAATACGGTGCCAAGCTTCAGATCAAGAGATTTGCGTTTGAAATGCGCCAGCGCTCCGGAGAAAGATGAAGCAATCACCTGATTGGCGCCAGTTGCAACCGCAATGGCAGGGGGAATGTTGTAGAAAATCAAGAGGGGCGTGATGAGAAATCCGCCACCAACGCCGAACATGCCGGAGAGAAAGCCAACCGCGCCGCCCATCGCGAGCAGCACGAACACGTTGACGGACATTTCGGCGATTGGGAGATAGATACCCACCCGCGGCACCCGAATAATTGTTTGCCCGGCGAAGACGCCAGGCGAGATGTGGAAGCATTATGCGTGCTTCCGTTCTGCGCTCTGACGGTTACGAAGTCAAACCGAGTTGTCATCAAATCGGGAAAAGATTGAACGACTTGCCCGGTAAAGATGAAGTGCGACCTTTCTGGCACACTTAATGCGTTGGGTGGACAGGTCGTGTTCTCCGATCACCCGCACGCAAACGGCGGTGCCCCGGAGTTGCTTGCCCGCATGGTTGGGATTTCATCCGCACTGCGCCCATAGCTCGGCTGTTTATCAAACGCTAGCCGTTTTGCTGAGCGGTCGCGGCAGCCTTGTTCTTCTCTAGAAGGGTGCGTACCAGGGCTTCATCCACCTCTCCGGTCGGTGTCATCCCATTGGCCTTCTGAAAGGCACTGATCGCCGTTTTGGTTTTCGCGCCCATGATTCCGTCCGGTTTTCCGGCGTCGAACCCCTGCTGATTCAAGATAAGTTGGATGTTGGTGACCGCTTTCTTCATGTCCACACTGGCGGTCAGCTCTCGGCTCTCACGCCAGGATTCCGGAATATCCACCATGTTCACAGCCGGATCGATTGATTTGGCCTTCCACAGAGCCGTCTTGTTTTTTGCCTGTTCCAGCTTGTCTGGCGAAAGGGCCGCGGCTATTTCGTCGCGCTTGCTGGCGGCGTCCGAGTCTCCTCCATTGGCGACAATGGCGAACCATTTGTATGCTTCTGTCAGATCCTGCGGGACGCCCATGCCCTTGGCGGCGAGAATCCCCAGGTTGAACTGGCTGTCCTTGACGCCATGTTCCGCCGCTTCCAGAAACCAGCGGGCCGCAGAGTCGTTGTCAGCCGGTCCATCAGCTCCCATGGCATAGAGAACACCGAGGTTGTGCATCGCGCCGGCATTGCCCTGCTGTGCTGCGAGTTGGAACCACATTTTCGCTTTCGCCGCATCGCGGTCGACACCGGTGCCTTTTTGATACAGATCGCCGAGCCTGTACTGAGCCGGAGCAAAGCCGGCTTCAGCGGCCTTTGTGTACCATTCTACAGCCTTTGACACGTCGGCGGTCGTTCCGCGTCCTTCCGCATAACGACTGCCGATCTCGAAATATGCCTTCGGATCCCCCTCGGCTGCCGCTTCCCGGAGTGGCACGGGACCGGCATCGACGGGAATATCGCCAAGCGAAACCGGAAGAACAGCTTCCGAAATGGGCATCTTGGGGGTGCTTTCCACTTCCGCTGCCGAAAGAGGTTCTTCGAATTTGCCCGCAACAGGTTCGTCCGTCTCCGGCATGGAGGCCAGCGTGTTCACGGTCTCGTCGGAGGTTTCATTGAGCGCCACTTCTTCCAGAGGCTGTTCGTCGAGTATGCGAACGGGCCGATCGGCGGCTTTGGCCATCACAGGTGCCGTTTCAGGCGACAGGCTGTCGCTTGCGACCGGCGTCGGAATGGAGGTTGAACTCGACAGATAAGCCTTGCTCACCTGATAGCCGCCAGCGACCACGATACCGGCTCCCAGCATCACCATGAGAGGCTTCTTGCTGCGCTTCAGAAGGCGGCCGAAACCAAAGCCTCCGCGCTCCTCTGTCGCCTCGCCCCTGCGCTTTTTGAGGATCTCCGCCTCAGCAGCGGCAGCTTGAGCGGCCCTGCGAGCCGCTGCAATGAAGTCCGATTTCGCCGCGTCGTCAGTCTCAACGCGCGCAGGCGCTTTCTTTTCGTCGCGCACACGGCGCAGGATGGCATTGAGATCCGGGGCACCGGAACCTGGTTCGAGGGGCTGATTGATGCGCTCGGCATCAAGCTCCACCGCGTCGAGACTTGCATCGACATCGAGCTCGGTCTCCCCACCGAATTCATCCTCCACGTCGGCTTGCTGCTTTTCGCCACGTGCGCTCCATGCACGAGACAAGCCACCGAGAAGCGAAGTACGGCCTGGCCTCGCCTGCTCCTTCTCTCCGTCCTCGTCCAAAGCGGCGCGCGCGGCGGCAGCGGCTGCTTCAGCGGGTGAGCGATTGGGAGCGGGCTCATAGTCCACATCGCCAGCGATAGTTTCGTCTTGGTCGGGCAGAATCGAGGGGGCAGCCGATACTGCGATCTTGGCAGCGGCACCACGCTCATCGTTCTGCACCGCGCCCCCTGAAGTGCCGATCCGATCGACGATTTTTAGAAGCGTGTCATGGATGGCTTCGAAGGTTTTGGTGTTGCGTTCATCCGATTTGCGGGTGAGTTGCTCAAGGGCCCGCAGTTCCGCCCGTAGCTCGCGATCAAACGCCTCCGCCTGCGGGGCGTTTCCGAGAGCGCCGATCGCCTGTTCCGCAGCGTGGCGCGCTGCCTCCACAACGGCGGTGCGGTTCTCGTGAATAGAACGCTCGATGTTCTCCAAACGCGGACCCAGGTCCTCAAACTCCGGCAGGTCGGCGCTCGGGCGCGACAGGTGCTCGGAAAGGCTGCGCACCTGCGCTTCGAGATCCCGGATCACTTCTGGATCGACGGAGGACGCGTTTGTTGAGGATGCTTGCAAGCGTCCGGAGATGTCATCGAGCCGGGCTTCCAGTGCGCGCAGCGCGTCACCACCTCCCCGTCCCTCGCCTGCACCTGTATCGAGACGTGCAACCAGTTCGTTGAACCGTGCATCGATCGTCGCCATGATACCCGCCTCGTCGTGAACGGGATGGCTGCGCTCATCGATTCGGGCGGAAATCTCCTGAAGACGGCGTTCCAACTCATCGACCAGCGTTCTGCTCTGCTCGATCACATCGCCCTGTCGCTGCTCAATCACCTGGGAAAGATGGGCGAAACGATCCTCGATGCCGCGCAGCATATGTTCAGCAATCTGTGGCTGCGGCGCGTTGTCCAGCTTCTCTGCGATGCCAGCGATCTGACCGGCGAGCCGTTCCACCGTCTGTTCCGGCAGGTCGATACGGCGGGCGATATCGTCAACCCGTTGCGACAAGGAATAGAGCTGTTCGCTGAGCTGCCCGACAGCCTCTCCACCCCCGCGCTCGGCAAGCAATTCCGACACCTGGTTCGCAAGAGATGAAATACGGGCTTCAATCCGCTCAAACGGTTGCGGATCAAATCCTGCAACCTGTGCCTTGGGTGCTGAAGCCGCGATTGCCCTGCTGATCTCATCCAGACGTTCGTCAAGCGCGGCATAGATTTCAGGGTTGCTTTGCTGCTTCCCTTCCAGCAGTTGGTCGAGCGCACCGGCCAGTGTGCGCACCCGATCCTCGAGCGACTGGATCGAAAGCGACTCGGGAAGGCTGTTGACCGCGTGGGCGATCTCTTCAATGCGCTGGTGCAGCATTTCGATCGCCGGGTCACTTCGGCGAATGTCATTTGAAACACGGTCCTCGAACGCGCTCCAACGGTCATCAAGCGCATCCCAGCGCTGATCGACCGCACGCAATGTTTCTTCGCGCGCGAGGTTGGAGATGGACGATTTGAGCTCTTCCATTTCCAAACGCAGCATCTTGACGTTCTTGTCGTCACTGCGTTCGGCAAGCTGAGCAATGGCGTTGGACAAGCGCTCAAACTCGACCACAAGCTCTCTGCTCAACGCGGCATTGGGTACGGAAGCCATGATACCCGCCAGTTCGCGGCGCAAAACCGAAAACTCGTCGTTAAGGCCAGACCGCATCGCATCATGCAGATCCGCCCGCAGCGTCTTCAGCTCATTGGCAATGCTGCCGATCGAGGCGATTTCTCGTTCGTGTCTATGGCTGCGCGCCAGCTCATGCGCGGCACGCTCAAACGAGGCCTGCACCGGTGCTTTGCGTTTGTGGAGCGTCGTCCGCTCCATGGGATTTGCATAGGTCTGGGATACGGCTTCGGAGAGCTGCTGGATTCGGCGCGCAACTTCATTTTCGTCCGTTTTCCGGTCGAAATGTCCCGTTGCATGCCCGAGACGATGCTCCATTTCCTCCAACGTGCGGCTTATCTCGTCAAGAGACGCGTTCGCCCCTGGCCGCCTCCGACGACCGGCATTTATGTTCTCCAGATAGGAACGCTTGTTGTTCATCGGAACGCCCGCCTCTCCACCGGTTGCCGGTTGGCCATCGATAGTCCTTGCCACGCGGGGCCCTTGAGCTTTGGAACGCCGGTAAGGCAGAAGACAAACGCTGCAAGACACCCACGATCAGGCTGCCATGCCCGAGAAAACAAAAGCGAACGGGCACGGTCTGCTGACGACCCCACAATTCGCCGATCATGGTAAACACGAAGTTAATATTTCTTACCGCGGATTAATCATATGTGCGGAAATTGACCGGAAAGGTTGTTAGCAAGCCGTCCATAATTTGGCTTCAGGCCCTTGTAATGCCTTATTCTGCAACGCATAAGCCCGCCTTCAAATCGTGTCCGCTTGGTGCTGCTTTCGCCATCAGCGAAACTTGACCAATGGGCATGACATCATTCCGGACCCCCGCCGGAGTGCTCATTCGATACGGAACAGTGATCATGACGAACATTGCAAAGGCTGTTGCGTACACAGCCGAGGGAAATGATTCTCCCAACCAGTCCGAAGGCTACACCCGCATTGGCGAGATGGCGCGTGAATTTGGCGTCACACTCCGCGCATTGCGGTTTTATGAAGACAAAGGTCTCCTTACACCGGAGCGGATCGGCACATCACGCCTTTATTCGCAAACCGACAAACTCCGCCTCCAGCAGATATTGCTTGGCCGAAAGATCGGCTTTTCTTTAAGCGACATCAAAGAAGTTCTTGATCTGGATGATCCCCATAGAGATCGCAGCGCTGGAAATGTCGAGCAGTTGAAGCTCGTGCTGAGAAAATCCGAACGACAGATGGTGCGGCTTGAAAGGCAGCAGCGCTCGATCGAGGACGCGATTTCCGAACTCAAGAAGCTGATCGCGGACGTCACCTCACGACTGGACGGCGGTACAGCTTTCAACTCTGCCGGGTGAGGCCACCGCTGCTTTCCGCCAGCGGGCATGAAGCGTTTCACATTCGGGCGGCGCTGCTCATCCACAAGCGCCAATCAGACTGCGCCGATACAATTCTGCGCGGGGGTTGAATCGCGTCACGGGTCTTTTTTGACGTTTACGCAAACGTCAAAAATTGCTAAAGCGCCTGAGACACTGCGCGAAATCTCCTTTCGCGTGCAATTCCGAGAGCTGGAGGAGTCTCATGCCGACCTATCGGGCGCCCGTGCGCGACACGCTGTTCGTGCTCAACGATGTTCTTGGCTATGGCAATTACGACAATTTGCCAGGCTTCGCCGATGCCTCACCGGACATAGTGGATGCGATATTGAGCGAGGGTGCGAAGCTTGCAGAAAACGTCATGCAGCCGCTCAACCGAGTTGGCGACATGGAAGGCTGCACCCACAGTGAGGATGGTTCTGTCACCACGCCAAAGGGTTTTGGTGATGCCTACCGCCAATATTGCGAAGGCGGCTGGCTGGGCCTTTCCGTGCCTGCGGAGTATGGCGGCCAGGGCCTTCCCTACACGGTGCACTCGGCTGTCAGCGAGTATCTTATCTCCGCCAACATGGCTTTGATGATGTATCCGGGCCTCACGCAGGGCGCCATAGCTGCGATCCTCACTCACGGCACGGATGACCAGAAACAGAAATGGTTGCCCAAAATGGTGGAAGGAACATGGACCGGGACCATGAACCTGACCGAACCCCATTGCGGCACCGATCTCGGTCTTTTGAATTCGAAAGCCGTTCCCAATGGCGACGGCACCTACAGGATTTCCGGCCAGAAGATTTTCATTTCCGCTGGAGAACACGATCTCTCGGAAAACATCATTCATCTGGTTTTGGCACGCATCGAAGGCGCGCCGGTTGGTGTGAAGGGGATCTCGCTCTTCATCGTGCCCAAGGTCATGGTAGACGAAGCCGGCGCGCCTGGTGCGCACAATGCCGTTTCCTGCGGAGCCATCGAGGAAAAGATGGGCATTCACGGCAACGCCACCTGCGTCATGAACTATGACGAAGCGACCGGCTATCTGCTGGGTGAGGAGAATGGCGGCCTCAAGGCCATGTTCACCATGATGAACGAGGCGCGCCTCGGTGTCGGCTTGCAAGGGCATGCCATTGGCGAGGCCGCCTATCAAGGTGCGGTCGAGTATGCCCGCGATCGCCTTCAGGGCCGCTCGCTCACAGGGCCGAAAGCGCCGGAAAAGAAGGCAGACCCGATCATCGTCCATCCCGATGTTCGCCGCAATCTGATGACCATGCGCGCTTTCAACGAGGCCGGTCGTGCGCTGATCCTCTGGACAGCGCTGCAATCCGACATTGCGCATCTGTCCGAAGACGCGAAGGATCGCGAAGCCGCTTCCGATCTGTTGGCGCTGATGACGCCGGTCGTCAAGGGTGTCCTCACCGACAAGGGCTTCGATCACGCTGTGATGGCGCAGCAGATGTTCGGCGGACATGGCTATATTGAAGAGCATGGCATGAGCCAGTTCGTGCGCGATGCACGCATCGCCATGATCTATGAGGGCGCGAACGGCATTCAGGCGCTCGACCTGGTGGGACGCAAGCTGCCGGCCAATGGTGGTCGCGCCGTTCAGGCCTTCTTCAAGGAAGTCGGCGATTTCTGTCAGGCGCATCGCGAAGACGAGGCGATGGCGCCCTTTACAAAGGCACTGAAGAAGGGGTTGAACGACCTGCAGGCAGCATCGCTCTGGCTCATGCAGAACGCCGTTCAGAAGCCGGACAATGCCGGTGCCGCCTCCTATGACTACATGCATCTGATGGGCCTTGTGGCGCTTGGCTACATGTGGGGGCGCATGGTCAAGCAAGCCCAAGAGCAGATTGCCGCCAGCGCCAATGGCGATGCTTCCTTCCTTGAGGCAAAGATTGCCACCGGCCGCTACTTCATGGAGCGCGTCATGCCCGAAACGGCGGCGCATCTCGCTCGCATCTCGACGGGTGCGGATACCATGATGGCGCTGCCCGAGGAGGCGTTTTGACTGGCAAGAGGGCAAATGTCGTTCTAGCCTGCGATCCGCGAAAGACAGTCCACAAACGCGAAAACCGACAGGCTCTGATGGTCGCCAGACCCCTCTGAACCAATTGCACGACCCCGCGTTGGGTCAAGAAATAGGGAGACCGATATGGCTGACGCTTATGTATATGACGCCGTGCGCACGCCGCGCGGGCGCGGCAAGAAGGACGGATCGCTGCACGAGGTGCCTGCCGTGCGCCTTGGCGCGAAGGTTCTCGAAGCCGTTCGTGATCGCAATGGACTCGACACGGCAAAGGTGGACGACATTATTTTCGGCTGCGTCGACCCGGTCGGTGAAGCCGGCTCCGTGATCCCACGCTCGGCCGCCTTCGAAGCGCGCTACGCAAATGCGGCTCCGGGCATGCAGATCTCGCGCTTCTGCGCCTCCGGCCTCGATGCGATCAATCTGGGCGCGGCCAAGATTGCCGGCGGCTCCGACGAGATCGTCATTGCCGGTGGCGTAGAAAGCATGTCGCGCGTCGGCATGGGCATGTCCGGCGGCGCATGGTTCATGGACCCCTCGGTCGGCATTCCATCCTATTTCATGCCACAGGGCGTTTCCGCCGACCTGATCGCCACGAAATACGGGTTCTCGCGTGACGATGTGGATGCCTATGCGGTTGAAAGCCAGAAGCGCGCCAAGAATGCCTGGGACAAGGGCTATTTCAAAAAGTCCGTGATTCCGGTGGAAGACCAGAACGGCCTGACCCTTCTGGATCATGACGAGCACATGCGCCCCGGCACCGATATGCAGGCGCTTGGCCAGTTGAACCCTTCCTTCGTCATGCCCGGCGAGATGGGCGGCTTCGACGCCGTCGCCGTGCAGCGTTATCCGGAGCTTGAGAGCATCAACCACGTGCACCATGCCGGCAACTCGTCGGGCATCGTCGATGGAGCTGCCGCGGTGCTGCTCGGTTCGCGCAAGGCCGGCAAATCCATGGGGCTTGCGCCGCGCGCCAGGATCCGCGCCTTCACCAATATCGGCTCCGAGCCTGCCATCATGCTGACCGGGCCGGTTGACGTGACGGAGAAGCTTCTCAAGAAAGCCAAGATGAACCTTTCGGACATCGACCTATTCGAGTTGAACGAAGCTTTCGCTTCCGTGGTGCTGCGCTACATGCAGGCCTTCGAGATCGACCATGACCGGATCAATGTGAATGGCGGCGCGATCGCCATGGGTCATCCGCTGGGTGCGACCGGCGCGATGATCTTCGGCACGGTTCTCGATGAACTGGAGCGCCGCGACCTGAACACGGCGCTCGTGACGCTGTGCATCGGCGCAGGCATGGGCACCGCAACCATCATCGAACGCGTTTGAGCTGTCGGGGAGAGATCAGACCATGACCGACTACAAGAACTTCACCGTAGACGTGGACGCCGACGGCGTAGCACTCCTCACCTGGGACATGCCGGACCGCTCCATGAACGTTTTCACCGAAGAGGTGATGAACGAGCTGGATGCGATCATCGACCGGGTTGCCGGCGATGACGCGATCAAGGGTGCTGTCATCACTTCCGGCAAGGAGACCTTTTCCGGCGGCGCGGACCTGACCATGCTGCAGAAAATGCTCGGCCAGTTCGAGAAGGAAAAGGCGAAAGACCACAAGAAGGCAATCAAGCTTCTGTTCGAAAATGCTGGCCGCATGGGCTGGCTCTGGCGCAAGCTTGAAACCTCCGGCAAGCCGTGGGTCTCAGCCATCAACGGCACATGCATGGGCGGTGCTTTCGAGCTGTCGCTCGCCTGCCATGGCCGTGTCGCGGCCGACAGCACGGCGGTGAAGATGGCGCTTCCCGAAGTGAAGGTGGGCATTTTCCCCGGCGCGGGCGGCACCCAGCGTGTGCCGCGTCTTGCCAAGCCGCAGGAAGCCCTTCAAATGCTCACCACTGGCCAGACGCTGACGCCGCAGAAGGCGAAGGCCATGGGGCTGATCCACGAGATCGCAGCACCCAAGAAGCTGGTCGAGACCGCAAAGAAGATGATCCTGGACGGATTGAGCCCGGTTCAGCCATGGGATGAGAAGGGCTTCAAACTGCCCGGCGGGCCCGTCTACTCCGCAGCAGGCGCGAACCTCTGGCCGCCGGCAATCGCCATTCTGCGCCGTGAGACCTACAACAATTACCCGGCAGCAGCCGCGATCCTGAAATGCGTCTACGAGGGCATGCTGGTGCCCTTCGACACGGCGCTCACCATCGAGCAGCGCTATTTCACCGAGATCATGCAGACGACCGAAGCGAAGATGATGATCCGCTCGTTCTTCGTCTCGCTGCAGGAGCTCAACAAGGGCGCGCGCCGCCCGAACGACGTGCCCGCGAAGAAGTTCAAGAAGATCGGCGTGCTCGGTGCCGGCTTCATGGGCGCGGGCATCGCCTTCGTGACGGCCAAGGCCGGCATTCCGGTCGTTCTGATCGACCGCGACACGGCATCCGCCGAGAAGGGCAAGGCGCATTCGGCCGATCTGATGGACAAGGCCATCAAGAAGGGCCGCGCCACCGCCGAGGACAAGGAAAAGCTCCTATCCCTCATCACGCCGAGCGAGGATTATGCCGAGCTTGAAGGTTGCGATCTGGTGATCGAAGCGGTCTTCGAGGATTCGGAAATCAAGAAGACGGCGACGGAGAAGGCCGAGGCCGTTCTGAAACCGTCTGCCGTCTTTGCCTCCAACACCTCGACCATTCCGATCTCCGGCCTGGCGAAAAACTCCAAACGCCCGAAGAACTTCATCGGCATCCACTTCTTCTCGCCTGTCGACAAGATGATGCTGGTGGAGATCATCATGGGCAAGAAGACCGGCGACAAGGCGCTCGCCATGGCGATGGACTATGTGCGCGCCATCAAGAAGACGCCTATCGTGGTCAACGACACGCGCGGCTTTTACGTCAATCGCTGCGTCCTGCGCTACATGCAGGAAGCCTTCTCCATGATCATCGAGGGCGTTCCAGCTCCGATGGTGGAGAATGCGGCAAAGATGGCCGGCATGCCGGTCGGCCCGCTCGCCCTCACCGATGAGACGGCTGTCGACCTTGCCCAGAAGATCATGAAGCAGACCGTGCGCGATCTTGGCCCCAAGGCCGTCGACCCACGCCACATGGCGCTGATCGACACGCTGGTCGACAAGCATGGCCGCCTTGGCCGCAAGAACGGCAAGGGTTTTTACGACTATCCGGCAAAGCCTGCCAAGAAGCATCTTTGGGCCGGCTTGAAGGACCTCTATCCGCAGAAGAACCCGGACAAGCTCGACGTGGAGGAATTGCAGGAACGATTTCTTGCGACCATCGCGCTGGAGGCAGCCCGCATCATGGAAGAAGGTATCGTCGTCGATCCGCGCGAGGCGGATGTAGGCTCCATCCTCGCCTTCGGCTTCGCGCCCTACACGGGTGGTGCGCTGTCCTACATCGACGGGATGGGCGCAGATGCCTTCGTCGCCATGACTAAGCGCCTGCAGAAGAAGTATGGCAAGCAGTTCAAAGCACCGAAGCTGCTTCTGGAAATGGCCGAAAGCGGCGAGACGTTCTACCAGCGCTTCGCGCCGGAACAGGTGGCGGACAAGAAAGCCGCCTGAAGTCACAAGCACCGTCCCAGTCGCTCTCCGCATCCGGGACGGTGAACAGGGCAACACCTCAAAATGCGGTTTCCCTGAAGCTCCCGAAACGCTAGGAGGAGCGCCAACCGCAACAGCAAACTTCTCGGGATAGAAAATCATGTATGTCTGGATGCGTCTTCTTCGCGTGGCCGCGACACGCAAGAGCCGGGGCGTCTATCGGCTGGGCGATGAGAGCAAACTCTCTTTCCGCTGTCTGCCCACCGACATCGACATGAACATCCACCTCAACAATGCCCGCTACATGATGCTGGCGGATATGGGGCGCATCGATATCTTCCTCCGCAGCGGGCTGATCGGCGCCGCCCGCAAGCGCGGTTGGGCGCCTCTTCTTGGCGGGTTGCAGACTGCCTATGTGCGCGAAGTGCGCCTTTGGCAACGGTTCGATGTGGTCTCGACCATCGAGACCTGGGATGGCACGCAGATCATTGGGCAGCACCGGTTTGTGCTTGGCGATGGGCGCGTTGCGGCCATGATCCTCACCACGGGTGGTGTCTATGATTACAATGGCAGACGCTTTGTCTCCGTCGAGGAGGTTATGGGCGCTCTTGGTGTGGACGCAGCTCCGCGCACACCAAACGATGAAGAGCGCGCATTCATGGCGTCTCACCAAGGCATGCGCGCTCGCGCAAAAGTGTTGTCCTGACGTCTATCCCTGCGCCCTTGGGATCGATAGTTTCTGCGACATTGTTTGAACCGGAGACATCCATGACAACCGCCGTTGATTATTATTTCACATCCGCATCGCCCTTCACCTATCTGGGGCATCAGCCGCTGCGTGCGGTGCTCTCGAAGCATGGTACGGATGTGCGGGTGAAACCGATCAACCTCATGGGCATTTGGGAGGTTTCCGGAGCAGTTCCACCGGCTAAACGGCCGCCAGTGCGGCAGCGGCTGCGTCTGGTAGAACTGCAGCGCATCGCCGATTTCCGTGGCATGCCCATCAATAAGACGCCGAAGCACTGGCCAGTCGACCCGGCTCTTGCGGACCATGTGATCGCAGCACTCGTCGCTGAGGGGCATGACCCGATGAGCTATATGGAGCGTGTTTTCGCCGCCGTGTGGGCGAACGAGGAAAACATCGCCGATCCCGACACGCTGGCGAAGTATCTTGAACTGGAAAAATTCGACTCCGCATCCATTCTGGAAAAGGCACAGAGCGAAGAGATTTCGGCAATTCGCGCACAGAACACGAAAGATGCCGTGGAAGCCGATGCTGTCGGTGTTCCGGCTTACGTGCTCAATGGAGAGGCATTCTTCGGCCAGGACCGCGTGGAATATCTCGACCACGCGCTTGCCACCGGCCGTGCCCCCATCAAGCCCTGAGGCTCAGCCCATCTCGTCATCGGCGAGCGGCACCTCTATCCCGGCAAGCTCCGCTGCCGTGACACGTGCCGCCCCCGCGCGCGCAAAGCGCAGCATCATGGCCTTTCGGGTTGCCGCTGCGAGCCGGTGCTCATCCGGTTCGCGCAGGATCTCTGCTCCGTAGCCATCGGAAAGGATGAAACCGCACTCGTCGGGGAAAATCTCCGCGGGGACGTCCGGATGGGTTGCAAAAAAGAAACGGTCGGAGTGCTGTCGATACTCCGGCCATTTTCGATCCACGCGGAAATCCTCGACCGAAGACTTGATTTCAATAATCCAGATGTCGCCCTTTTTTGTCAGCGCGACGAGATCGGCCCGACGACCAGTAGCAAGGGTCACTTCCGGCAGGACCACAGCACCCATGGTCATGAGCAATCGCTGCACACCGCGGCGGATAACCATGGCCCGATCTGACTGACGTCCATCGGCCAACGGATTAAGGGGAATCGGAGAGATGATCGGCATCTGGAGATTATGCCATTCCCTTCGACCCGATTGAAGCCTTAGCGCGCTCCCGCGATATCATTCAGGATCGGACAATCGGGGCGCTCATCACCGCGACATGCGAGGATCAGCTTGTTAAGGGTCGCGCGCATGGACTGCAGTTCGGCGATCTTCTCGTCGATTGCTGTCACATGGGACACCGCTATATCGCGCACGTCCTGACTTGCCCGTTCCCTGTCGCGATAAAGCGCCATGAGCTGCCGGCACTCGTCGATCGAGAAACCGAGGCCTCGTGCGCGCTTTAGGAATGTCAGGAAATGCAAATCCTCATCGCTATAGGTTCGATAGCGATTGCCTGCACGCTGCGGCGTTATCAAACCGATTTCCTCGTAATATCGGATTGTCTTGGCGGGTAATCCCGAACGGCCCGCGGCCTGTCCAACATTCATGACGCAGCTCCAACGCTTTCATCAAAACTAGGTATTGTGTTGCCCGTTTGCAATAATGGGAGTCAATAAGCGGCTTACGCAACGTCAATTCTGTCGAAGGCTTGGCAATTCATTAACCAAGAATTTAACAATGGTGCTCAAATTGCGATACGCTTCAGGCACAATTAAGACATCCGGGTTGGGGGAACATATGAGATTCAAGGCCATCGCCGTTGCTGCGGCACTAGGATTCGCAACGGCACTCGCAGGTTGTACGACGGGCGGACCTTTGAAGGTGTTCACCTCCGACTACGGCACGGTGAAAGATGCCGGCTATCAGCTGCCACGCATCCCAATCAACGAAGTTCCCCGTCAGTATCACCGTCAGATCGTTTCCTATGAAACCAAAGAAAAGCCAGGCACCATCATTGTCGACACCAATGCCAAGTTTCTTTATCTGGTGATGGATGACGGCAAGGCGATGCGCTACGGCATCGGTGTTGGTCGTGACGGTTTTGAGTGGGCTGGCACAGCGCGCATCGCGATGAAGCGCGAATGGCCAACATGGACGCCGCCCTCTGCAATGATCGGTCGCCAGCCGGAACTGGCGAAATGGCGCCAGGGCATGCCGCCCGGCCTGTCCAATCCGCTGGGCGCTCGCGCGCTCTATCTCTTCAACCGTGGCGGCGACACGGGCTATCGCCTGCACGGTACGCCCGAATGGCGCTCGATTGGCAAAGCAATGTCCTCCGGTTGCATCCGATTGATGAACCAGGACATCATCGACCTTTACAACCGTACCGAAGTTGGTGCTAAAGTAATCGTTAAGCGGTAGAAACCGTCTCAGCGACCAGGGTCACTCGATCCGACCCTGAAAAAAACCGGGCCTTGGAGCCCGGTTTTTTCTTATCAGAATTTGTCTCTTGATGCGTTCAGATCACCTGCTCGACTTCCCGGACTTCGGGAACGAAATGATGCAGCAGGTTCTGGATGCCGTGTTTCAAAGTGGCTGTGGAGGACGGGCAGCCGGCGCAGGCGCCCTTCATGTGCAGAAAGACCGTGCCCTTCTCATAGCCACGAAACGTGATGTCACCGCCATCCTGGGCAACCGCAGGCCGCACGCGCGTGTCGAGCAGTTCCTTGATGGTGGAAACGATCTCCTCATCCGCCTCATCATAAAACTCTCCGTCTTCCGAAACCGGAAGCCCGCCGAGCCCGGCCTTGGCCATAACGGGCTGGCCCGACATGAAGTGTTCCATGATGGTGCCAAGAATCGCTGGCTTCAGATGCTGCCAGTCCGGACCATCTTCCTTGGTTACGGTGATGAAATCGTAGCCGAAGAACACGCCGGTGACACCGGAAACCGAGAACAACCGTTCGGCCAGAGGCGACGTTTCCGCAGCCGAATCGGCCTCGCGGAAGTCGGCTGTGCCTTCTTCCAGAACAACCCGGCCAGGCAGAAATTTCAGCGTCGCGGGATTGGGGGTCGCTTCAGTCTGAATGAACATGATGGATTTCCGATCTGGCGTCTCTTGGAATAATTCTAAAATAGGAGGAATCGTTCGACGGTTCAAGCGCACATATGGGGAGCAAAAGGCGCTTATGCCAGGCTTTCGATTTCCTCGTCGCTCAGATTCTGCGGCACCACGGTGACGGGGATGGGAAATGCGGCCGTCTTCCCGGCGATGGACGAGACCAGCGGTCCCGGCCCTTCCTTGGAACTGCCCGCCGCCAAAACGAGAATGGCAATGTCCTGATCTTCTTCGATGAGCTTGTGTATCTCGTCGGCGGATTTGCCTTCACGCACGACAAGTTCCGGCTCGATACCGATGGTCTCGCGCACTTTCGTCGCGTGGGTGTCGAGCGCTGCATTGGCTGTAGCCGTCGCTTCCTCACGCATAATCTGCTCAACCCCCAGCCAATGCTGAAAGTCGCCGGGTTCTATCACAAAGAGAAGCACCAGAACGCCGTTTGTCGACTGGGCGCGTCGAGCCGCATAGGCAACAGCGCGCTCGCATTCGGGCGTGTCGTCAATGATGGCAAGGAATTTGCGGCGGTGCCCCGCCTCGCGGATCAGTCGCTTGGAGACCATTCACAAGTCCTGTTTAGCGGCGAGTGACCCGCCAGTTCCGCGCAATTTGCCATTGCAGAAGGCTTTCGGCAAGACGGGGCGCTGAAAGGGCTCACCCGTCTATGAGCCCGATGATCTCGCGGACCATTTTCATGGTTGCTTCCGCCTTCTCGCGTGCCCGGCCCGCACCATCGCGCAGAACGCCGTCGATATAGGCCGGATCAGCGATGATCCGGCGCATCTCGTCTGCGATCGGAGACAGCTTCTCGACCGCAAGCTCCGCCAGCGCCGGCTTGAACTCCGAGAACTGGCGTCCACCGAACTCTGCAAGCACATCCGCCTTCGTGACGCCGGAAAGCGCGGCATAGATGCCAACGAGGTTCTGCGCCTCGGGCCGCTCGGCCAACCCGCCCACTTCCGAGGGCAATGGCTCGGGGTCGGTCTTCGCCTTCTTGATCTTTTTAGCGATGGCGTCGGCGTCGTCCGTCAGATTGATGCGAGACAGGTCGGACGGGTCCGATTTCGACATCTTCTTTGAACCGTCACGCAGGCTCATCACTCGGGTAATCGCGCCTTCGATCAGCGGTTCGGTGAGCGGGAAAAAGCCGTTCACCTTTTCCTCGCCCACGTCCATCTCGACCCCGTAGCCCAGTTCGGCGATGCGGCCAGAAAAGTCGTTGTTGAACTTCTGCGCAATGTCGCGTGTCAGCTCAAGATGCTGCTTCTGATCGTCGCCGACCGGCACATGCGTGGCGCGATAGACCAGAATGTCGGCGGCCATCAGGCTCGGATAGGCAAGCAGGCCGAGCGATGCATTCTCACGGTCCTTGCCGGCCTT
This sequence comes from Nitratireductor kimnyeongensis, assembly GCF_019891395.1. Taxonomy (NCBI): domain Bacteria; kingdom Pseudomonadati; phylum Pseudomonadota; class Alphaproteobacteria; order Hyphomicrobiales; family Phyllobacteriaceae; genus Nitratireductor; species Nitratireductor kimnyeongensis. The sequence continues at coordinate 2,215,697 of NZ_CP078143.1, read as the reverse complement.
GTCCTTGAACTGCGTCATGCGGTTCATCCAGCCGATGCGCGCGACGCAGTTGAAAATCCATGCGAGCTCGGCGTGTTGCAGCACCTGGCTCTGGTTGAAGACGATGTTCTTCTTCGGGTCGATCCCGCTCGCCAGAAAGGCAGCGGTGATCGAACGGGTCTGATCGGCCAGATCGTCATGCGCCATCGTCGCGGTCAGCGAATGCAGATCGACGACGCAGTAGATGCACTCATGGCTCTCCTGCAGCGCGACGAATTTCTGCAGCGCGCCCAGATAGTTGCCGAGATGAAGATTGCCCGTCGGCTGAACGCCGGAGAAAACGAGCTCCCTGAATTCGCTCATGGATCTTTCCTGAATGCCCTGTGGAGCGCGAAGGCCGCGCGCCAAGGCTTATGAACGACGCGAAACCGGCAATCAAGCCCCACGCGCCGATTGCGTTTCCACGCCAGCCGCCGGAAGCGGCTTTCCCCGCGGCGGAAGGCCCAGCAGAAGGCCGGCACGACCAGGCAGCCATTCGATCACGATCGCAAACAAGAAGGAGCCTGTGAACGTCGCCATCAATACCAACGCATATTCCGTCCAGACACCAAGGCCAAGGGGCAGTACGTAATAAAGGGCCGCCACCACCACGGTTTGGTGGACAATATAAAGTGGAAACACCTTGCGGTTGAGCCAAGAGGTAACGGCACTCGGTGCGTCCAGATGCTTCGCGGTAAACCCGCATAGCGCCAGGATCATTGCCCATGCGAGCGCCATCAAAAGCGCCTTGAAAAGAGGGGTCATGGTTTCATAGTCGCCGATGAAGTACCCGCCGGATCCTGTCCATGAAAAGAGGTAGAGCGCTAGCGTCAGCGTCGCCGCAAGCCACGCGCTCCGCCATCGCAACGCGACCACAGATCCGATCAATGCCTGATGGTATCGGGCAAACAGGAAGCCAAGCCCGAACCAGCTCGCCCACACAGAAAACCACGCTCCGTCATTGTAGAGCGCATTTGTCTGGCGCGGGAAAATGGGCGACAGCGCGAGATTGAGCACAAGCGGGAGGAGAAAAAGCAAATAGACATAAGGTGAGGCGGCAATCCGCTGAAACCAGTCGGTCACAGGCTTTATGAAGGGATGGTCGATCAAGCGGAAGACCGGATAGCAGACAAAGGTCATCACCAGCAGATAGGCAACAAACCACATATGTGCCCAGGTGAAATTCCCGTCCGGATACTTGCCTTCGGTGAAATAGCGCGTGAGCCAGAAAGTCAAAAACGACCCTTGATATCCATCCTCATACATGCGCTCGTACCAGACCTGCGGCACAATAATGACGCACATGGCGAAGATCAGCGGCGGGAAAAGCCGCACGAAGCGGCCTTTGAGGAAGCTGAGATCATGACACCGCCGATAGACGAACCACGTCCCCATACCCGACACGAAGAACAGCAGGGCGAGCCGCCACGCGCGCGGGAATTTCATGATGAGCGACAGCGTAGCACTGCCTTCGGGCGCCTCGATGAGCCATTTCATGTCCGGGAAGAACGCGACCGAGGCGTGATAGGCGATCAGCAGCATGAACGCGGAGACACGCAGGAAATCGATGTAATAAAGACGTTGCTGCATGCCTCTCCCCCGAAATAGCGAAGGGCACGCTATCAGCAGCGCCTTCGCATTCGGTTAATGGAGGGCTTGTCTGCCGCGCCTGCGCCGAACCCGTGCCAGTTCCGCCCGTTCGATGCCGCCCGTCGCAAGCGCCACGCCGAAATATGCAATGGCCGCCAGAAGAACGATGGCAACCACCGTGAGAACCCGGATGATCAAAAGATCGTGCCGGACGAGTTCGGGCAGCGCAGCAAGCAGCGCCCACACAACTGCCCCCATGACCGCGCTCGCAAGCAGCATGAAGGCGATGCGCCGAAGGGTGAGCGACGACGGGCGAAAATCACCCCGCCGCCAGAGGGTGATGGCCAGTAGAAGCACGTTCACCCAAGCAGAAAGCGCTGTCGCGGCGGCGATAGCCACATGGCCATACACAGGGAAAAACAACAAGCTTGCCGCGATGTTCACCGCCACCGTGATCAGCGAGAACCACATGGGCGTTTTCATGTCTTCGCGAGCGAAAAACGCGGGCTGGAACACTTTGGTCAGCACATAGGCCGGAAGGCCACTCGCGAAGGCTGCGAGTGCAGCCGCCGTCATCGTCGTATCAAGCGCGGTGAACTGGCCGCGTTCATAGAGAATGGCGACGATTGGCCCGGGCATGACCATGAGTCCGACAGCGGCTGGCAATGTGAGCCCCAGCGCAAATTCCATCGAACGGTTCTGCAGATGCTGCGCATCGGCGTGATCGCCGGCCTTCAGCGCACGGGAAAGCTCCGGCAGGAGCACCACGCCCACGGCGATGCCGATGACGCCGAGCGGCAACTGGTTGATGCGGTCTGCAAAATTGAGAAGGCCAATGGCGTTGTCCTGCGTGGAGGCGATGATTTGCCCCACCAGAAGATTGATCTGCATGATGCCTCCCGTCAGCAAGGCCGGGGCCATCAGGACCAACAGACGTTTGACGCCCGGGGTCAGCCGGGGAAGGCACAGCCGCATGGAATAGCCAGCACTGCGCGCGCCCTGGATCAGGAAAAAGAGCTGCGCCAGACCGGAAGCAAACACACCCCAGGCAAGCCAGATGCCCGTCTGCTGCGGGTCGAATTCCCAAAACAGCGCAGCAAGCAGAACCCCGATGAGGATGACATTGAGAAGCGTCGGCACCAATGCTGCCAGAAAATAGTGGCGCATTGCATTGAGGATGCCGGAGAACATGGCGACCAGCGACATGCAAAACAGATACGGGAACATGATCCGCGTCATGATCACCGTCAGCTCGAACTTCTCCGGCGTATCGGAAAAGCCCGGCGCGATGATGGTGGAGACCAGGAATGGCATGGCGAGCATCGCCGCAACCGACAGCACCAAAAGCACCGTAATCAAAACCGCCAGCACATTCTCGCCAAAGCGCCGCGCCGCCTCGATCCCGCCGCCCTCCATCTCCTTGGCAAACAACGGTATGAAGGCGGTGTTGAACGCACCTTCAGCGAAGAGGCGGCGAAAGAGATTGGGAAAGCGGAACGCAGCATAGAAAGCATCGGTAACCGGTCCCACACCGATTGCGGCAGCGATCAGCCCCTCACGCGCAAAGCCGAGGATGCGGCTTGCCATTGTAGCGCTGCCGACACTGGCGAATTTTCCAATGAGACTCATGGGAGGGAAGACCTGAAAATGGGAGCGGGAAGCCACCCGCGACTGAGAATTTGAGCCTGCACGTCTGCTCTGGCATGGATCCCCGGGGCAAGCTCGAGGATCCATGCCGGAACGATGCTCCCGCTGCCACCCTGCAAAGCTTCCTCCCCCGCCGTTCCGCTCATTCGGCCGCCGCCCGGGATTTGCCCCTATTGGGTCGCTCCACGCCGCTTTCCAGCGTTCTCAAAAGCGCCTTGCGGATGGCGTCCAGCCGGTCGGTGCTGACGATTTTCTGGCCGGTGAGGTCCGTTACGTAAAAGGTGTCGATCACCTTCTCGCCGAAAGTGGTAATGTGTGCTGAAGCAATGTCCAGCGAAAGATCGGAGAGCGTTTCGGTCACCTCTGAAAGGAGCCCCGGGCGATCCAGTCCTTTTACCTCTATGACAGAGAAACGGTTCGACAGCGTGTTGCCGATCTCCACGCGCGGCTCAACGCGGAAGGCGCGGGTGCCGCGGCGCGGCTTGGCACGCTTGTCGATCATGTCGGGCAGATAGGATTTCCCCGAAAGCACATCCTCAATCAGCTTTCGCACCCGTTCCGCACGGCGACGTTCATCGGCATCGAAATCGAATTCGCGATTGATCAGGATCGTGTCGAGCGCGCGGCCATGAGTCGTGGTGAAAATCTGGGCATCGACAATGTTTGCTCCAGCTGCCGAACAGGCTCCGGCGATGATCGACAGGAGGCGCGGGTGATCAGGCGCGAACACGGTAATCTCCGTCACCGCCTCGAATGTGTGCGGCTTGACCATCGTGGCCAAGGGACGCTTCTCCCGGTCGGCCTCCCGGATGAAATCCGCATGGCGTAGCTGATCATCCAGATCAACGGCCAGCAGATACGCCGAATAGTGCAGATCGAGATAGTCCTCGATGTCTTTCTCGGGCCAGCCATTTTCCTTGAGAGCGCTTCCCAGCCGTTGGCGCGCCTCATCCGCACGCGTCGAACGCGGCGCTTCGGAAAAGCCGCCGGTCAAAAGCACTTCGGTCTCGTAATAAAGCGTGCGCAGGAGCTGGCCCTTCCATCCATTCCACACGCCTGGGCCCACCCCGCGAATGTCGCAAACGGTTAGCACAAGAAGCAATTTCAGCCGCTCCACGGATTGCACCATATCGGCGAAATCCTGAATGGTCTTGCGATCATTCAGATCGCGAGTCTGGGCGGCCATCGACATGTCGAGATGATGTTCGACCAGCCAGGCGATCATCTCTGTTTCCTTGGGATCGAAACCCATATGCGGGCAGAGCCTGCGGGCGATCCGCGCACCCGCCGTCTCGTGGTCTTCGGGCCGCCCCTTGGCGATGTCATGCAGAAGCACCGTGGTGTAGAGCACTTCGCGCCACGGCTTCAGCGACGGCATCAGCGAATGGGAGAGCGGATGCAGCTTCTCGCCGTCGCCATGCTCGATCTCTGAGAGGACGCCGATGCAGCGGATGAGATGCTCGTCGACCGTATAGTGATGGTACATGTTGAACTGCATCATCGCCACGATCTTGTTGAAGTCAGGGATGAGCTTGCCCAGAACGCCGGCCTCATTCATGCGGCGCATGTTGAGCGCCGGGTCGCGGTCGGAGGTCAGCACATCCATGAAGAGGCGGTTGGCCTCCTTGTCGCGGCGCAGATTGCGGTCGATCAGCTTGAGCGAACGGGTCAGGAGCTTCAGCGCCTCGGGGTGATATTCGAGGCCGTGCCGGTCTGCGAACCAGAAAAGCCGCAACAGGTTCACCGGATCACGCTCGAACACGCCCTCATCGGCCACGTTGATGCGGTGATTGTCGACGATGAAATCGCTGGTTCCGGCAAGTTTTCTGCGGCGGCGAGAGAAGTTCATGAAGAAGCGGTTGAAGCCGGGCACATGCTTGCCCTGTTCTTCCTCAAGCGCTGCACAGAAGATGCGGGTCAGGTCGCCCACGCCCTTGGCGGTGAGAAAGTAATGCTTCATGAAGCGCTCGACCGCCGAAAGGCCTGGATGACTCGTATAGCCAAGACGCTCTGCGATATCGCGCTGGATATCAAAATGCAGCCGCTCTTCCGCCTTTCCGGTGAGGAAATGCATGTGGCAACGCACCGCCCAGAGAAAATCTTCCGCCTTGCGAAACTGCAGATATTCCTTGCGGGTGAAGACGCCCTGCCCCACCAGGTCTTCCGCTCGGCGCACCCGGTAAAAATATTTCCCGATCCAGAACAGCGTGTGCAGGTCGCGCAAGCCGCCCTTGCCGTCCTTCACATTGGGCTCGACCAGATACCGGCTTTCGCCCGCCTTGGCATGGCGCAGGTCTCGCTCGGCAAGTTTGGCCTGGCTGTATTCCGCGCCCGTGTCCTTGACCACTTCCTCGTCGAAGCGCTCGACCATCTCTTCGAATAGCGGTTTTTCGCCACAGATAAAGCGCGCTTCCAAAACTGCCGTGCGGATTGTCATGTCGGTGCGCGCCTGGCGGATGCATTCGTCGATGTTGCGCGTGGCATGGCCGACCTTCAGCCCCATGTCCCACAGCATGTAGAGCACGTATTCCACGATCTGCTCGCCCCATGGCGTCTGCTTGTAGGGGAGCAGGAACAGCAGATCGATATCGGAGCCGGGCGCCAGCGTGCCGCGCCCATAGCCACCGACCGCGACAATTGCCAACCGTTCTGCCGATGACGGATTCTGTGTTGGATAGACATGCGTCGCCGCGAAATACTGCACCTCGCTGATGATCACATCCATGAGATGCGAAAGACGCGCCGCACAGGCCGTACCGCCGCCATCGTTCATCAGCATGGTTTCGGCAGTCTTGCGCCCCTCAGCGATATGCGCCTTCAGCGCCCTCATCACGCTTGCGCGCGCGTCTGAACCGCTCGATTTCTCGGCAAAGCCTGAGAGCTCGGCGCGCAATGCCGCAGCGTCGATAATCTGGTCGAGCTTGAGTGGAACCTTGGCCATGAGTTTCCCGAATTGGCGGCGCTATATAGCGTGTTTTCGCGCGCCGTAAAATGGCTGTCTACGAACTGCGGTTGCAGCTTTAACGCCTGGCCGCTATGTCGCACGGGTTTCGCACGGAAAACACACGGGTTTCAAATGGAGCTTCCCGCCCCTTTGCGTCAAGCGGTTGATGCGTATCTGGAGGGCACGCCGCTTTCCGAGATTCAGGGCGCTGCCCAGCGCCTCTCGCAGCGCTACCGTGCCGAGACCAGAGACGGTGCGTTGCATGTGGGCGATGCGCTGGCGGCGAAAGCCTATCTGGCAACCCGCCTGCCCGCCACCTATGCTGCCGTGCGCCAATGCCTTTCGGAGACAGGGGCCCGGCGGCAGGATTTCGCACCATCGCATATGCTCGATGTCGGTGCCGGTCCCGGTACGGCGCTTTGGGCGGCCCTTGGAGAATGGCCAGAGCTCGGCGCGGCAACGCTGGTCGAGACAAGCGCTGCCATGCGCGAGACCGGCGCAAAGCTTGCTGAAGCTCTCCCCGTGGAAGCCAGGTGGCATGCGGCGGGAGTCGAAGGCGGTTTAACCGATATCGCGCCAGCCGACCTCGTGACGCTCTGCTATGTTCTGGACGAGCTTGCTCCGGCGGTTCGCGATACGCTGATTGACCGTCTCTGGGCGCTAACCGCCAATGTGCTGGTGATCGTAGAGCCGGGAACGCCTGCCGGGTGGCAGCGCATTCTTGCCGCGCGCGACAGGTTGATCGCCCTTGGCGGCAACATTCTCGCCCCCTGCGCGCATCACGCGCCCTGCCCGATCGCAGCGCCCGACTGGTGCCATTTTTCGCGCCGGGTCGCCCGCTCGCGCCTGCACCGCACCGCCAAGGGTGGCGAGGTGCCGTGGGAGGATGAAAAATTCAGCTATCTGGCGGTTTCGCGCCATGCCCCCGATGATCGCCCCGACCGCGTGCTCGCCCCGCCGAAAACGGCGAGCGGCATGGTACGCCTGAAACTGTGCACCAGCGGTGGCGCGTTGGACGACCGCCTCGTCACCCGCCGCGAAGGCCGCACCTTCAAGGCCGCCCGCAAGACCGACTGGGGAGACGCGTTTTAAGCTTCGACAATGCGCCCTATTTCCCGGCCGCAAGCTGCTTCAGCCGGTAAAGCGCCTCCAGCGCTTCGCGTGGGGTCAGATCATCCGGATTGATCGCGAGCAGTTCTTCGCCAACGCGGTCCGGCGTCTTCGACGCTTTCGCTTCCTGCTTCGCCGCCACTGAGAAAAGCGGCAGATCATCGATTAGTTTCGACGCCTTGCCGGAAGTCTCACCCTCCTCAAGCTGCTGAAGCACTGCGCGCGCCCGCTCCACCACCGCATGGGGCAGGCCGGCAAGGCGGGCCACCTGCACACCGTAGGAACGGTCGGCCGCGCCGCGTCCCACCTCGTGCAGGAACACCACGTCCCCCTCGAATTCCTTCACCCGCATGGTGACGTTGGAGAGCCGTCCGAGCTTTTCCGAAAGCGCGGTCATCTCGTGGAAATGCGTGGCGAAGAGCGCGCGGCAGCGGTTTTGTTCATGGAGATATTCCACCGCTGCCCAGGCGATGGACAGGCCATCGAAGGTCGCCGTGCCGCGGCCGATCTCATCAAGAATCACCAACGCACGCGGCCCCGCCTGATTGAGGATCGCCGCCGTTTCCACCATCTCTACCATGAAGGTCGAGCGGCCACGCGCCAGATCGTCGGATGCGCCAACGCGGCTGAACAGGCGATCCACCACGCCGATGCGGGCGACAGATGCAGGAACGAAGGAGCCCATCTGCGCCATCACCGCGATCAGCGCGTTCTGGCGCAGGAAGGTCGATTTACCGCCCATATTCGGGCCGGTCAGAAGCCAGATCGCTCCCGCATCCTCCTTGCCCGTGGGCGAGAGGTCGCAATCATTGGCAACGAAGGGCTCGGCCAACTGCTTGCGCAGCGCCTGCTCGACCACGGGATGTCGACCGCCCTCAATGTGAAAATCGAGACTGCCATCCACCTGCGGGCGGCAGTAGTTTTCCGCTTCCGCCAGTTCGGCAAGTGCGGTCGAAACATCGAGCACAGCCAGAGCATCGGCGGCAGCGCGGATGCGGTCGGCGGCGGCCACGGCTTCGGACAGCAGTTGATCGAAGACACCAAGCTCGATCTGCAGGGCGCGGTCGGCGGCATTGGCGATTTTGGTTTCAAGCTCGGCCAGCTCCGTCGTGGTGAAGCGCATGGCGTTGGCCATGGTCTGGCGGTGGATGAAGCGCGCCTTCGCCTCGTCCGTGCCGGTCATCACGCCGGCATTGTTGGCCGTGACCTCGATATAATAGCCAAGCACATTGTTGTGCCGGATCTTGAGCGACTTGACGCCCGTCTCCTCGGCAAGCTGGCGCTCCATCTCGGCGATCACCCGGCGCGACTGGTCGCGCAGCGCGCGCATCTCATCGAGCTCTTCATTGTAGCCGGCACGGATGAAGCCGCCATCGCGTTTCAAGAGCGGAAGCTCGTCGGAAAGCGCGCGGGACAGATGGGCGGCGAAATCCAGAGGCAGGCCGGCAATGCCGGACAGTGCGGCGGCGATTTCGGCAGGCGCGTCCTTGCCCTGAAGCAGCTCCGCCACGCCATGGGCCGCCTCAAAACCGGATGCGAGCGCGCCAAGGTCGCGCGGGCCGCCACGGTTGAGCGCCAGCCGCGAGAGCGCGCGGGCAATGTCCGGCACGCCTTTCAAGAGCCGGCGCACATCCTCGCGCAGGCCGGGTTCGGCGAGGAAGAAGGAGACCGCATCGAGCCGCCCGCCAATCGCTTCCGGATCGGTGAGCGGCGACATGAGCCGCTCGAAGAGAAGCCGGCTCCCCGCGCCCGTCACCGTGCGGTCGATGGCCTTGGCAAGGCTGCCCTCGCGGCTGCCGGACAAGGTACGGCCAAGCTCCAGATTGGCGCGGGTGGCCGGGTCGATGAAGAGGCTCGCTCCCTCGTCATCACGCTCCGGGCGGCCAAGCGGCGGACGTTCGGCCTTTTGCGTCTTCTCCACATAGGCGACAGCACCGGAAATGGCCGAAAGCTCGGCGCGGGAATAGCGGCCAAAGCCTTCCAGCGTCGCCACACCGTAAAAGCGCGTCAGGCGCATTTCGGCGGAGGCGGAATCGAACATGTTGGCCGGTTGCGGATTGGCCACCCGGCCCAGAACATCGAAGGCGGGCCGAAAAGCCTCGTCGTAATAGACCGCCTCCGGCACGATCAGCTCGCGCGGGTCGATGCGCAGCACATCGGCCAGAAGCCGGTCGGGCCGCGTCGGCGCGACGCGGAATGCGCCGGTGGAAATGTCGATCCAGGCGAGAGCAAGGCTCTCATCCCCGCCCTTCACCCGGCCAAGGGCCATCAGGTAATTGGCCTCGGATGGGTCGAGCAGCTTTTCCTCGGTGATGGTGCCCGGTGTGACCAGCCGGATCACGTCGCGCCGCACCACGGATTTCGAGCCGCGCTTCTTGGCCTCGGCTGGGTCTTCCATCTGCTCGCAGACGGCGACGCGATGGCCAAGACCGATCAGCTTTTGCAGATAATCATCGGCCGCATGGACCGGCACGCCGCACATGGGAATGTCGTCGCCCTGATGCTTGCCGCGCTTGGTAAGCGTGATGCCCAGCGCCCGGCTTGCCACCTCCGCATCGTCGAAAAACAGCTCGTAGAAATCGCCCATGCGGTAAAACAGGAGCGAATCGGGATTGGCCATCTTGATTTCGATGTACTGCGCCATCATGGGTGTCGCCCCGGCGGCGGCCTCCAAAGCCTTCTGGCGCATCGGCGTTTCGTCGTTCAAGGAGGGCTCCCCCGGCCTTTGTACTGGCTTCAAATCAACAGCTTCAATCTGCTTGGCCATTTACTGGGCAAAAGTGTAGCCTTATGCACCCGTCACTGGCAAAACTCCACAGAAAGCATAAGCCAGAGCCCGTCTCCCGGAGGAAACAAGCCGACATGCCCAACGATAAAAAGTCCGAACGTCAGGGACCATCCGTCAGCCCGCAGGAAGCGCTGGACTTCCACTCATCCGGCAGACCCGGCAAGCTGGAAATCACCCCCACAAAGCCGATGGCGACACAGCGCGACCTGTCACTCGCCTATTCTCCGGGCGTGGCCGTGCCCGTTCAGGCCATTGCCGAAGACCCGAGCCGCGCCTTCGACTACACCACGCGCGGCAACATGGTGGCCGTCATTTCCAACGGTACGGCGATCCTCGGCCTTGGCAATCTGGGCGCGCTTGCCTCCAAGCCGGTGATGGAGGGCAAGTCCGTCCTTTTCAAACGCTTCGCCGACGTGGATTCCATCGATCTGGAAGTCGACACGGAAGACGCCGACGCCTTCGTCAACTGCGTCAAGCTGCTCGGCCCCTCCTTCGGCGGCATCAATCTGGAAGACATCAAGGCGCCCGAGTGCTTCATCATCGAAAGCCAGTTGCGCGAGCTGATGGACATCCCCGTCTTTCATGACGACCAGCATGGCACGGCCATCATCGCGCTCGCCGGCCTCATCAACGCGCTGCACCTCACCGACCGCGACATCAAGACGACCAAGCTTGTCTGCAATGGCGCGGGGGCTGCCGGTATCGCCTGTATCGAGCTTGCCAAATCGCTTGGTCTCGCGCCGGAAAACGTCTTCCTCTGCGACACGAAGGGCGTGGTCTACAAGGGCCGCGAGGAAGGCATGAACCAGTGGAAATCCGCTCATGCCGTCGAAACCGACAGGCGTACGCTGGCCGAGGCGCTGGAAGGGGCGGATGTGTTTTTCGGCCTTTCGGCCAAGGGCGCGCTGACGCCGGCCATGGTGCAATCCATGGCGAAAAACCCGATCATCTTCGCCATGGCCAATCCGGACCCGGAGATCACGCCGGAGGAAGTGGCCGAAATCCGCACCGACGCCATCATGGCGACGGGTCGCTCGGACTATCCCAACCAGGTGAACAATGTTCTCGGCTTCCCCTATATCTTCCGTGGCGCGCTCGATGTGCGCGCGACCACCATCAACGACGCGATGAAGGTGGCCGCCGCCGAGGCGCTGGCCGAGCTTGCCCGCAAGGACGTGCCGGACGATGTGGCCGCCGCCTATCAGGGCAACCGCCCCAAATACGGCCCCAACTACATCATCCCCGTGCCGTTCGATCCGCGCCTCATCTCGGCGGTGCCGGTGGCTGTCGCAAAGGCGGCGATGGATTCGGGCGTTGCCCGCCGCCCCATCCTCGACATGCAGAAATACGAAAACGAGCTTTCGGCCCGCCGCGACCCGCTCGCCTCGACGCTCCAGCGCATCTACGATCGGGTGCGCCGCCAGCCCAAGCGTGTGGTCTTCGCCGAGGGCGAGGAAGAACAGGTGATGCGGGCTGCCGCCTCCTATGTGAACCAGAAGCTCGGCACCGCCATCCTGCTCGGCCGGGAAGAGCAGATCCGTGAGACGGCGCGGCAGGCGGGCGTGGATCTTTCCAAATCCGGCATCGAGATCATCAATGCGCGGCTTTCGCGCCGCAACAGCATCTATGCCGACTATCTCTATGAGCGCCTGCAGCGGAAGGGCTATCTCTTCCGCGATGCGCAGCGCCTGATCAACAACGACCGCAACCACTTCGCCGCCACCATGGTGGCGCTGGGCGATGCGGATGCGATGGTGAGCGGCGTGACGCGCAACTATTCCACCGTGCTCGACGATGTGCGCCGCGTGATCGACGCGCGCCCCGGCCACCGGGTGATCGGCGTCACGCTGGCGCTGTGCCGCGGGCGCACCGTGCTCGTGGCCGACACGGCGGTGCACGACATGCCCAATTCCGAGGAGCTGGCCGACATTGCCGAGGAGGCCGCAGGGCAGGCCCGCCGCATGGGCTATGAGCCGCGCGTGGCGATGCTCGCCTATTCCACCTTCGGCCACCCGCCGGGCGAACGCTCCGAGCGTGTGCAGGAGGCGGTGAAGATCCTCGACAAGCGCCGGGTCGATTTCGAATATGATGGCGAGATGGCCGCAGACGTGGCGCTGAACCCGGACCTGATGCAGCAATATCCCTTCTGCCGCCTGTCGGGCCCGGCCAACGTGCTGGTCATGCCTGCCTTCCACTCCGCCTCCATCTCCACGAAGATGCTTCAGGAACTGGGCGGCTCCACCGTCATCGGCCCGCTTCTGGTGGGGCTGAACAAGTCTGTTCAGGTGGTTTCGCTCAACGCGAAGGATTCCGATATCGTGAACATGGCGGCGATTGCGGCTTATAATGCCGGGGGGTGATGGGGGAGTGATAGCGGTAGAGGAATTTTACGATAAAGCGGACTTCAAGACGACCATAGGCAGCGCTAGATAGGCCTAAAGCTTGAATGGCTAGCCACTAAGTGAGTGTACTTGCATCGGCTTTCTCCCCCTTGGTACACCACAGTACCTGAGAAAATTTCAAGCCAGTTATTAATCAATTTTCCGACGCTGCGAGTACATCTAATGTTGGACATATTTTTATATTCCCGTCACATTATCGGATACTAAACATCCGATGGGGTGGGGGGAGCATATGATCCAGAGGAAATCGGGAGCGGGGCGCTGTGATCTGTGAAACGAGATTAAGCCGCCTTGACCGTCCGACAGAAGTCGGAAGAACAAAACCACTTAGAGCAGCAGTTTTGGATAACCTTGAAAATGAACACGAGATCGTTCTGAAGGTTTCAGATGGCCCTGAATGCAGTATCGAAGGCCTTGCAAACGAATTAATCGGATCTCTTTTGGCTGCGGATTTAGGATTACCGGTGTGTAAACCTTTTTTGGTGAGAATTGACAGAGATTTTCTCGAAGCGGTGACCGATCCTTCGCTAAAGATGCGCCTCCAAAATTCGTGCCCTGTAGCGTTCGGCTCAGAACACGCCGGAGTACAATGGAGACGATGGCTTCCCTCTGATCGACTATCTAGAAATCAGATCGATCAGGCGATATCGGTATTGGCGTTCGACGGCTTTATAGGTAACAGTGACCGTAGTCCGAGGAACTCGAACATGCTCGTAAAGGATCAGCTCTGGCGGTTGATCGATCACGAGAGTGCATTTCGTTTTCGGATGAAGCTGTTTCCCCGTTGTGAACCATGGTCGCCAGGCAACCTTGCCATGATGTGCAATTATGGGGCCGACAGTGAACACATTTTTGCTCAACAGCTATCGGGAAAAAGAGAACTCGACCTTACGCCAATAAGAGCTCAGTGGGCAGACTTGTCAGATGTGAGGTTGGCGCAATATGACGCTGTACTCCCAAGCGAATGGGATGGGGTTCGCCCTTTCATAACCGAGGCGTTAGAACATATTAAAAGGGTCAGGGATCAGATTGATCATTGCATCCGAGAGGTCGAAAGAGTGCTGTCATGATAAGAGAGCCATACACATACGCCATATTGAGGTACCGACACGACGCGATCGCCGGAGAACAGATTAACATCGGCGTTATTCTCTACGCACCCAAAAGCGGTTATCTCGGATCGAAATTCAAGAAAGCACTTAGCCGGATCACAAAGGTTTTCCCCACGGCTAGCGGTTCGGCGCTTCGCCACGACATTCGACAGATTGAACGCGCATTCGCAAAGATCACAAAAAACGGCCAGACAAACGACCTATTGTCAAGGGATATGAACGCACTCTCGTTTGGCCACAAAGTTGTCGCTGCTGATGACAGCTCTCTTGTTTGGAGTGAGATGGGTGCAGGTGTGACGGCTGATCCCGATAAAACGCTTGAAAACCTCCACCAACGCTTTATCGGCCAATACGATGAGGAAACCGTCCACCGTCGAGCTGATAGTGATATATGGAAGCCATTTCGCGATAAACTATTGGAACGAAAGATCGAAGGTATATTTAAGAAAAAGGTTATTCGATCACCACGAAACGAAGTTGAATTCGAACACGCTTGGAAGAATGGGAAATGGCATTGCATACAACCACTTTCTTTCGACTTGACCACGGAAGAGGGAGTTCAGGACAAAGCCGCCCGTTGGGTTGGCACCTTAGTTGGCCTCTCAAAAGGAACAGAAAACTTCAAGACGTACTTTCTCGTTGGGGAGCCCACTGACAAAAAAATGTTACCAGCTTACAAACGAGCACTGGAATTTCTGCACGACGCCCCGCTTGATCCAGAGATTATTCCTGAGAGCGAGATGGACAACCTTGCAGATCGCTTGGCTGACAAGATCCACGCTAGTCACTGACTAGCGTGGCATTCAACATTAGTGGCCTCCCGGCAGCCCCCTCAAGCCGCAAAACGCTGCGCTTCGGCCCCGTAATAATTAATATACCGGTCCGAGATCGCCTCCACCGGCAGGACCACGAACACATCCGTGGTGCCGAAATCATGGTCGATCACGCAGCCATCGCCAAAGCGTGCGCCGAGGCGCAGATAGCCTTTGACGAGGGGTGGCATGGCGGCAAGCGCCGAGCGGGTCTGGATCGCTTCCTTCGGCATCAGGTCGAGCGGGGCGTAGCGGCTGGCGACGGCGCGCACATGCCATTCGGCCTCCACCTGGCAAAAATGCCCGAGGAAGGAGAGCGCCTCCGCATGGGCCGCCGGCACGACGCCGGGGAAGGAGGCGCAGCCCATCATCACGTCGATGCGCTTCTTGCGACAATAGGCCCAGATGCCCTGCCACAGAAGCTCGATCGTGCGCTTGGTGCGGTAGGGCGGCAGAACGCAGGAGCGGCCAAGCTCCAGAAAGCGGCGGCCCTGATGGCGGGCCATCAGCGTTTCGATGGCGAATTCGTCTGCGGAGTAGAATTTTCCGGCCCGGCGCGCGCCCTCCGGCGTCAGAAGCCGGTAGGTGCCGACGATGCGGTCCACATCCTCGCCCGGCAGCGCGGTGTCGAACACCAGAAGATGGTCGCACACGGCATCGAATGCATCCGCATCGCGGTCGGCACTCAGCGCGCCGAGCGGCGCTTTCGCGCCCATCTCATTGTAGAAAACCCGGTAGCGAATGCTCTGGGCCGCGGCAATCTCCTCCTCGCTGCGCGCAAGGCGCACTTCGAGCGCGCCGATGCGGCCCAGAAGCGCGTCCTCGGCATCGCCGGGGAGCGGCGGCCTTGCGGCCTTGTCATCGAGAGGCGTCCGGTTCAGCGTGATGCCCTGCATAGCTGTTGCTCCTCCGCTTGGCGTTGAAGCTGAAATAATGATCGCTTGCGACAGAACTATGACACTACCGTCACGGGAGGTTAGCAGCAAGCGGGTGTTGGGGCCGGGCACCGTCCCCGCTCCGCCGGCAGCGCCTTCTGCGGAACCCGGCTCTGCTTCTCAATGGGTCCCGGGTCAGGCCGGGATGAAGCGGTGCTTGGAGGGGAAGCCACACACACCCCTCATCCTGAGCGTCCTGAGCTTGCCGAAGGGCGAAGGGAGAGGGCGGCATGTAGTGCAGCGGCGGAGAGCGTGGGGCATGCCTTCACCCCCGCCCTTCGACAAGCTCAGGATGAGGGTGAAGGCACGGCGATGCCGCGACTGTGGAAAAACACCAGCGCCTGCGCCCCCTTCTCCCCGCGAGCGGGGGCGGAAGAAGAAGGCCGTCACAGCGGGCGCCGAGCCGGTCTGTCCCCACCCTGTTTTCAGGCCGTGACCTGCAGCTCCAGCGCGGCCAGAAGTTCGTCCGGGTCGAGCGGCTTGGTGACAAAGCCATTGGCGCCATGGGCAAGCACGCCGCTGCGCGTCTCCTCCTGCCCGTCGGCGGTGAGAACGAGGATGGGCAGTGGCGCCAGCCCGGTTTCCTCCTCGTGCCGGCGGATGGCGTTGATGGCGTCGAGCCCGTCCATCACCGGCATGTGCAGGTCCATCAGCACCGCATCAAAGCGTGTGCCCGGCGCGCTCACCGCCTCCACCGCCTCGCGCCCGTTGGAAACGAGCGTGACCCGATGCCCCGCGCGAGACAGTGTAGCGCGCGCCAGCATGGCGTTGATCTCGTTGTCCTCGGCGACCAGAATATTGAGCCCGCCCGCGCGCCGGCCCATGGTCCCGGCATCATGTGTGCGATCATGCGTTTCCGCAGCCGGCCAGGTGGCCTCGCTCTTGCTGCCCAAAAGCTGGCGCAGCAGCGTCCTGCCCCGCACGGGCCGGGCGAGAAACGCGCCATAGCCGCTGGCGCGAAACGCGGGAAGCCGCCCGCGCTCCGATGGCGTGATCAGCGTCAGCGCGCGGTCTCCGCCCACGCCAAGCGCGTGCAGACGGGTGATCAGCGCGCCATCGTCGCTTTCAAGCGAGGCGTCGACCAGCACCGTGTTGAACGGCCGGCCGCTCTCTTCGGCGAGCCGTGCCGCATCCTCCGCAGTGGCGGCGATCGCCGCGCGCCCGCCATGGACACGCATAGTCATGGCGATGGTTTCGGCCTCCTGCACGAAGGGCGAGAGAATGACGGCGTTGACCTCTTCGAGCACCGGCTCGACACGCCCCGCCTCGTCCGCCTCCGCGCCCAGCGGCAGGAGCACGGCAAATTCCGAGCCCTCGCCCGGCGTGCTCGCCACGCTGATTGCGCCATTCATCGCGTCGACAATGCGCTTGGTGATGGCAAGGCCGAGCCCCGCGCCGCCATGGCGGCGGGTGGAGCTGCCGTCCACCTGTTCGAAATCCTTGAAAATGCGGTTGATGTCGTCCTTTTCGAGCCCGGGGCCGGAATCGGAAACGGCAATCCGCAGCGCCGGCGCGCCATTCTTCTCCGCCCGCGAGACAGCGACCGTCACCCCTCCCTCATCGGTGAATTTCAGCGCATTGCCGAGGAGGTTGATCAGCACCTGGCGCAGCCGACCCGGATCCGCCGTGATGGTTTCGGGCACATCCGGCGCGATGTAGCAGCCAAGGCCGACGTTCTTTGTGAAAGCGCGCGCGGCCAGAAGCTCGACCACGTTTTCCACGAGCTCGTTCAGCGGAAGCGCCTGGGGCTCCAGTTCCAGCCGCCCCGCCTCGATCTTGGAATAGTCGAGCAGGTCCTCGATCAGCGCCACAAGCGCGGCGGCCGAAGTGGAAACCGCGCCCACATAGGTGCGCTGCTCGGGCGTCAGTTCCGTGTCGGCCAAAAGCGTCGCCATGCCCATGATGCCGTTCATCGGCGTGCGGATTTCATGGCTCACCGTGGCAAGGAAGCTCGATTTCGCACGGCTTGCCTGCTCGGCGCGTTCGCGCGCGTTGATCAGCGCCGTCTCGGCCCGCTTGCGGGCGGTGATGTCGCGCGCAATGGCCCGGTGCGACACCGAATCCGCGCTGTCGTCGCGCACCGAGTGCTCGATCCATGAATACCAGCGCACCCCGCCACGCGTGTGGATCGCCACATCGGTGGAGCTCAAACATTCGCCATCGGTGAAGGCGGCATCCGGCACAAGGCCGATGTCGATGCCGAGCTGGCTCAGTTTGCGGCCCACCAGGGTGGAAGGGTCGCGGCCCAGAAGATCGGCGAAAACGCGGTTCACATAGACGATGCGGCCGCTGCGATCGCGGTGGACGATTAGGTCACCCAGCGCATCCACCAGCCCGTGAAAGCGCTCCTCGCTTTCGCGCAGCTCCCACATGCGGTCGGCCAGTTCTTCGAGCTCGCCGCGATTGACCGCTTCGGATTCGGCCAGAACCGATGCCATGCGTCGATCCACCATCGACGCGCGAAGAGCGAGCGCCAGCGCAACACCACCCAGTGCCAGAAGCGCCATGCTGACAAGCGGCGAGGCACCGGTCAGATGGCCGAGCCCCGCAATCAGAAGAATTGCCAGGCCGATGGCCAATTCGCCATGATGCGTCGGCACGGGAAGCCGCACCGGCGCCAGCGCCGGTGGCCTGATGCGGATCCTCTTGCGCGGCTGCCGCTCCCGGGGGAGCGTCTTTGCCGGCTTCGGGTCGCCTTTGCTTTTCCCCGCCATTGTCATGGCGCAGACAATAGGCGGCGGGCATTACAGAAGCTTTTGGCTGGCCGTTCGAATTTTAGCGAATGGCTTAACCGGGCATCTCCACCACCACGCGCCCGCGCACCCTGCCCTCGATGATGTCCGTTGCCGCCGTGATCACCTCGCTGAACGGCACGACGCTTGCGATCGCGCCAAGCTTTTTGTGGTCGAGCTCTTTGGCAATGCGCTGCCAGGCCTCTATGCGCAGCTCCTTCGGCGCCATGACGGAATCAACGCCCAATAGCGAGACGCCGCGCAGGATGAACGGCGCGACACTGGCCGGCAGGTCCATGCCCTGCGCCAGCCCGCAGGCCGCCACCGCGCCACCATAGGAGGTCATGGAAAGCATATTGGCGAGCGTGTGGCTGCCCACCGCGTCGACGCCGCCGGCCCAGCGCTCCTTGCCGAGCGGACGGGCGGGACCGGAAAGCTCCTCCCGGTCGATGATTTCTGATGCACCCAGTTCCTTCAGGTAATCGGCTTCGGATGCGCGGCCGGTGGAGGCGATCACGTGATGCCCCTGCCCGGCCAGAAGCGCGATGGCGACCGAGCCGACACCGCCGGCAGCCCCCGTCACCACCACCGGCCCGCGCTCCGGGGTGATGCCGTGGCGCTCCAGCGCCATCACGCACAGCATGGCCGTATAGCCGGCAGTGCCCACGGCCATCGCGTCCTTTGGGGTCATGCCATCGGGCAGCGGCACCAGCCAGTCGCCATTCACCCGCGCGCGCCCGGCATAGGCGCCACAATGCGTCTCGCCCACGCCCCAGCCATTGAGAATGACCTTGTCGCCCTCTTTCCAGCCGTCATGGGTGGATTTCGTCACCGTGCCGGCGAAATCGATGCCCGGTACGAGGGGAAAGCGCCGCACCACGGGGGCCTTGCCGGTGATGGCGAGCCCGTCCTTGTAGTTGACGGTGGTCGCCTCCACGGCGACTGTAACGTCGCCCTCCATCAGATCGTCTTCGGAAAGCTCCGTCCAGTCGACGGATTGCTTCTTGTCCTCGTCGCGCGAAATCAGAACCGCTTGAAACGTGTCCGCCATCACTCACTCCGGCTGGTTACGGTCATCGATGATGGCAGACTTTGCGGCGCAGCGGGCGCGAGGTCAATCCGCGTGCGTCTCGCCGCCCGAGCGGCCGCGCCGCCAGTCGAGAAACTCATCGAGGATGACAAGTCCCGCACCGATGGTGATGAACACATCGGCCAGATTGAAGATCGCAAACGACCAGACCGGCGTGTGGAAATAGATGTAGTCGGTGACGAAACCGTTGGTGAGCCGGTCGATGAGATTGCCGAATGCCCCACCCAGAATGAGCGCGAAGCCGAGCCGTGCCCATGTTTGCGCGGCCCCCGTGCGCAGTGCGAGATACCCGATGAACAGGATCACGCCTGCCATCACGAGGCTCAGTGCCATGTCACTCATGCCGGAAAACATGGAGAAGGCAATGCCGGTGTTGCGTGAATGCAGAAGCGAGAGGAACGGCAGAAGCTCGATCCGCTCATGCAGCGGCATCATCGTCTCGACCACTTCCTTCACCACCTGATCTGCGACCGTGAAGAGCACGATCAGCAGCGCGTAGAACCCGATCGCGCGCGCGCTCATGCGTCCGCCCTTTCTTCAAGCGGCAGCGCCGCGCGCCGGATTTCATAGAGCATCACGCCCGTTGCCACGGCGAGATTGAGCGAATCCGCCCGCCCCGCCTGCGGAATACGCACGAGCGTGTCGCAGCTTTCGGCAAGCCGGTCCGGCAGGCCCTGTTGCTCATTGCCCATCAAGAGCAGGATCGAACCCTTCGTGTAATCGACGGTGCGATAATCGACAGATCCCTTCAGATGGGTGCCTACGACCCGACCGGAAAAGCCTTTCCGCCACGAGAGGAACGCCTGCTCATTTGCACGCACGATGGGCACAGCGAAAATGGAGCCCATCGTGGCCCGGACCGTCTCGAAGGAAAACGGGTCGGTGCAGTCGCCAACCAGAATAAGACCCTTTGCACCCACAGCGTCCACAGTGCGCAGAACCGTGCCAAGATTGCCGGGGTCGCGGACCCGGTCGAGCGCCACCCAGACCTCGCCATCGGCGGGTTTTAAGGTTTCAAGCTTAACCGTCTTCTGCTCGAAGACGCCGAGAACCATCTGCGGATTGTCGCGCTTGGTGATGGTCGACAAGACCTTCTCGCTGACGATCAGAACAAGACCGCCGGTTGCCACGGTGCGCGCGGCCAGCCGCTCCACCGCCTCATTGCCGCGCCCCGCCTTGGCATAAAGCAGCGTGCGGATTGTCCAGCCGGCATCGAACGCGTCGATCACCAGCTTCTGCCCCTCGGCGATGAAGGCGTGTTCACGGTCGCGGTATTTCTTTTGCGCCAGCGCGCGAATGTCCTTGATGATCGGATTGGTGAGGCTGGTGACTTCCTTTACCTGGCCCGGCCTGCGCCGCTCGTTCTCATGTCCGCTCATGATGCTACCCAGCGCGAAAACAGCGAGGTGGACAGGGCGCGGCCGGCCGACTTCTCGCGGATAATGAGTTCCCCCGATTCCACCCGGCCACCATCGCCGGCGAATGTGTCGCGCATCAGGGCGTGGATGGCAAAAAAGGACGCTCGGATGGAATAGGCCGTCAGCACCACTGCCAGCGGGTTGGGTGTCAGGATCGATCGACAGAGATCAGCCAGATAGGGCAGATCCTCGAACAGCTGCCACACCTCGCCCTTGGGCCCGCGCCCATAAGCGGGCGGGTCGAACAGAACGATGTCATAGGCATTGCCGCGTCGCGCCTCGCGTGCAGCAAACTTCACCGCATCTTCGCAAATCCAGCGGATCGGCCTGTCGCCGAGCCTGGCCATTTCCTGGTTCTCGCGTGCCCAGCCAATCGCCTTCTTGGAAGCGTCCACATGGGTCACTTCAGCCCCCGCACGGGCCGCAACCAGCGAAGCAAGCCCCGTATAGCCAAACAGATTGAGCACCTTCACCGGGCGGCGCGCCTCGCGCACCAGCGTCTCCATATGGGACCAGTGGGTCGCCTGCTCGGGAAATACTCCCACATGACGAAACGAGGTAAATCGTCCGAGATAGTCGATCCCTTCATGGCGCATCGGCCATGTCTCACCCAACGGCTCCTTGGGGAAGCGCCAGCGCCCCATGCCTTCTTCGTCCGTATCGCCGGTAAAGATGGCATCCGCCCTGTTCCATTCCGCCGGGCCAAGCGCAGGTTGCCAGATCGCCTGCCCCTCCGGCCGCACGATTCGATAGGGACCGTACTGTTCGAGCTTCTGCCCTCCGCCGGAATCGAGCAGCGCATAATCATCATTCGGCAACACTTCTAGAATGACCGGCAAACGCTCATCTGGCAGTGTGCCTTTGCGGCGGGGTGGCGTTGGGCGCGCAGCCGGCGCGGACTGGCGCTGCAGCTGGGCGCTTGACGCCTTTTCATTCTTAGGGTTGCGCCGGTCGTCGTTCCGGCGTTTGGCGCGCGCAGGCTTCAATCGGGACTCCGCCATTGGGCTACGATGCCCGCGCTTCTGCCACAGGCAGATTTCTCAGGCAACACAAGGCTTGGTTGCCAAGCCTATGAGAGACACTTTCAGGAAGGGGAATGTCTGATGTGTGGCGCGTTGCCAGTGGACGGTGAGGGCGCCGTGCGCAGTTTGTCGACCTCTTTCTTGCGCTGACGCGCATCGCGTCGATAACGCCCCTGGCGAAACCACGTCGCTAGACTGCCACCGATCATCCCGAGAACGACGGAAAGGAAGAGATAGACAAAGAGCGGCCACTGGACTGTCAGGACCGGATTACCCGGATTGAACGGATCGATCGTGAACGGCACCAGACCACGATTGGCAACAGCCAGCGCGATGATGATTACCGCCAACGGCACGAGAATGAGTACAAGAATAATGCGGTTGGACATGTCAATCCACTGTGAAATTGTAGACGCTTCAGAAAGGAATTACTGGTCCTTCTCATCGTTCAAACGCTCGCGCAATTCCTTGCCGGTCTTGAAGAACGGAACCCACTTCTCCTCCACTTCGACGGACTCGCCAGTGCGAGGATTGCGACCGGTGCGCGCCGGACGATTCTTCACGGAGAACGCGCCGAAACCTCTCAGCTCCACGCGGTGTCCTTCCGCGAGCGCATCGGAAATTTCCTCAAAGATCGCGTTGACGATGTTTTCCACGTCACGGAGATAGAGATGCGGGTTGCGATTGGCAATCGTCTGCACAAGCTCTGATTTGATCATGGATTCTTTTCCGCCGCTGAGTTGCCCTGTTTGTCGCCATGTGCCTGTGACACAAAGATGATTTTGTTTGTTTTTTCAGTCAGTCAACCTGTTCATTTCAGGTTGCCAGACCGATAGGAGACCGTCAAGGAAGATGCGGTCGGCACCAAGCTCGCGCAGGATATCGGCACCGCCTTCCGGCACGCCGAGGAAACGGGAAGCGATCTGAGGCAGAATGAAGCTGCCAGCTGTTTCACGCTTTTTCCATTCGACCACGTTCAGATCATCGCTGAGCCCCTTGGAAACCAACCACTCTTTGGCTTCCCGTTCGCCGCCGAGCCCATCGACCAGCTTGTTCTCGAGCGCCTGCCGTCCGGTGAAAACCGAACCATCTGCAAGTGTCAACACCTCTTCCCGCGACAAGGGCCGGCGCTCAGTGACCAAGTCCACGAACCAGTCGTAGCTGTCGAGAATCATGGCGCGGATCATGGCGCGAGCCTCGTCGCTGGTCGGCTTGAAAGGCGAAGGCTCTGCCTTAAGCGGCGAGGATTTGATCTCCTCCAGCTTCACACCGAGTTTGTCCATCAGCCCGCTGACGTCCGGGTATTGGAAGAGGACTCCTATGGAACCGACGATAGAGGATTGCCGAGCGACAATATGATCGGTGGCGCTTGCGATCATGTAACCAGCAGACGCAGCCAGCGTGCCCACCTGTGCTGCCACCGGCTTTTCGCTGGCCAGGCGACGCACCTCTTCGTAGATCGCCTCGCCCCCGGCCGTGGTGCCGCCGGGTGAGTCGATCGTCAGGATCACGCCTTTAACCGATGGGGCTTCACGGATGCGCTGGAGCCTCTCCAGCAATTCGTCATCTTCGAAGATCGTTCCGGAAATCTTGACCTGAGCGATGTGGCTCGCGGAAACATCCACGGCACTTCCCATAATCTGCCGCGTGGCGAACGCGATCGCCAACACGATCACGGCAAAGGCCACGACCCGCCAGAATGTCAGCTTACGCCGCAATCGTCGCCGATCGATCAGTTCATCCGCTCGAGTGGACATGACATCCTCGCTTTCACCTGGTTCCGTTCCAAACCAAGCGCCTTTTAGTGCAAAGGCCAATTTGGAGCCACCGTCTTTGTACAAGATTTTGCGGCGAGCACACGTCATAGGCGAAAAAGGCGCGAAATTGCGCCTAAATCATTGTCGTTAATCCAAAAATAGCCATATTGGGATTGAATGGAGTATGAAGGGGCGAGTTTGGAACTCGGGGTTTTACGGCTGCGCTTTTTCCGCCGCAAACCCGGTTGGGTTGTATCGTCCCATGGATCGTGCGTTCCTCATCGGATCGTGAGCGGTATTGTCCGGGAGGGTTCAGCTCCAATCGATTGATTGGCCTGCTGTAGCGCACACGGAAAAATAGAATGATCGAATCAGTCAATAGCAGCGCCAGAGCGGCAAAAAGCGGGCGTGGTCAGGCAATCCGTAGCAGCGAGCGCGGAGCGGAAGCGTTCGAGCTGGCATCAAGGCATTCCCAGCGCGTGCGTTTTCTGAAGCTTGTTCTTCCGGCAATCGCTCTTGTCATCACAGTCGTGTTCGCCGGATATTCCTACATCTTCTCGGGCACGCGCGGAGCCATTGATTTGGCAAGCGCGTCGATCGAGGGTGGATCCCTGGTCATGTCCAGCCCTGAACTGAACGGTTTTACGAATGACGATCGCCCTTACAAGATGACAGCCGAACGTGCCCGCCAGAAGCTGGGCGGTAAGGATGTCATCGAGCTGGAGGGCATTCGTGCCCATGTGCCGGTGGACGCTGACAATTTTGCGACCATCCAGGCGAGTGACGGTATCTACGATCGCAGCAACAATCGCCTAGACATCACCAGCAAGATTTCGCTACGCACCACTTCAGGTATTGTTGCCACGTTGGATTCTGCGGAAATCGACATCGAGAAAAGCAGCCTCGCCTCTTCGAAGCCCGTGGAAATCGAGCTTGAAGGAACGAAGATTGCAGCCGATTCATTCGCGGCGGAAGACGGTGGCAAGGTGTTTGTATTCGATAAACGCGTTCGCGTTACAATCGACCCGTCGCGGCTTCGCGAAACAGCGTCGGCAACGGGAAATTGAACCACGGTCACCGGCGCGATGGCCAGGTAATGGAGAGGAACACAATGCGGATCGGAAGCTTCTCAAGGCTCGCCTCTGGCGTGCTCCTTCTCGCGGGATTGTCCTCTGCCGCTTTTGCGCAGGATTCTCAGAGCCGCCTGACGGGCCTCCAGCTCTCCGGCGACAAGCCCATCCAGATCGAGAGCGAGCGCCTTGAGGTGCGCGAGAGCGAGAATGTCGCGGTCTTCTCCGGCAATGTCTCCGTCGTGCAGGGTCCAACCCTGCTCAAGGCGGGGCGTATGAAGGTCTACTATCTGAAGGATGGCGGTTCGGCCGCCACCGGAAGCGCGAATATCGACCGGCTCGAGGTAGATGGCAATGTCTACGTGAAATCGGAAAATCAGGTCGCCACCGGCGACAGCGCCACGTTCGACATGGCAAGCGAAGTGCTCGTGCTCTCGGGCGAGGAAGTGGTGCTTTCGGAGGGCGAGAATGTCATTGTCGGCTGCCGTCTAACTGTGCAGATGAAGAGCGGTCAGGCAAAACTCGATGGCTGCAAAGGCGGTGGCTCGGGCGGCCGTGTAAAGATGCTGCTCACCCCTGGCTCCCAAAACAGGCAGTAATCCACGTTGATTTCAAAGTTGCGTAAGAGGCGGGCGGCAAAACAGCCGGCAGCGGAGAATCCGGCCAGTGGCAAGCTGCCCAATTACAAGGGCACGCTTATCGCGCGCGGTTTGACCAAAGCCTACAAGGGCCGCCAGGTGGTCAGCGGGGTTTCCATCGGTGTGCGTGCAGGCGAGGCGGTGGGCCTGCTCGGCCCCAACGGCGCCGGCAAAACCACCTGTTTCTACATGGTCACCGGCCTTGTTCCCGTGGACCAGGGCACGATCCACATCGACGGGCACGACGTCACCGGGATGCCCATGTATCGCCGCGCGCGGCTGGGAATCGGCTACCTCCCTCAGGAAGCCTCAATTTTCCGCGGGCTCACGGTGGAACAGAATATCCGCGCGATCCTTGAAGTTGTCGAGCCAAGCCGCAAGGAGCGCGACAAAAATCTCGACGCGCTTCTTGATGAATTCAACATCAGCCATCTTCGCAAATCACCCTCGGTTGCGCTTTCCGGCGGCGAACGGCGCAGACTGGAGATCGCCCGCGCTCTTGCCAGCCGCCCCAACTTCATGCTGCTCGACGAGCCGTTCGCCGGCATCGACCCCATCGCCGTGACCGACATTCAACAGCTCGTACGTCATCTTACCGCCCGCGGTATCGGCGTTCTGATCACCGATCATAATGTGCGCGAAACGTTGGGATTGATCGACAGGGCCTATATTATTCACGCTGGGCAGGTGCTCACCCACGGGCATCCCAACGACATTGTCGGCAACGCCGATGTGCGCCGCCTTTATCTTGGTGAAGGCTTCACCCTTTAACCATTCCCCTCTTTCAACTTGACAAGCAAAAGTCGGGCCAATTGAATCCGACTTCTTCCCGGCACTCCTGTCGGGCTCAATCGGGGCCGGTTTTAATGGTGCTTGCGCCAAAACTCCATTTGCGTCAGTCGCAATCGCTCGTGATGACGCCGCAGCTTTTGCAATCGATCAAGCTGTTGCAGATGACACACTTGGAGCTTGAGCGCTTCCTGGATACCGAAATTGAACGGAATCCGTTGCTGGAGCGTGGCGAAGACACTGCCGAAGAACGCCCCGAAACCTGGCAAAACGAACAGGCGGCTCACGAAAACACAGCTGAAGGCATCTCCGATAAACTCGATTCCTCCCTGGAGAATTTGTTTCCGGACGATCCCGGTACTCGGGAGCACATCAGCTTCGACTTGTCCGCCCAATGGAAGTCGGCCAGTGGCAACGGGCTCCAAAGCAGCAACGGCACCGCCTTCGATCTGGAAAACACAACGCCGGCTGCCCCTACCCTGCGCGACCATGTCAACGGCCAGATCGCGCTGGCCTTTACCGATCCCGCGCAACTGCTCATCGCTCACGAACTCGCAGAAGGGCTAGACGAAGCAGGCTACCTAAGCCTCGACATAGAAGAGCTCACCAACCGTGTCGGCGCAGCGCCCGAAGCCGTTCAGTCAACGCTTTCCATTTGCCAGACTTTTGACCCGCCTGGCCTCTTTGCGCGCAATCTGGCCGAGTGCCTGGCATTGCAGCTGATCGCACAGGATCGATACGATCCCGCCATGAAAGCGATGGTGAACAATCTCGAGCTTTTGGCCAAGCGTGATTTCCGTACACTTGGACGCCTGTGCGGCGTCGATGCAGAAGATCTGGCTGATATGCTCTCCGAAATTCGGGCGCTCGACCCCAAGCCCGGGCTAGCATTCTCTGGCGGGACAGCCGACCCTGTGGTGCCCGACATCGTTGTGAGAGCAACCAATGGTGGAGGCTGGTCAGTGGAACTCAATCCCGAGACGCTGCCACGCGTTCTCGTGAACGAGTCGTATTATGCGACAGTAGCCGGCCAGGCCCGCGAAGGCGAACGCCAGTTCCTGAGCGAATGCCTGCAAAGCGCCAACTGGCTCGCCCGCAGCCTCGACCAGCGGGCAAAGACCATTGTGAAAGTGGCCTCCGAGATTGTTCGCCAACAAGACGCGTTTCTGGTCTACGGTGTCAGCCATCTGAGACCGCTCAATCTGCGCACTGTGGCAGAAGCCATCGGGATGCATGAATCGACGATCAGCCGCGTGACCGTAAACAAATACATGATGACGCCGCGCGGCACATTCGAGCTGAGGTATTTCTTCACGTCGGCACTCGGCTCTGCTTCGGGTGGTGACCCGCACTCGTCGGAATCCGTGCGTGACCGCATTCGTTCACTTATCGATGCCGAGGCGCCATCAGCGGTGCTTTCCGACGATGCCCTTGTGGATAGGCTGCGCGAAGAAGGCATCGACATCGCACGTCGTACCGTTGCCAAGTATCGGGAAGCGCTCAATATTCCCTCGTCGGTGCAGCGTCGGCGTGAGAAGAAGATGCTTGCAACGGCAGGCACAAGAGGATGAATGGCCAATTCCTTGAATTGACAAGGGCGATGTAAGCCACTAGAAGCCCGCCCGCATGGACTATCAGGCCTTGAGAGCCTTCGACTTTTGTCCGCAGTGCCAGCAACCGAAGAAGGGATACGCGGCCGACTACATCACAATCCGCCGCGGCACCTTGTACATGCAAGCCACACGTATAAACTCGATTCGTTCGGTGTCTGATCAGGAAAGGTCTGTTTTCAGATGAGCTTACGTATTTCCGGAAAGCATATGGACATCGGCGAGGCGTTTCGCTCGCGTATCGAGGAGCGGATCGGCGAAGCCATCGATAAATATTTCGATGGTGGTTTTGCCGGTCGCGTAACGGTTGAAAAGTCGGGTTCTCGTTTTGCCGCCGATTGTATGATTCATCTCGACACAGGCATGGTGTTGCAGGGCACCGGCCAGGCGCAGGAGCCGCAATCCGCTTTCGATGCCGCCGCCGAGCGCATCGAGAAACGCTTGCGCCGCTACAAGCGCCGGCTGAAATCGCACAGCAACGGCCAGACTGTCGATCCGATGGATATTGCGTATCGCGTCATGGCGCCGGTGGCCGAAGATGAAGAAGAGGTCCCGGAAGATTACGCGCCCACCGTGGTCGCCGAATTGAAGATGGCGTTACAGACCATGTCTGTTGCCTCCGCCGTCATCGAGCTCGACACCAAGGACAATCCCGTCTTCGTATTCCGCAATGCCGGAAACAACGAAGTGAATATTGTCTATCGCCGCGCTGATGGAAACATCGGTTGGATCGATCCATCGGAAGTGGCAAGCGCATAGGTTCCGTGCCAGCCTCAGCGCCGGTCATGCAGCATGACCGGCGAACAGACAAAGCAGAGGATGCATAGACATGGATCTGAGCGATCTGATCGACCAGAAGGCCGTGATCCCAGCCTTGAAGGCCAATTCAAAGAAGCAGCTCTTGCAGCTTCTGGCTGAGAAAGCGGCAGGCGTAACAGGCCTGCCGGAACGTGAGATATTCGACACCATCCTGCAGAGGGAGCGTCTGGGCTCGACCGGCGTTGGCAATGGTGTCGCCATCCCGCACGGCAAACTACCCGGAATCGACCGCATCACCGGCGTGTTCGCTCGCCTGGAGACCCCGGTCGATTTCGAGGCCATCGACGACCAGCCCGTCGACCTCGTATTCCTGCTTCTCGCCCCCGAGGGGGCGGGTGCGGATCACCTCAAAGCGCTGTCTCGTATCGCGCGCGTGCTGCGCGACGCAGAGCACACGGCGAAGATCCGCGGCACAAAAGATGCTGCCGCCATTCACAGCTTTCTGGCACAGGCGCCGGCTTCCAACGCCGCCTGAACAATCGCGTGTGACAACAGCGTTGACGGTGCCGTCCAAAATCGGCCTTCTCACATTGAGAAGGTTGTTTCCACTTCATTGACCAGTATCTGGTGAAACGGATTCTCGGGATCGTTGCCCCGCCGGATATGCATCTGCCTTCGCGCCAGATTCATCGCAATAGTGCAGACTGTGCCCTTTCGACCCAGAAATCCGTCGCTGTCTCTGTAGGGTGCAAGGATGGCGTGTTCAGGATGTTCCCGGTCGGACAGAACCGACTGAAGTCGTGCAAGGTCGGCCGGGAAGCCATGGGCAGTCAACGCACGGACACGATCGAGCCGTGCTGTTGAGTTTTCCAACAATTCAGCTTCCACAGGTGCATCGCAAGTCAGATAGTGGTTGGTGTGGATCGTGGCAGGCCTGCCTGCCTCCATGCGCCGCGCGGCATCCCCCTCATACTCGACGTTTATGCAGCGTCCATCCGCACTGGCGACCAGAAGGTTCAGCGACCGATCGGTGCCGGCACGCTCAAGCGTTGCTTCGACCTCTGCCCAGGACCCTACATCCAGGAGAGCGCGCAAAAGCACGTGTGAGGGCAGCCCGTTCGTTGGCTTTGGAGTGGGGAGGAAGTTGAGACAGACGCAGAACCCTGCATCGTTCAACCCAATTTTCGCCAGAAGGCCAGGCTCGGTCATTGTCAGAAAACGTCGACCTCGCTCATCTTCAGAGCGGACCAACACGACGAGGTCTTCAAGCTCCTCTGACCAATCCCAGTTCTGCCCGACGAAGGGTGTCCCGGTATAGTGAACAACAGTGCACTCCGAGGCTGAAACAGCCGCCAGAAGCTCACTGCGTGCATTAAGAGCGTGGATCCATAACGGATCGACCTCTGCGCCCTCGGCGATACCTTCGATTTCGGCCGAATACCGCGGGTCAAAGCCATCAACAACGGCACGAAAACGGGCTACCACAGGTAGAAGGACGTCATCGGGCCGAGAGAAATATGCTTTGTAGAGGGCGAGCGTCTGGGCGATGCGATCGCCAAAGGCGGCGCCGATCTGAAGTCCTCTTTGTCTTGGCCCACCCCAAACATCCAGAAGCGGAAATCGGGTTGTGCTGAACGGCATGGCCTCCCCCCAATTCTAGTGCGCCACAAGCGCGTCAGACATTCCCCGGAAGATCGACCCTGCTGTCAAGCCTGCAAAGCGTTTGTGCAAAGGCGAAGCGGGCGGGCGAAGCGGGCGCGCGACCTTCAGCGCGCCCTGCCGCGTTTCAAACACCGCCTCAATGAACGCTGACAGTCTCCAGATCGTTCTGCATCGCGCCTGCGAGCGCCGCATCGCGTGCATCAGCCAGCAGAATTGGCTGCCCATCAGCACCGAAAAGCGCCCATAACCGGGTGCCCGGCGTCAAATCAGGCATACCAGGGAACTTGCCTTGCAGATCCTCGGCATTCATTTCGCGCATGTATGCCACTGCGCCTTCACCAATGTGTGCAAGCTGTTGCTGGGTAATCGCCAATTTAAGCTCATGTTCGGTCATGCAAGCCTCCTTAGCGCAGGCGTTTCCATATGAAACCAACCCGCTGAAGAGCCCAAGGTTCCGGAACGGGTCAGCCCGCCCGGGGTCCTCCCGAATAAGACCAGTATGTCAGTCTTTCACGGAAATGTTTATTTTTTGTACAAGCCGCTCAGGTTCAGGGCGGT
Organism: Nitratireductor kimnyeongensis; assembly: GCF_019891395.1. Lineage (NCBI taxonomy): Bacteria > Pseudomonadati > Pseudomonadota > Alphaproteobacteria > Hyphomicrobiales > Phyllobacteriaceae > Nitratireductor > Nitratireductor kimnyeongensis. The sequence goes on along the minus strand of NZ_CP078143.1, from coordinate 2,185,234 downwards.
CGAGATCAATGGACAGAAGGCCATTTTTCAATTCGGCATTCAGAACACGCATCCCTTCCGCAAGTACAAACATGCGTTGGAACTGGCGCGCCGCGATACCACGATGAAGGTATTCGCGCTCGCCTTCATCCGCCTGGCGACCGCGGACAATAAGCTGGTTCTCTTCCGTCGTAACATCCAGATCATCTGCGCTGAAGCCTGCGACGGCGAGCGTTATTCGCAGTCTAACGCCCTGCTCATTTTCTGCGCGAATGCGCTCGATATTGTACGGCGGATAGCCATCGCCCGATTTCGCAATGCGCTCGAGCGTTTTTTCCATACTGTCGAACCCAAGCAGAAGCGGGTTCGAGAAGGGAGTCATACGCGTCATTTCAAACAGTCCTCAAAGAGCGACGTGGATAGAGAAAAACCCGGTTGGCATTTTTCTCTTCCCAACTGATATGGTCGCTCAAATCACGCGTTTCAAGCATATTGGAGCTTCTGCATGGTGGCAGCGCGCAAGATCATTATCGACACGGATCCTGGTCAGGACGATGCGTTGGCCATATTGCTGGCGCTGGGCAGTCCGGAGCTGGATGTGTTGGGCATCACGACCGTGGCCGGCAACGTGCCGCTGGCACTGACAGAGAAGAATGCCCGCAAAATCTGCGAACTCGCTGGCAAACCCAAGACACGAGTTTTCGCGGGGGCGAACCGCCCGCTGGTTCGCGATCTGGTAACAGCAGAACATGTTCACGGTCGGACCGGGCTCGACGGGCCTGACCTGCCAGCGCCTCAGATGCCATTGCAGGAAAAACACGCCGTCGATTTCATCGTTGAGTCCCTGATGGATCATGAGGAGGGCGACATCACCCTGTGCCCTCTCGGCCCCCTCACCAACATCGCGCTCGCGCTCAACCGCGAGCCCCGGATAGCCTCTCGTATCCGCGAAATCGTCCTGATGGGGGGCGGTTTCTTCGAGGGTGGCAATGTCACGCCCACGGCCGAATTTAACATCTATGTTGACCCGCATGCGGCCGATGTGGTGCTGCGCTCGGGTGTTCCGATTGTGATGATGCCGCTGGACGTCACACACAAGGCTCTCACGACACGTGCGCGCATCGACGCCATTCGAGGTCTCGGCACCAGGGTCGGCGAGGCTTGTGCTGAACTGCTGGAATTCTTCGAGCGCTTCGATGAAGAGAAATACGGTACCGATGGGGGGCCGCTGCATGACCCCTGTGTCATCACCTACCTACTCGAGCCTGAGTTGTTCAAGGGACGCCTCTGCAATGTAACCGTCGAGACCGGCTCCGAACTCACCATGGGCATGACTGTGGTCGACTGGTGGCAGGTGACCGATCGGCCGAAGAACGCCCTTGTCATGCGAGACCTGGATGCTCATGGCTTCTTCACGCTGCTGACGGAGCGGCTGGCGCGGTTATGAGCGGCGGCGGCGCTCAATTTCCACTCACGCTGCCGCGTTATCGACATCCCTGCGCAACGGAATGGCCGGCTGTGCACCCGGCTTAAGGCAGGCCAGCGCTCCGGCCACGGTTGCCTGCCGCAAGGCCCGTTCGAGCTCCAGCCCTTCGGAAAGTCCTGCGGCCAGATAGCCGCAAAACGTGTCGCCCGCACCGACCGTGTCTATGGGCGTGATCTTCATGGAGGAACAGGCAACAAAGGCCTCCGGGGTCGCTGCCCATGCACCTTCACCACCAAGCGTGACAATAACGGTTCGACCGGTCTTTGCCGCAAATACTTCCATGCGCGCACGCCGGCCTTCGCCTTCAAGCGCGAGCGCATCCGCGTAGAGATCAAACTCCGTTTCGTTGGCCACCACATAATCCGCACCCCCAAGCAGCTCTACCGCCTCCGGCCGATAGGGCGCCGTGTTGAGTATCGAAATTGCTTCGGCCTTGCGCGCTGCTTCAAGCGCGGCGGCCACGGTTTCAATGGGAACCTCAAGTTGGAGAAGCACGTGATTGCCGGCCGCGAGCACTGCCTGTGCCACATGGCCCGGCAAGACGTCCGCATTGGCACCCGGCACCACCGCAATTGTATTCTCACCCTCGCGGTCCACCAGAATATGCGCAGTGCCTGTGGCACTTTTCGCTTGATGAACCGCGGAAAGATCGACGCCCGCCGCTTTCAAAAGCTCCAGCGCCTCGCCGGCAAACGGATCGTTGCCCACGGCGCCGACAATGCGGGTATGCGCGCCGGCGCGCCTTGCAGCCAGTGCCTGATTTGCCCCCTTACCACCTGGTGCGGTGACGAATGTATCGCCTGGCACCGTTTCACCCGGCTTGGGGAGACGATGAACAGTTGCGATCAGGTCGAGATTGATGGAACCGATGATAACGATCAAGGCACACTCCCACGCAAATTTGGGGGCGAACCTAGACCATTTTGCGGCGCCGTGGAATCCTAAGGAACTCCAGCACCGCAGGTCCACTCAATCGGGCTGGCAGAGCTGTCCGGCTTCCCAACCAAGGATCGCGCGTTTGCGCGTCAAACCCCAGTGGTACCCCGTAAGAGCGCCGGATTTGCCGACGGCGCGATGGCAAGGCACCACGAAGGAAACCGGATTTGCCCCTACCGCCGCGCCCACCGCGCGTGAAGCGGTCGGCTTGCCGATCCGCTCGGCAATGTCGGAGTACGCGCAGGCGCGGCCCATCGGAATCTTCAAGAGCGCATCCCACACCCGCACCTGGAAGTCCGTCCCGATCAACACCACGCGCAACGGTTCTTCCAAGCGCCAGCGCGAGGGATCGAACACGCGTGCCGCATAGGATGCGGTGGCAGCCATGTCTTCTTCATATTGGGCATTCGGCCAGCGTGACGCCATATCCTCGAATGCCACGCGTTCATCGCCGGGGTCGCAAAAGGCAAGCCCTGCAAGACCGCGCTCCGTGATCATGACAAGGGCCTGGCCGAAGGGCGAGAGGTGGAACCCGTAGCGCATGGTGAGCCCTGCGCCCCGCGCCTTGTACTCACCAGGCGAGATTGCCTCATGCGTCACAAACAGGTCGTGCAGCCGCCCCGGCCCGGACATACCAAGTTCCAGCGCCGCGTCGAGCAGCGGCATGCCCGAATCAAGCAGCCGGCGCGCATGGTCGAGCGTGACTGCCTGCAGAAACGCCTTGGGCGACAGCCCAGCCCAGCGCGTAAACAGTTTCTGCAGACCGTACGGCGTATCGCCTACTTCATCTGCAATTTCTTCCAACGAAGGTTGGTCCCGATAGTCGAGACTGATCTTCTCGATCACTCGGCGCACGATCTCGTAATCGCTACCTTCCGGCGTCACATCGCGTTGCAACAGAGCCGTCTGCATGTTCATGGCGTTAACTCCCGGCACGCGCGTTCACGCTGGTGCCACATGACATTTTCCTGAGCATGACCATGCTGTTTTTCAACCCGGTCAACCACCCGATTCCTGCCGAGTTCACCGCCCCTTCGCGGTGGCCAGCGCCTTTCCGAAGGCCGTGGCGAAACTCTCTCGGTCGTCCGGGTTCAGGAAACTGCCAAGCGCCACGCGCTTGCCGCGCGTCTCAACCGCCATTTCGGTGATGCCAATCTCATCGTGCCGGTCAATGCGAAACCGTGTCCAGAACGGGTTGAGATGGTGCATTTCAGCCCTGCCCGAAGGTGGCACCTTGCGGATATCGAGGCTGGTACGCGACAGGCGCACTTCCTCGCGCACGCGTGCGGCGCGATAGTTCAGCCGGAAAGCGACATAGATCGCCAGAACATCGAGTCCGAAGAATCCGAAAACCGGCCAGGCGCCGATCTTTAGAAAAAATGCTCCAATGGTGAGCCAGACAAGCAGCAGAATGCCCATCAATATGGTGAAGCCGCGTGTCGTGAGCGAGCGGTAGGGCGTCAATAACGCCTGAAAAACGGGAGCGTCTGCGCTGTTTGTTTCGGACATGATCCCGATTATAGAAGCACCATGGAAAAGCCCAAGAAGAAAATTGCCGCGGCCCGCAAACCCGCCCGCTCCCGCAAACGCAAAACCGCCTATTCGCCCGAGGAGATCCGCGAGATTTTCCGTCGCTTCTCGGTTCAGCGGCCAGAGCCAAAAGGCGAGCTTGAGCATGTGAACGCCTTCACCCTTCTTGTTGCCGTCGTCCTGTCGGCGCAGGCGACGGATGCAGGTGTGAACAGGGCAACGTGCGACCTCTTCAAGGTGGCCGACACGCCGGAAAAGATGCTGGCCCTCGGCGAGGAGAAAGTGGGTGAATATATCCGCACCATCGGGTTGTGGCGGAACAAGGCGAAAAACGTCATCGCGCTCAGCGAGGCGCTGATCCGCGACCATGGATCGCAGGTTCCGGACAACCGCGAGGCGCTCGTCACGCTGCCAGGCGTGGGCCGCAAGACGGCCAATGTGGTGCTCAACATGTCATTCGGCCAGCCGACCATGGCCGTCGACACGCATATACTGCGCATCGGCAATCGCATCGGGCTTGCCCCCGGCAAAACGCCGGAACAGGTGGAAGACACGCTGGTGAGGGTCATACCGGACGAGTTCATGCGCCACGCTCATCACTGGCTGATCCTGCACGGGCGCTATGTTTGCAAAGCACGCAAGCCCGATTGTACGGCCTGCGTGATTGCGGATATCTGCAAATCACTGGAGAAGACAAACGATATTCCCGCGCCGCTTGTGGAGCTGGCGCCGCAGGCCTGACCCTAACCGTTCTGAGCTGAGCCCTGCACTGCGCGTGCCGCATCCTCTTGAGAGATCATCTTGTGCAGATGCACCATCATGGCGGCTGCAAAGAGCGGCGTCAGAAGATTGAGTACGGGCACGGCCAGAAAGCCCGCAATGACGAGACCAGCTAGGAAAATCGTGCCCGCATGACGCCGGCGCAACGCCTTGGCTTCAGGCTCGCTGCGGAAGCGCATGGCTGCAAACTCGAAGAACTCTCGGCCGAGCAAATAGCCGTTTACGAGAAAGAAAGCGAGAATATTGATACCCGGAACGAGCAGCAGGAAAAGCGCGACAATGTTGCCAAGGATGATCACACCGAAAAACTTGATCGAGGTGGCGATAGCGGCACCCAAAGGAAGCGCCTTGCCTGGCGCGTCCTGCGGATAATCTTCCTTTTCGACCACTTCTGCCACGTCATCCAGAAACAGGCCGGCGATCACGGCCGTCACTGGTCCGATCAGGAGCGAGAGACCGGCCGCCAACCCGAGCCCGGCAGCGATTAGTGCGACAAAGCTCATCCAGCCCAGCCAGGAAGGCAGGTCGGGGAAGAATGCATCAAGCCATGGCAGCGCGATGTACTCGAAGAGCTCCTTGGCCCCCAGCCAGACACCCACAAGCACCAGTAGCGTCAGACCAAGTGTCTTGAAGAAAACGCTGCGAAACTCTCTGGAAAAAAGACGGCTGATTGCGGCGCGGGCCGCGTCGAAGATCATTCGGGTTCAAAGCCTTTCAATGGTCATCTCCTGCTCGAGATAGGGGCGACATAGGGCTGGTGCAAGACTATCGACCCGCAGCTACGGCTTGCAAATCCCGTTCAAACCGGTAAACCGCCGGTGTCCCAAGCCGTAGCGCTTCACCAAATTGTCTGGAGATCCGAACTTGAGCGAATATGACGTGCTGTGCATCGGCAACGCCATTGTCGACATCATCGCCCGCTGCGACGAAGCGTTTCTGGAAGAAAACAAGATCATTCGTGGTGCAATGAACCTGATTGATGTCGATCGTGCCACCCTCCTGTATGAGCGCATGGGACAGGCCATCGAAGCCTCTGGCGGCAGCGCGGGCAACACGGCAGCCGGCATCGCCAGCCTCGGCGGAAAAGCCGTGTTCTTCGGCAAAGTTTCAAACGACACGCTTGGCGAGATTTACGCACACGACATTCGCGCTCAGGGTGTCGCCTTCGATACCAGACCTCTGGAAGGTCATCCGCCAACTGCGCGGTCCATGATCTTCGTCACGCCCGATGGCGAGCGCTCCATGAACACCTATCTCGGAGCCTGTGTGAAGCTCGGGCCGGAAGACGTGGAGGAAGACAAGGCGAAGGGCTCCAAGGTCACGTATTTCGAAGGCTACCTGTGGGATCCGCCACGGGCAAAGGAAGCGATCCGCATGACCGCCGATGCGGCGCATGCAGGGGGCCGCGAAGTGGCCATGTCCCTCTCAGATCCGTTCTGCGTGGACCGCTATCGCGACGAGTTTCTGGAACTGATGCGCTCGGGCCGAGTCAACATCGTTTTTGCCAACGAGCAGGAACTGCTGTCTCTCTATCAAACGTCCTCATTCGAGAGCGCACTTGAAGAAATTCGCAAGGACACGCGCCTGGCTGCAGTCACCCGTTCGGAAAAAGGTTCGATCATCGTTACGAAGGACGAAACCGTTGCCGTCGACGCGATCGAGATCAACGAGTTGGTGGACACCACGGGGGCTGGCGATCTCTACGCAGCCGGGTTCCTCTATGCATATACAAATGGCCGCAGCCTCATCGATTGCGGCCGTCTCGGTTCCTTTGCCGCCGGCTTGGTGATCCAGCAGATCGGCCCGCGGCCGCACAAAGACCTGCGCTACGAGGCGCAACAGGTCGGTCTACTCTAGCTCCTCGGGCGGACGCCCGGGGCGGGAACGATAGCGCGGGATGGTCCAGCCGAAGCGCAGGGCCCCGCCGCGCACCAGAAATGCGGCTGTCACGGCAATCAGTGCAGCGATCGCTCCCTCCACTCCGGCAACATTCGCCACCGTGAACGCCCCTGCCCCCATAAGAGCGGCAGTCACGTATACTTCGGGCCTCAACAGAACAGATGGCTCGCCGGCCAGCACGTCGCGCAACACACCGCCGAAGGTTGCCGTAAGCACGCCGGTGACCAGCGCGACGATGGCTGACCCGGACGCCTCTAGTCCTTTGGCAGCCCCGAGCACCGAATAGGCTGCGAGCCCCGCCGCATCAAGCCATAGAAGCAACCTGTAGCGATATTCAACCAACGGCGCGGCAAAGAACACGAGGACCGCAACCACAGCACAGACTATGATGTATGTGTGGTTCTCAACCCAGAAGACGGGCACTCCCAGCACCAGATCGCGGAGCGTGCCACCACCGGTGCCTGTCACACCGGCGAGGAAAATGAAGCCAATGAGGTCGAGTTCCTTGCGCGACGCCGCAAGAGCGCCGGTTGCCGCGAACACCGCCACGCCGGCATAATCAAGAAGCTGAATCAGTTCCATCGGGCCCTCCACCTTCTGGATAGCCGAAGGCCCGATGAATAGGAAGCAAGGGGTTGCCTCGCGGACACGCGAAGGGGTTCAATCCAATGCGAAGCTACCGCTCAGGCGTCGCGCTCGGCCTGCGGGTTGGGCGGACCGGGTTCGGCGCTTCCATTTTCGCCGTTCTGAACCGCGCCGGCCTTGGGGCCACCCTTGGCGACACCAACCATCGCGGGACGAAGCATACGCTCGCCGATCACATAGCCCTGCTGCACCACCTGAACGACAGTGTTCTCCGGGGTCTCGGGATCCGGAACTTCGAACATTGCCTGATGGAAATGCGGATCGAACCGCTCACCCTTGGGGTCGATCTGCTTCACACCATGACGCTCGAGCGTGGAGAGCATGGCGCGCTCTGTCATCTCTACACCCTCCATGAGGGAAGCGAGCCCGCTATCTCCGGTAGCGCGGGCTTCCGCGGGGACTGCCTCGAGCGCCCGGCGCAGATTGTCCGAAACCGTCAGCATGTCCCGCGCAAAGCCGGCGATGGAATAGCTGCGCGCCTCGGCGACATCGCGTGCCGTGCGTTTGCGCAGGTTTTCCATTTCGGCCGCGAGGCGAAGGGCCCGCTCCTTCAGTTCTTCATTTTCCTTGGCCAGCCGCACAAGGACGTCTTCTTCCGAAACCGCCTCTTCGCCGGCATGTTCTTCGAACGCCTTCACGTTCGGGTCTTCCGCCGCTTCGGTTCTGGCCTGTTCGTTGTCCCTAGCCTGATTGGTCATGTCAGTCCGTCTATGGTTTTAGAATTGCTTGGATATTGCGTCCGATATCGAGGTTCCCGACCGCAAAATCAAGGGGCGACGGTTTCAGTTTCCAATCCTGTATACCGGCTCGGTTCGCACACTGCTGTCGAAACCAGCGATCAAGGGCCGAGCTTCTGCGATCGCCGCCTGAACCGCCGGCAAGGTGAGAGACCCCTTGTGACTATCCTCACTGTCCCAGACTTCTGTAATCCAGATCCCGTTGGGATCTTCGGGATCGCGTGCAATTACATAGCTCAGGCATCCAGGCATGGATGCCGTGCCTTTCGAAAGAATCTCCAGTAGCGCATCGCGGTTACCTGGGTGCGCACGCATCTTGCCGATCAGGCCAAACATTGATCCCCCCGGTTGAGAAATTATCGAAGCAAGCGCCCGACGATTTGCGCGGTATAATCCACCATTGGCACAATGCGCGCATAATTCAGACGCGTCGGCCCGATAACGCCCAAAGCACCGATCACACGCGATTCCTGATCGCGATAGGGAGCCACTACAAGCGAAGAGCCGGACAGCGAGAATAGCCTGTTTTCCGAGCCTATGAAGATACGCACACCTGACCCTTCTTCGGCCATGTCGAGAAGCTGGATCAAGCCTTCCTTGGTCTCGAGATCTTCGAACAAACGGCGAAGAAGTTCCAGGTCGGCTTCTGCGGTCAGGTTTTCGAGCAGGTTTGCGCGGCCTCGCACAATCAGCCGGGCAGGCTGGCCGCTCTCTGTCCCCGCCCAGACGGCAAGCCCCTGTTCCACCAGTTCCTGCGAAAGCGAATCAAGTGCAGCGCGCGTTTCCTCCTTGAGACGCGAGAGCTCCATGCGCGTTTCAGCAAGAGTGCGGCCGCGAATATGCGCGTTCAGGAAGTTCGAGGCTTCATGCAATTGGGATATGGTGACGCCGGTTGGCAAGTCGATAACGCGGTTTTCCACGTCACCGTTTTGCGAAACGAGAATGGCCAATCCCTTCCGCGGTTCCAGCTGGACAAATTCGATATGCTTGAGCGCGGCTTCCGACTTCGTCGCGAGAACAACGCCTGCGCCTCGTGAAAGCCCGGAGAGAAGCTGGCTTGCTTCTGTCAGCATATGATCCAGCGAGTGTCCACTGCTCGAAGCCTTCACCTGCGTCTCGATGATCCGGCGTTCATCATCGGAGAGATCGCCGATCTCCATGAACGCATCGACAAAAAAACGCAGCCCTTGCTGCGTGGGCATCCGTCCCGCAGAGACATGTGGTGCGTATATGAGCCCCAGATGCTCCAGGTCGCTCATCACATTGCGAATGGTGGCTGGGGAAAGCTGTGTCGATAGGATGCGCGACAGATTGCGCGAGCCCAGCGGATCACCGTCTCTCAGATAGGTTTCGACGATGACCCGAAAAATCTCGCGGGAACGGCTATCCAGCGATTGGAGTGCATGTTCCTGAAATTCTCTGTCCAAGATCGGTTTTGTCATTCGCAACCTCTGATCGCCCGAATATAAGCGTGGATAGCGTGAAAACAACAATTTTGTTCGTGATTGGCGGGCTGGTTTTCCCTTGTTTTCCGGAATTCCTTTGCGTTCATGATTGCGCAAAGCTACAAGCCGCAAACACCGATAGATAGTGGAGAGAAACGCCCATGCGCCCGTCCAAACGCGAACCCGATGAGATGCGTGCCGTCAGTTTCGAGCGTGGCTTTTCCAAGCATGCGGAGGGATCGTGCCTGGTGCGCTTTGGCGATACCCATGTGCTGTGCACGGCAAGCCTCGAAGAACGCGTACCGCCATGGCTGCGCAATTCAGGCCAGGGCTGGGTGACGGCCGAATATGGCATGCTGCCGCGCTCCACCGGTGACCGCATGCGGCGTGAGGCCTCTTCCGGCAAGCAAGGCGGGCGCACACTTGAGATCCAGCGCCTGATTGGCCGCTCGCTGCGCTCGGTCGTTGACCTGCAGGCCCTTGGCGAAAAGCAGATCACCGTCGACTGCGACGTGATCCAGGCTGACGGCGGTACCCGTACAGCGGCAATCACCGGCGGCTTCATTGCACTTTCGGATTGCCTTTCATGGATGGAAGCGCGCCAGATGGTGAGCCGCGACAAGGTTCTGAAGGATCATGTCGCCGCAATCTCCTGCGGCATTTACAATGGCACGCCGGTTCTCGACCTCGATTATGCCGAAGATTCGGCGGCAGAGACCGACGCCAATTTCGTGATGACCGGCAAGGGCGGCATCGTCGAAATCCAGGGCACCGCCGAAGGCGAGCCATTCTCCGAAGAGGAGTTTGCGGCCTTGATGGGACTGGCCCGCAAGGGTATCACCAAGCTTGCGGACATGCAGAAGATGGCGATTTCCTGAACTGAACGCAAAGCGGACCATGCAACCATCGGCAATCCTCGAGGCAGCGCTCTATGTAAGCGATCTTGGCGAGGCCGAGCGCTTTTACGGTGAGATGCTCGGGCTTGAGAGGATCGCAAAGGTCGAAGGGCGGCATGTGTTCTTCCGCTGCGGACAGACTGTACTTTTGTTGTTCAACCCCTCAGCGACCGTTGAGCCGCCAGCACCCGATGCCCGGCTTCCAGTGCCGCCGCACGGGGCAATCGGCCCCGGCCACCTTTGCTTTGCCGCGACCAGCGACGAGATTGTCCACTGGAAAGCGCATCTTGAAGCGGCCGGGATTACCATCGAGGCGGATTTTGAATGGCCGAGCGGTGGCCGTTCCATCTATTTTCGCGATCCTTTCGGCAATTCGCTCGAATTCGCTGAACCACGTATCTGGGGACTGACTTGAGACCGATCGAAAACAACACCTTCGTGCTCGCCAGCCACAACAAGGGCAAATTGCGCGAATTCTCCGACCTTCTTGCCCCCTTTGGCTACACGGTTCGCTCGGCTGCGGAGCTAGGCCTGCCAGAGCCGGAGGAGACCGGCACAACATTCGAGGAAAACGCCCGCATCAAGGCACTGGCCGCTGCCGAAGCCACGGGCCTGCCCGCCCTTTCTGACGATTCCGGCCTTTGCGTGGATGCGTTGGACGGTGCACCCGGCGTTTACACCGCCGACTGGGCCACAAGGGAAGATGGCAGCCGCGACTTCATGATGGCGATGGAGAAAACGGAAAAACTGCTTGCCGAGAACGGAGCCGACACGACCGACAAGCGCACCGGTCGGTTCGTGGCTACGCTTTGCCTTTGCTTCCCCGACGGAGAAACCGAGTATTACCGCGGCGAGGCCGAAGGACATCTGGTGTGGCCGCCGCGCGGCACGGACGGGTTTGGCTATGACCCTGTGTTTCAACCGGTTGGCTACGACGTTACATTTGGCGAGATGACGGCACAGGAAAAGCATGGCTGGAAACCGGGGGATGAACACGCGCTCTCCCACCGAGCACGTGCATTCCAGAAATTCGCGCGTGCCAGGCTGGGCGCTGCGTGATCTCCGCGCCCGAAAGCAGCCCGGGTTTCGGCGTCTATCTGCATTGGCCGTTTTGCGCGGCCAAATGCCCCTATTGCGACTTCAACAGCCATGTGCGCCACCAGCCGGTGGATCAGAAACGTTTTGCCGCCGCCTTTCAGCGTGAACTTGCCACCATGCGCGCCCGCACCGGCCCGCGCACCGTTACCAGCATATTTTTGGGTGGCGGTACGCCTTCGCTGATGGAGCCTGAAACCGTCGGCGCGCTGTTGGATGCCGTTGCTGCCAACTGGGACGTTCCGGACGGTATCGAGGTGACGCTGGAGGCAAACCCCAGCTCCGTTGAAGCCGACCGCTTTCGCGGCTACCGCGCGGCCGGCGTCAACCGTGTTTCGCTCGGCGTGCAGGCGCTCAATGACCGGGATCTTAAATTTCTCGGACGTCTGCACAATGTGGACGAGGCACTCAAGGCCATCGGCCTTGCCCGTGAGATCTTTCCACGCCTCTCCTTCGACCTGATCTATGCCCGCCCGCACCAGAGCGAGGAGGCGTGGGCCAGCGAGCTTGAACAAGCCATGGGGCACGCGGCAGATCATCTCTCGCTCTATCAGCTCACCATCGAGGAGGGCACACGTTTCCAGCTTCTCCACGAGGCCGGCAAGCTTGCGATGCCGGATCAGGATCATGCCGCACGACTTTACGAGATCACGCAGGAGGTGACGGCCGCACGGGGGCTGCCGGCCTATGAGATTTCGAACCACGCCCGCCCTGGGGCTGAGAGCCGGCACAATCTCGTCTATTGGCGTTATGGCGAATATGTCGGCGTCGGCCCCGGCGCCCATGGCCGGTTCATTCAGGATGGCTGTCGCCAAGTGACGTTCACCGAAAAAATGCCTGAGACATGGCTCGAACGCGTCGAGATGCAGGACCATGGTGTCATCGGCGGCGAGGTTCTGACCCACGATGAGGAAGCCGACGAATTCCTGCTTATGGGATTGCGTTTGGTGGAAGGCATCGACCTACCACGCTATGAAGCGCTTTCGGGCCGGGCGCTTTCCAACACGCGCATCGCAGTGTTGCAGGAAGAGGGCCTTGTCGAGCCCGTCGGCAACACCCGGCTGCGGGCAACGCCGAAGGGCATGATTGTGCTGGATGCGGTTGTCGCCGATCTGGCCCGATAGCGCCTAACTGCCTCCACCAAACCGTGACGGGGCCGGGTCAATAATCTCGGCCTTGCCTTCCCGCACCTCATAGATGGCGTATCCGCGCTCGGTCGTGCCGTCGGACAAAAAGCGGAAAAGGCCGGTATACCCGTTGAAGCCCACCGGGGTTTCCAAGGCATGGCGCGGGATCCCGCCACCGCCTTTGGCGATGTTGGCGACGAGGACAACCGAGTCATAGGAAAGCGCGGAGGTCAGAGACGGCTCGGCGCCGAATCGTGTCTGATAACGCTGCTTGTAGGTGTTGACGCGGGTCTGGTCCGTATCGGCGAACCACCCGCCCTGCAGCGCAGGATCTGCCAGATTGGCGCTCGCCCATTGCCCGGTCCCCAAAAGCTTCTTGCCCGAAATGTCGATACCGGATTCGGTCATGGTCGAGACGATGGTCGCCGGGCTCGTGCCGCCATCGGGGATGAACACCCCATCCGCGGAACGCACCGCATCGGCAACGCCCTGCACCGCTTCATCGACGGACATGTTGTCATAGGCATAGCGGGCAACCGCTGTCACCTCGCCACCCATGGACAGCATGGTGCGACGCGCTTCAGCTTCCGCAATGTCGCCGGCAGCCCCCTCGGGCAGGACCGCCACCACGCTGCGCACGCCCTGCCCTGCCGCATAGGAGAGCGTGCGCTGGACCACGCCCTGCGGAAGGAAGGAATTGAGATAGACGCCGGGCGATGCCGCGGCGCGATCCGAAGAGAACGCGACCATCGGGGTCTGCGATGTTCCGATCGCCTGGGCGGCGGCGCGCACATTGGCCGAAAAGAGCGGACCCAGCACGGCGGCCGCACCTTCGGCGGAGGCTTGACCGGCGGCGATCGCAGCGCCTTCGGAGGTCCCGCCCGTGTCCTTCACCACCAGTTCCAGCGCGTTGAGACCGACATCGTCCATCGCAAGCAGCGCGGCGTTCTTCAGCTCGGCCGCGATGCGGCTGGCATTGCCTTCGCCGGTTAGCGGCAAAAGCAGCGCGACCCGCGCCTCACCCGTACCGATCACCTCGCCCGAGGCAGGCACGCGCGGCGCATTGTCCAAGACCGGCTGTGTGGCAATGGTCTGACCGCCTGACTGCGGCATGCCGTAGGGCACATCGCCCCCCATGCAACCACCAAGAGCCAGTAGACCGGCAAGCGCCAGCGAGCGGATTCCGGTTCGGCGACCGGGCGATGTCATCAATTTCATGCGTCGCATTCGTCCCAAATTCAGCGCGCGACTTTGCAACCCACATGCCTCCATGTCAAAGAGATGAGCGAATAAGGATCAAAGAGTTATGGATAACCCGCGCGGGGAGAAGAGTTTCGTCGTCGGCAACGCGCGCATTGGTGCCGGGCCGCTGGAGCCGGCGCTCTATCTGGTGGCAACGCCCATCGGCAATCTGGGCGACATCACGCTGCGTGCGCTCGAGGTTCTTGCCGGGGCGGATATCGTTGCCTGCGAGGACACCCGCGTTTCGCGCGTGCTTCTTGGGCGCTATGGCATCGGCCAGAGCCTCACCGCCTATCACGAGCACAATGCGGACAAGGCCGGCCCGCGCCTTCTTTCCGCACTGGAAGCGGGGCAAAGCGTTGCGCTCATTTCGGATGCCGGAACGCCTCTCGTCTCCGATCCCGGTTATCGTCTTGTGGATCAAGCAATTGAAAAAGGCCTGCGCGTCGTGCCCATTCCCGGCCCCTCTGCGGTGCTGGCAGCACTCTCGGCGTCGGGCCTGCCGACGGATGCCTTTCTGTTTGCAGGCTTCCTGCCCGTGAAAGACGGGCAGCGCCGCACGCGGCTGGAAACATTTCGCCAGACGCCGGCGACACTGGTGTTCTTCGAATCGCCGCGCCGCCTCGACGACAGTCTGGCCGCCATGGCGGACGTGCTCGGCGGCGCGCGCCAGGCCTGCGTGGCACGCGAGCTGACCAAGACATTCGAGGAATTGCGGCGTGGCGCGCTTTCGGATCTGGCCGCGCATTACGCCGATACCGGTGCGCCCAAGGGCGAAGTGGTGGTCTGCGTGGCGCCGCAGGATAGCGAGGAAGAAACAAGTGCCGAAGATGTGGACCGACTGCTCATGGCGCTCTCCAATGAGATGTCGGCCTCGAAAGCGGCTGGCGAGGCTGCCCGTATGACCGGTGGACGCAAATCCGAGCTTTACCAACGGCTTCTTGACCTGAAAGCCAAGAGCGATGCCGGCTGACGCGCGGCAAAAAGCCTACCGGCTCGGCCATCGCGGCGAATGGCTGGCGGCTATGGCGCTCCGGCTCAAGGGCTATCGCATCCTTGCCCGCCGTTACCGCACGAAGCTTGGCGAGATAGACCTGATCGCCCGGCGCGGCGATCTGGTGGCGATTGTCGAGGTGAAGGCACGCCCGACCGTGGAGGCGGCCATGGATGCGGTGTCTTATCACGCGCAGACGCGTATCGAGCGCACGGCTGATCTGTGGCTTGCGCGCCAGCCCGACCACGCGCGCCTTTCGCTGCGCTTCGACCTTGTTGCCGTGCTTCCCCGCCGCTGGCCGGTGCACGTGGAAAACCTTTTCCAGGGACGCGGGTGAGAGCTGGGGCGGGCGGGGCCTTGCGATCTTCTTCACCTCTGTCGGTATTCCGGCCATTAACGGCGCTCGCCCCTCATCCTCACCTTCTCCCCGCTCGCGGGGAGAAGGGGCGTTTGACGTGGGCGGGCATTCTGCAGAGGGGGGTGGCGCAGGCATTGCAAGACAGGCTCCATCGTTGCCGCGCGGGGTTGCCGCCGGGGTTTGGACCATTCGGGAAACGGGGCGCGTTTTTCGTGCCTCTCTGTTGTGAAGTAAGTGGCGCGAAAAGCGCGCCCCGCCGGCCGCTGTCCCGTCTGCCGGCCGGTCACTCGGGCGATCTGCGCCCTAGCGGCTTTTCCGCAACCGACATGATGCCGGCCGCCGGCCTTTCGCGGGCCCTCACAGGCCTCGGGTCACCGAACCCGAGGGGGAGGCTGCCGTCGCCCCTCCTGATCCCCGGCTCCGGACCCGGTTCCCGACAGGGGCGATGGGGGGAGTGTAGTGGAGGTTTTGGGGGTGGGGGAGAAAAGAGCGAATAGGGAGTAGCGAATAGCGAGTAGGGAATGCGCTGCATTGGCCTCGTCAACCTATGGCTTGACCATAGGATCCATGCCGTTGCGGGGGTGACGGGCGCGGGCGAGAAAAAGTGGGCAGTTTTCAGGAGGCAGGAGTTTATCCCCCGGTGTTCCGGCATGGATCCTCGGGTCAAGCCCGAGGATGACGAAGCAGTGGGGGTGTGGGCAGACGCGGTTCTGGTGGTGATGCTTATCCTGATGCGGTGTCAGCGGTGGGAGACGCGCATGGGCAGGCCGCCCTGGGGCTGGGTGGTGAGCTTCTGGACAGGCCAGGGCTTCGTTTCCGGCAGGGTGTCGAAGCGGAAGCGGGAGAGGAGGATGGCGAGTGCTATGACGGCCTCCTGCATGGCGAAACTGGCGCCGATGCACACGCGCGGGCCGGCCCCGAAGGGCAGATATTGATAACGGTCGAGCTTTTCGCGGTTCTGGGGATGGAAACGCGACGGCATGAAGGCATCCGGCTCCGCCCATAACAGCCGGTGGCGATGGACCGTCCACGGCATGACGAGCACCTGTGCACCTTTGACGATGGTGAAATCGCGGTAGCGATCCTCGGCCAGCGCTTCGCGGTTTATCGAGGGCGCGGGCGGATAAAGCCGCATCGCCTCCTCGAAGGCGGCGCGGGTGAAGGGCATGGCGTCGAGCCAGCGAACGGGATCGGGCTCGCGGGCGAGCACCGCGTCGATCTCGGCCTCGACCTTTTCGCGCTCCCAGGGGGCTGAGGCGAGGCAGTAGATCGTCCAGCCGAGTGCGCGCGCCGTGGTCTCGTGGCCCGCACCGATGAAGGTGATGATGTTGTCCTCGATCTCCGCGCGGGTGAGACCTTCCGGCCCCTCGGCGCGCAGGAGGAGCGTGAGGAAATCTTCCGGCACGTCGCGGCCGGACGCCATTTTCTCGCGGCGCATGGCCATCGTCTCGGCAACGATGTCGCGGAAGAATTTCAGCGAATTGCGGCCCAGAAGGCGCGTGATGCGGGGCAGCCAGTCGGGCGCGCCCAGAAGATCGAGCGGATCGACGCGGCCCATGGTCTCGAACAGGCGGTCCACCTGATGGGCGAAACTGCCCGGCTCGCCGGCAATCTCACCGGAAAAGAGCGTTTCGGCGAGAATGTCGAAGGTGAGAAGGGTCATGTCGCGCGAGACATCGACGGGCTCGTCTGCGTTTTCGTATCGTGCGACGAAGGCTTGCGAGCGCTCAAGCATCGGCTTGGCAAAGCCGGCAATGTGGCGCGGGGTGAAGACAGGGGCCATGGCCTTGCGCGAGCGGCGCCAGACCGCGCCTTCGGCCGTCAGGAGCCCGTCGCGCAGGATGGGGCGCAGGATCTTCTGGCGCACGCGGGCCATCTGGTAGTTCTTCGCGTTGTCGACGAGGACATGCCGGATGAGGCCCGGATCATTGGCGATGACGAGCGGGCCGCCGATCGTGTTGTCGATGGAAATCCACGGTTCGTTGTAGGAGGGCTCGCCCCACAGTTCGAGCGGGTTGCGATAGACGATGCGCATCATCTCGAAGGTGGATGGCGGGCTGGTGCGCGGGCGCGGGGCCGGTGGCACGAAAGGCGCGGATTGGCTTTCCATAAGGTTTTCCTTTCCCGCCTAATCTAGGCCCGGGAAGCCCGGCGTTCAAATCGACAGATGGCGAAAACAAGGCGGGAACCACATCGTGCCTCGCGCATTATCGACGCACCTAGGCCGATGACCTCAACCGGAGTGCACTCCATTCAAATGCGGAAGGATACCGACATGAATTGGAATCAGATTGAAGGCAATTGGGAACAGTTCAAGGGCAAGGTCCAGCAGAACTGGGGCAAGCTCACCAATGATGATCTGGATGTCGTTCGCGGCAACCGGAAGGAGCTGGCCGGCAAGCTGCAGGAACGCTATGGCAAGGCCGAGGAAGAGGCCGAGCGCGAGATCGACGACTGGCTTTCCCGCGGGTAATCGACCCTCGGCATAAACAAGAAGAGCCCCGCCGGAAACAGCGGGGCTTTGTCTTTGCGGTGATCTGCGATCAGTGGTTTTCGTGGCTTTCGCCCGAGCCGCCGACGGCGACGATGTTGTAGGGCTTGCCTTCCACAGCGATGTCGCGGGCCTTCTCGAAACTTGCCGCATCGATGGCATGGACTACGCTCTTGAGCGGGTCGGTGACCATAATCTCGTCGTGGGTGACAGCGATGCGCGGGCGGGGATCGGACCAGTGCCCGTCCATGGAATAGGGTGCCGTCAGCTCAAGCGACTGGTCGATCTTGCCGGACAGGACATTGATGCGGTTGAGCTTGCCATCCTCAGTGAAGACGTAGGCGAATTTCGGCCGCACCGGATCGACCACGAAATGCACGGCGCGCACCGGAAGTTCAATGAGACGGAAGGCGTCTTCATCCTCGGGGTCAATCAGAACGAGGTTGGACTTGCCGAAGTTTCCAAGGAAATACTGCAGAGCCTTGCCGCCAGCGAGGGTCGAGACCTTGAGGTCTTCCGGAAGACCATCGGTATAGGCGATGTGTCGGATTTCCGGGAGATCGTTGCGGCCACCCGTGATGAGAAGCAGCCCCGTATCACAGGCGATTGCCGTAATGTTGCCGGAGGTCGCTTCACCGTGCAGACCGGGGCAGGCAGCGGGCTCGCCGATGGCTGCGCCCTTTGCATCCACCACCTGAACACCCTCGGGCAATTCGCTCGGATCCTTGCTGTTGGGAACCGTTGCGATCGCGTGTGCGCCATAGGGAATCACAACGCCATGATGGGGGGCTGAGGTCCTGACCTCGCGAATGTCGGGCTTTCCCTCGGAGACCGCCTTTTCCGATACGAGGCGCGCGACACCTTCGCCATCGAAGAAGAGCGCGATTTCACCGAAATGCGCGACGAAATGAACCGGGCGCTCGCCATCCACAGAGCCTTCAAGCGCCCTGGGTGCGGTCACCTCAAGGTCGGCGTGGTCGCCGTGATCGTCGAAATGGATGCCTGTCGAGAATGCCGTGACCGTGTTCGCATCGTACTGCACGGCGAATACGGTTTCCTTGCTCTCCGTCGCATAGATGCGGGCCGGGGCCTTGAGCTGGAAGGTTTCGAGCACCTCGCCCTTCTCCGCATCGAGCGCCCGAAGAACCGATTCGCTGTGATCGGCGATGAACAACCGCCAGGCTTCCTCTTCCTCTGCGTGAAGGGGCTGCAATGCGACGAGCGCGGTGCCAAGGGCAAGCGCGCCCGTTTTCATGAGATGTCTGAACGGTCGCATTCCAAGTCTCCTATTTGTTATAACATTACAGATTTGGTTCAGGCGTTTTGGTCTGGTCCAGCCGGTCTGTCGCTGCAGGTCAGCGAAGATGGCGGCTGATGCCAGCTCCCGCGCCCGCATTTGAGGGCGGCGGCAGCCTTGCTGGCAGATTGCTGGCGGTGGCCGGAGAACCGGCTACTTGGCGAGGCAACTCTTGAACGAAGCCGCCATGCCGCGCATCAATTCGAAATAGAGGTCTGGTCCATCCGTGATCTCGGCGCCCAGCGGATCGAGAACACCGGATTTGGCAGTGGTACCCTCGGTCACGACCTCCACGAGCCTTGGCTCGAACTGGGGCTCCGCGAAGACACAGGCAGCGTCCAGCTCGCTCACCTTGGTGCGGATCTCATCCACACGCTGCGCGCCGGGAATGACCTCGGGGCTGACGGTGATCGAGCCGGCAGCAGAAAGACCGAAGCGCTTCTCGAAATAGTGGTAGGCATCGTGGAACACGATGAAGGGACGGTCCTTCACTGGCTCGATCTCGGCGGAAATTTCCGCCTTCAATGCCTCAATGCGCTCGTTGAGCTTGGCTGCGTTGGCAGCGTAGGTCGAGGCATTTTCGGCATCCGCTTCGCTTAGCACTTCCGCTACAGCATTGACGATGATTTTTGCATTTTCCGGGTCGAGCCAGATATGCGTATCCGGACCGTGGTCGTGATGCGCATGCGCTTCGTGATCATTTTCCGCATGCTCATGTTTCCCGTGCTCATGTTTCCCGTGCTCATGGTTCTCGTGTTCAGGCCCCTCGTGTTCATGCCCCTTGTGGGCGTGAGCCTCTTCATCTTCTTTGTGATCGTGCTCGCCTTCATCGGCGTGGGCTTCTTCGTGATCATGCCCCTTGCTGTCGCCATGATCATGACCATCGTCATGTGCCTCATGATCGTGGTCGTCTTCATCACCATGGGAATGGGCCTCGAAAGCTCCGCCCTCGCGCATGTCGAGCAACGTGATGCCGTCGGTTTCGGCCAGAGCCACCTGTTTTGCCTCGCCAGCCAGTGTTTCGAGCGGCTTGGCCAAGAAAACTTCCATGCCCGGCCCAACCCAGAACACGATATCGGCACCCGCAAGCATCCGCGCCTGCGAGGGGCGCATGGAATAGGTGTGTGGTGAGCCGGCGCCCTGCAGAATGAGTGACGGTTCGCCGACACCTTCCATCACCCCAGCCACCAGGGAATGCACCGGCTTTATGGAAACAACGACTTCCTGATCGGCTGCGAACGCGCCCGTGACCCCTCCCGGTGCCAGCAGCGCAAGGGAGGATGCGGCGGCGAGTAAGAGGCGGAACGATTTCATGGCTGGCTCCTGTCAGGCGTCGAACGAACAAAGAGATGCATCATCAGAAACGGAATTCCAATGCGAATGTTATGACATTACACATCCTTGCGTTACGCTATAACGTGTGCCATATCCGCTGACAAGTCGGAAAAATGACCATGCTGGAAAAATCAAAAACACATGCCCAACCCAGTGGCGACATGCTGGTGGAGATGCACAATGCCGGGGTCAGCCGTGGCGGACGCTGGCTCGTGCGCGGCGTGGATCTTGCCGTCAGAAGGGGCGAGATAGTCACGCTGATCGGCCCGAACGGTTCGGGCAAGAGCACGACGGCCAAGACCGCGATCGGGATCATCACGCCAAGCGAAGGACATGTGCACCGCAAAGGCGCGCTGCGGATCGGCTATGTGCCGCAGAAGGTTGCGCTCGACTGGACGTTGCCGCTCAGTGTCGAGCGCCTGATGACGCTGACGGGACCGGCCAACCGAAAGGATATCCGCGCGGCACTGGATGAGGCAGGGGTCGGGCATCTGGCGGGACGCCAGGTGGCAGCCCTTTCGGGCGGCGAGTTTCAACGCACGTTGCTCGCGCGCGCCATGCTACGCAAGCCGGACCTGCTCGTTCTGGACGAACCCGTGCAGGGCGTGGATTTCACCGGCGAGGTCGCGCTCTATGAATTGATCCGCGACCTGAGAGACCGCACCGGTTGCGGCATATTGATGATTTCGCACGATCTGCACATCGTGATGGCCGACACCGATACGGTGATCTGCCTGAACGGGCATGTCTGTTGCCGCGGCGAACCGCAGAGCGTGATGGACAGCCCGGAATACCGAAAGCTCTTTGGCACGCGTGCAGCGGAATCCCTCGCTCTTTACCGTCACCACCACGATCATACACATTTGCCCGACGGCCGTGTGCGCCATGCCGATGGGACGGTCACCGCCCATTGCCATCCCGATGACGGTCACCACCATGAGCATGCGGATCGCGAAGCGCCAGCAGAGGGAGGCCGCGATGCTTGACGATTTCTTCATCCGCGCCCTCGTTGCCGGCATTGGTCTTGCGCTTGTTACGGGCCCACTCGGCTGTTTCGTCGTGTGGCGGCGCATGGCCTATTTCGGCGACACGATGGCGCATTCCGCGCTTCTGGGCGTGGCGCTTTCGCTGGTGATGGAAATCAACCTCATGGTGGGCGTGTTCCTGGTGGCGGCGCTGGCCTCGCTGGCGCTCATCCTGCTGGAACGGCGACAGGCGCTTTCCACCGATGCGCTGCTTGGCATTCTGTCGCATTCGACACTGGCGCTCGGACTGGTCATGGTCGCCTTCATGACCTGGGTGCGGGTGGATCTGATGGGCTTCCTGTTCGGTGACATTCTTGCCGTATCGAAGACGGATATTGCCATCATCTATGCCGGCGGCGCAGTGGTCACCGCCCTCCTCGTCTGGCTATGGCGCCCGCTGTTGGCGGCCACCGTCAACCCTGACATCGCACAGGCTGAGGGCCTGAAACCCGAGCGGTCCCGCCTAGTCTTCATGCTGCTAATGGCTGCGGTGATCGCAATAGCCATGAAACTTGTGGGCATTCTGCTGATCACTGCCTTGCTGATCATACCGGCGGCCACTGCGCGGCGCTTTGCGGGCGGGCCGGAGGTGATGGCCGTGCTCGCCGCCCTCATCGGTGCATTGTCGGTGGTCGGAGGGCTGACGGCGTCGCTGCAATTCGATACACCTTCGGGGCCCTCCATCGTGGTGGCGGCGCTTGCCCTCTTCATTCTGAGCCTCGCGCCCTCGCCCATGGCAAGAACCGAAGCGCCCTCCACGGAGACCAAGCCATGAGCGCAGATCTGACACGCAACCAGTCACTGGTGATGAAGACGCTGTCGGGCGCCGAGGCACCGCTCAGTGCCTACACGATCCTCGACCGGCTGCGCGATGACGGGCTGCGCGCGCCGCTCCAGGTCTATCGCGCGCTCGACAAACTGACGGAGATGGGCCTGGTCCACCGGCTGGAGAGCCTGAACGCCTTCGTCGCCTGTGCGCATCCCCATTGCCATCAACAGGAGCTGATCGCCTTTGCCATCTGCGAGACCTGCGGCAAGGTGGAAGAGTTTTCCGACGAAGTGGTGAAGGACCGGCTTGACGGCTGGACTCGCGCGCACAGTTTCAGACCGGCCAAGACGACGATCGAAATTCGTGGCAATTGCGGCGGCTGCGTGGGGAAGGCCTGATCGCTGACCGTAACGCCGCAATAGCCCTCACACACTGCCCAACAGTTCTCAATTACATTTTTCGTCGACCCACTTCTTGACGTCCGCCTCGAATCGTAACTACATAAGTTACATGAAACGAGACAGCCGCCTTTCCTCCGTCCTGCATGCGCTTCTTCACATGGCTGAAGAGGACGGACCGATGACCTCCGACAAGCTTGCCGATTGTTTGCGCACCAATCCCGTCGTGGTCCGCCGCACGATGGGGCTGCTGCGTGAAGCGAAGATCGTGACATCGGATCGCGGGCCTGCCGGCGGCTGGCGCATTGCCGTCGACCTCAAAACCGTGACGCTGCGCCAGCTTCATGCCGCCCTCGGAGAGCCGGCGTTCTTTGCCATCGGCAATCGCAACGAAACGCCTGAATGCGTGGTGGAACAGGCGGTCAATGCGGCGCTCGACGATACATTCCTCAAGGCAGAAGCCCTGCTTCTGGAACGCTTTTCAGAAATCACGCTCGCCGATCTCGCCGCCGATTTCTCGCGCCGGCACGCCGAGCAACGAAAGACAAGGAGCCCAGGCAATGGATCATGATGTCATCATCATCGGCGGCAGCTATGCCGGCATGGCAGCGGCACTGCAACTGGCAAGGGCCCGACGCAAGGTGCTGGTGATCGATGCAGGTGAGAGACGAAACCGCACGGCGAGCCATTCCCATGGATTTCTGAGCCGCGACGGGGACGATCCGGCGACAATCGCCATGGTGGCAAGACGGCAACTGGAGGCTTATCCGACCGTCAGCCTGATCACCGGCAACGCCGTCAGGGCCGGTGGCGAGCGCGACCACTTCGTGGTCGAATGTGCGGACGGAGCGCACCACCCCGGCCGCCGCGTGATCCTTGCCACCGGTGTGCGCGACCACCTGCCAGCCATTGAGGGCATGGCGGAGCGATGGGGCAAGAGCATTTTCCACTGTCCCTATTGCCACGGCTATGAGCTGAACCAGGGCCGCATCGGCGTGATTGCCAGCGGTGCGATGTCCACCCATCAGGCGGAACTTCTGACCGATTGGGGCGACGTCACCTTTTTGCCCAATGGCGTAATGGCGCTCGATCCCGAAACACAAGACCGGCTCGAAAAGCGAGGGATCGGCATTGAAACAGCCGGCATTGCCCGCATCATCGGGGAGGCAGACGTGCAACTTGCGGACGGACGGGTGCTCTCCTTTTCGGGGCTTTTTGTGGCGCCGCGCGTAGAGCCATCCGGCAACCTCGCTTCGACGCTCGGCTGCGCGCTTCAGGATACGCCCCTGGGCACGCAGATTGAAACGAACCCCTCCAAGGAAACCAGCATTGCCGGTGTTTTTGCCTGCGGCGACGCGGCCGTGGCTCCGCACTCCGTATCGCTTGCCGTGGCGGACGGTGCGATGGCCGGAGCGCATGTTCACCGCTCGCTCGTCTGGCCCGGAAACTGAGTGAGATGAACAGATCGCCTTCGATGATGACGAACACCACCGCTGCCGCAGGTTATGAAGAACGCGTGATGCAGCAGGTGCCGGGCCTCTCCGACATGCATCGCATGGCCGGTATTCTCCTGGCAGAGCATGCCCCTGAGAGCGGGCGCATTCTCGTACTCGGCGCGGGCGGCGGGCTCGAATTACGCAGTTTTGCGCGGGCGCATCCCGGCTGGCACTTCGACGGGATCGACCCTTCCGCAGACATGCTGGGGCTGGCCCGCACCACGCTTGGCGTTCTGCAGGAGCGGGTCACATTTCATCAAGGCTATATCGAGGACGCGCCCGATGCGCGCTTTGACGGCGCATCCTGCTTTCTGACCCTGCATTTTCTGCCACGCGAAGCCCGGCTCGACACGCTGCGGGCGCTGCATCGCCGGCTCAAACCGGGCGCGCCGCTTGTCGTGGCGCATCACAGCTTTCCCATCGGCACGCCTGCCGGCGAACGTTGGCTCAGGCGCAATGCCCGCTTTCATGCATCTTCGGGAGAAGCTTCGAACCGGGTGATGGCCCAGATTGAAGCCATGCGAGACCGCTTGCCCGCATTGCCCCCGGAAGAAGATGAAGCCCTGCTCTACGAAGCCGGATTTGGAGATGTGGAACTGTTCTATGCAGGCTTCACCTTCCGGGGTTGGGTGTGCCGCGCACTCCCGTTTTCTTGACAGGAGAGGACGGCCTCCAGACGCAATTGGCCGGCGCTCCCGACGCCCGGAGGTGAGCCGCTTACTCGCCCTTTTCCACGTGGTTGTTCCTGAGTCTGGTCACCGCGTTTCCATGGGCATCAAAGCCTTCATAGCGGGCAAAGCGCAGGGTGTGGGGGGCGAATTCGGCGTAGCCCTCTGCCGTCACATGGCCGATGGACGAGGTTTTCATGAAATCATGGACGCCAAGCGGCGAGTGGGCGCGCGCCATGCCGGAAGTGGGCAGAACGGCATTGGGGCCCATCGCGTAATTGGCCATGGAGCCTGGTGCATACTCACCAAGCAGGATTTCAGACGCGTTGCGGACCCGGGACAGATATTCGAACGGCGTCTTCGAGAGGATCTGCAAATGCTCCGGCGCATAGTCGTTGATGAAATCGAACGCCTGTTCAGGCGTGTCCGCGAGCACGATGCCACCGCTCGTTCCGCCCAGCACATTGGAGGAATAGCGCACGCGCTCGGCATTCATCTCGGCCCAATATTTCGGTAGCGCCGCCCGCACCTTTTCCGCGATCTCGCGCGACCAGGTGACAAGGAAGTTGGAGCTGTCGCTGCCATGCTCGGCCTCGACCAGAAGATCGAGCGCTGCAATTTCGGGATCGGCTGTCTCATCGGCAAGCACGATGCTTTCTGTGGGACCGGCAGGAAGGCGCGAGGCGATCTGGCCCTGAAGCAGACGCTTGGCGGCAGCGATCCACGGGCTGCCCGGCCCTTCGAATTTGGCGCAGCGCGGCACCGTCTCCGTGCCATAGGCCGCGGCGGCGACGGCCTGGCCTCCACCGGCCTTGTAGACATGCCTGACACCCGCGATGCGCGCGGCAACCAGCGTTGCCGCATCCACCTTGCCATCGGGCCCGGGCGGTGTGAGCACGATGGGCATGGGCACGCCGGCCACCACGGCGGGGATCGCTGTCATCAGCGTCATCGAAGGGAAGGTGCCCTTGCCGCGCGGCGAATAAAGCGCAACGCTGTCGATGGGCGTCGCCCGCTCGCCGACCAGAACGCCGGGGCGGATTTCCTTCATCCACATTTCTTCAGGCCGCTGTGCCTCGTGAAAGCGGCGGATATTGTCGGCGCAGAATTCCAGCGTCTCGATCATCTCGGGATCGAGCGCCTTGAATGCGGCATCGAAGTCTTCCTCGGTCGCCGCAATCTCATGAGGTTCCACCTGCGCCTTGTCGAACAGGCGCGCAAAACGGGAAAGCGCCGCATCGCCCTCTTCGCGGACCGCGTCGATGATGGGAGCGACGTTTTCAAGGAAATGAGTGAGATCGTCTTCCGTTCGCGTGAGCAGCGTCTTGCGCTCATCAGCGGACAGTTTCGACAATTCGTGCCAGGCAACGCGGTTTGACATCTTCACTCTTCCTCAGGTTGTGCTCGGGCGGCTTTGCCGCCCGCGGCACGTATACCCTATTTTTCCCGAAGGCAAAGATGGGAAACGGCTTACCCCAAAGCCCGGCTCGCGAGATAGGCAGCCTTTGCCGGCACGGAAAGCCAGGCCTTCGCCAGCGCCACGCGCTCGGGCGTGTAGTGATGCTCGACATCGAGCATGTTGACGGTGCCGACCAGCGTGTCGCCCAGCACCACCGGCAGGTTGATGACCGAGCCGCAGCCGAGCTTGCCGATCAGCGTGGCGTCGGGGAACACGGTGTCGATGTCGGCCAGCGTGTTGGCGACGAAGCACTCGCGCTTTTTGTGCACGGTTTCGAACCAGCGGTCGTAGTGGATCGGCTTGGTGCCGGAGACGGGATATTCTTCCGGATGCGAGGTGTAGGAACGGCTTGCCGTTTCCGTCTTCATGTCTGCCGTCATGAAGGTGAACAGCTTCGTGCCGACCACGGCACGCGTCAGCTCCAGCAGCGCATCGAAAGGGGCATCCGGGGTCGTGGCGCGTGAAAGCGCACGGTCGAATTCGGCCAGCGGGCCGGTATAGTCAGTCATTTTCGGTCTCTGTTATGCGGGTTGGAGCGTGCCGCCACTGGCGGCGTAGAGTTCGCGCGAATAGGCATCGGAAAGCCGACCCGTCTTCAACGCATCCACCTCTGCGATCTCGACAACACGGCCATGGCGCATGACCGCCATCCGGTCGCAAAGGAAGGAGACCACGGGCAGATTGTGGGTCACCATCAGATAGGTGAGCCCCTGCTCGCGGCGAAGCTTCTTCAACAGGTTGAGGATTTCCGCCTGCACCGACACGTCGAGCGCCGAGGTGGGCTCGTCGAGCAGCATCACGCGTGGCTCCAGCATCAAGGCGCGGGCAATCGCCACGCGCTGCCGTTGGCCGCCTGAAAGCTGGTGCGGGAAGCGGAAGCGGAAACGCTGGTCGAGACCGACCGCGTCGAGCATGTCCTTCACGCGCGTGTCGCGCCCGCCGATGCCGTGCACGGCAAGCGGCTCGGCCAGGCAATCGTCCACCGTCTTGCGCGGATGGAGCGATCCGTAGGGATCCTGAAACACCATCTGGCAGGTTTTAGCGAATTCGCGATCGGGAGCATGGCCGCGCGGCTTTCCGAGCACGGAGATCCTGCCGGTCCAGTCGGGCGCAAGGCCGCTGATGGCCTTGAGGATGGTCGACTTGCCGGAACCTGACTCGCCAACCAGCGCGAAGCTCTCACCCTCGGCGACCGAGAAATTGACATCGAACACCACCGGCGTCTTGCCGTAGCTGATCGACAGGTTTTCGAGATGAATGGCGGCGTTCTTCATGTGCCCGCTCCCGTGGTCCAGGAGCTGCGGTCGAGCACCGGCAGTTCGTCGCGGTTCTCGTCCATGCGCGGCATAGCCGCAAGAAGCCCCTTCGTATAAGGGTGCGTCGCCTTGTGCAGATCGCTGGCCTTGCACGATTCAACGATCTCGCCGCTGTTCATCACGAGGATGCGGTCGCAATAGCGTGAGACGAGGTTCAGATCGTGGCTGATGAGGATCAGCCCCATGCCCTTGCCGGTCACGAGATCGTCGATGATGTCGAGCACCTGCGCCTGCACCGAAACGTCGAGCGCCGAAGTCGGCTCGTCGGCGATCAGAAGGTCGGGTTCGGGGATGAGCATCATCGCAATCATGACGCGCTGGCCCATGCCGCCGGACACCTCATGCGGATAAAGGTTCGCCACCCGCTTCGGCTCGTTGATGCGCACGGCTTCCAGCATGGAAAGCACCCGCGCCTTCAGCTCGCTGCGCGGCAGCTTCTTGTGGGTGAGGAGCGCCTCGCCGATCTGCTCGCCAATGGTCATCACCGGGTTCAACGAGAATTTCGGGTCCTGCATGACCATGGAGATGCGCGCGCCGCGAAGCGCGCGCATCTGCCGTTCGCTCTGCGCCAATAGGTCGATGCCGTCGAAGGTCATCCGATCCGCCGTCACACGGCCCGGCTTGCGGATGAGCCGCAGGATGGAGCGACCCGTCATCGACTTGCCGGAACCGGATTCGCCGACGATGCCCAGACGCTCGCGTCCGAGCGAGAAGGAAATGCCCTTCACCACGTCGACCGGTCCCCTGGATGTGGGGAAGGTGACGGTCAGGTTTTCGATTTCAAGCAGCGGTGCACTCATTGCTTTTCTCCCTGCTTGGGATCGAGCACGTCACGCAGACCGTCACCCAGGAAGCAGAAGCCGAGGCTGACGAGAATGATCGCAAAGCCCGGCATGGTGGCGACCCACCACTGATCGAGGATGAAGTTGCGCCCGCGCGAGATCATCGCGCCCCATTCGGGAAGCGGCGGCTGCGCACCGAGGCCCAGGAAGCCGAGGCCGGCGGCGGTGAGGATGATGCCCGCCATGTCGAGCGTCACGCGGACGATGGTCGAGGACGCGCAGAGCGGCAGCACGTGACGCAGGATGACCCGCGTTGCCGAAGCACCCTGCAGCCTGACCGCCGAGATGAATTCCGAATCCCGGAAGGTGATCGTCTCGGCGCGTGCGATGCGCGCATAGACCGGCCATGCGGTGATGGCGATGGCGATGATGGCGTTTTCGATGCCCGGTCCAAGCGCCGCCACGAAGGCAAGCGCCAGAATGAGCTTCGGCATGGACAGGAAGATATCGGTCACGCCCATCAGGACGCGATCGACCCAGCCGCCGAAATAGCCGGACACCGCACCGATCACGAGGCCGATGGGGGCGGCGATGACGGCCACCATGGTGACGATCAAAAGCGTGATGCGCGCACCGTAGACGACGCGCGAATAGATATCGCGGCCAAGCTCATCCGTGCCCATCCAGTGTTCGGCGGAGGGCGGCATGAGGCGGTTTGCGAGATCCTGCCCAACGGGGGAGTAGGGCGCAATCAGCGGTGCGAAGATCGCCATGACGACCAGCACCAGCACGATCAGCGCGCCGACAACGGCGAGCGGATTGCGCAAAAGCGCGGTCCAGACGCGCCAGGCGCGGCCCAGATTGGCCTGAAGGCGCGAGGTGGGGGAATCGTCGAGAAGCCACTCGATCATCGGCGGGCCCTCGGATCGAGAATGCGATAAAGCACATCGGAAATCTTGTTGATCATGATGAAGACGGCGCCAATCACCAGCGTCGCGCCGAGAACGGCGTTCATGTCGGCGGTCAGAAGCGCGGTCGTGAGATAGTTGCCGATGCCCGGCCACGAGAACACGGTCTCGATCATCACCGACCCTTCCAGCAGCGCCGCATAGGACAGGCCGATCACGGTGATGAGCTGGATGCGGATCGGATAGAACGCATGCCGCCAGATGACGCGGCGCTCCGATACGCCTTTCACGCGCGCCGTGGTGACGTATTCCTGCCCGAGCTGATCGAGCATGAAGGAGCGCGTCATGCGGGCGATATAGGCCAAAGAGAAGAAGCCGAGGATCGATGCCGGCAGCATCAGATGGTCGAGCGCGTTCCAGAAGATATCCCACTCGCCGGCGATCACGCTGTCGATGAGATAGAGCCCGGTCACGGGATCGAGCAGGCCGTCATAGAAGATGTCGACGCGGCCCGGACCGGCAACCCAGCCAAGCCCGGCATAGAAGACGGCGAGACCGACGAGCCCGAGCCAGAAGGCAGGCACCGAATAGCCAAGCAGGCCGAGCACGCGGATCAACTGGTCGATCCAGCTGCCCTGATGGGTGGCGGCGACAACGCCCATGGGCACGCCCAAGACGACACCGATGATGATGCCGATGGTGGCCATTTCCAGCGTCGCGGGGAAGACGCGCGCCAGATCCTCGACCACCGGGCGCCCGGTGGAGATCGACATGCCGAGATCGCCCGTCAGAACGTCGCCCACATAGGCGAAGAACTGCACGATGAGCGGGCGGTCGAGGCCCATGGCCTGACGTGCTGCCTCATAGACCTCCTGTGTCGCCCGGTCGCCAACGACCGAGAGCACGGGATCGATCGGCACGACACGGCCGATAAAGAAGGTGATGGCCAGCAGGCCGAGAAATGTGCCGGCGACGACGATGGCGAAACGAAAAACGCTCGCAGCGCTCTCGAAGGCTCGTCCTGCCAGCATGCTTATGCGTGCGCTGGCGACCCCGGTGGATGGTTCAAACGCCATGGCTTGTTCGCTCTCTGGCCGCGGTTTCTCTGAATGGGTGCCGCAAAACGCGCCCCTCTCCCCTGGCTGACCTGCAAGCCGGCGCGCGCACCACCAAGAAGCCAACAGTCTGTTTTCATGCAGTTTTGCGGCGCGAAAGCCCGTCTCGCGCCCTGCAAAACCTTCAAAAAAGAGCTTGGATCATACAAAAAAATCTGGTTACATCAAAAAAATTTTTGTGAGGGAAAAATCTTTGAGCAGCCAGCCGGCCCGCGCCACATCCGATGTCGACACCAGAATTGGTGTGCTGATCCGCGCCCGCCGAAAGCAGCTCGGCCTCACCCTGCAGCAACTGGGAGAGGCGTCCGGCCTCTCGGTGGGCTATCTGAGCCAGGTGGAGCGCGACAACGCCACGCCGACGCTCGGTTCGCTTGCCGGCATTGCCCGCGCACTGGGTGTCGGGCTCGATTATTTCGTCGCCCAGCCCCGTGCCGAGGATGGGCTGACCCGTGCCGAGAACCGCCAGCAATTTTCAATTGCGGGCTCCTCGATCATCTATGAGCGGCTTGGGACGGAGTTTCCCGGAAGCCAGCTATCCTCCTTCGTGCTTACCGTGCCGCCCGGCTATTCCTCGGAGACAGTGAGCCATGAGGGCGAAGAGCTGATCTACATTCTCGAAGGCACCATCACCCAATATCTCGACGGCGAGGAAATGGTGATGAAGGCCGGCGACAGCCTGCATTATCGCGGCAACACCCCGCATGCCTGGAAGAACACCACCGACACATCGGCCCGCCTTTTGTGGACCGGCACGCTGACCGTGTTCGGCGCCAATGGCCAGACGACCAACCGCATCGAACTGGTTTCGCCGGACAAGGCCTCCGGAAAATCCACACCAAGAACAAGAACAATTCCTGATCCAGAAAAGAGGAGAACGACATGAAACTCTTCAAGGCAGCCCTTCTCGCCGCCGCTCTCACCATGCCGCTTTCGCAGCATGCGCTCGCTGCCACGCCGGACAATGTGCTGGTCGTCGCGCAGAACATTGACGACATCGTCGCCATCGACCCGGCACAGGCCTACGAGTTTTCTTCGGGCGAGCTGGTGACCAACATCTATGACCGGCTCGTGCAGTACGACGCAGAGGACCCGACGGTGCTCGCTCCCGGCCTTGCAGCCGAGTGGGACGCTGATGCGGATGCGAAGACCATCACCTTCACCATGCGCGACGGCGCGACCTTCCATTCGGGCAATCCTGTGCGCGCGGAAGACGTGGCGTTTTCCTTTGCCCGCGTCATCAAGCTAAACCTCACACCCGCCTTCATTCTCGCCCAGCTCGGCTGGACGGCGGAGAATGTGGACCAGATGGTCACCGTCGACGGCAACAAGGTTGTCGTAAAGTATGAGGGCGACTTCTCGCCTGCCTTCGTGCTCAACGTTCTGGCCGCCCGCCCGGCTTCCATCGTCGATGAAAAGACGGTGATGGAGCATGAAGAAAACGGCGACATGGGCAACAAGTGGCTCAATTCGAATTCTGCCGGTTCCGGGCCGTTCAAGATGACTGCCTACCGCCCGGGCGAGCTTGTGCGCATGAGCGCCAATGCCGACTACTTCAAGGGTGCGCCGAAGGTCGAGAATGTCATCATCCGTCACGTGGCGGAAGCAGCAACCCAGCAGCTTCTCCTGCAGTCGGGCGATGTGGACATGGCCCGCAACCTGACGCCGGACCAGATCAACGGCATCAGCGCCGAAAACATCAAGGTCGAGACCTATCCGCAGGCGGCCGTGCATTTCGTTTCCTTCAACCAGAAGACGGAGGCGCTGCAGCCGGAAGCTCTGTGGGAGGCAGCGCGCTACCTCGTCAACTACGAGGGCATGACCGAAAGCTTCCTCAAGGGACAGATGGAGATCCATCAGGCCTTCTGGCCGAAGGGCTTCCCCGGCTCCTATGACGAAACGCCCTACACCTACGATCCGGAGAAGGCGAAGCAGATCCTCGCCGATGCCGGTGTGGAAACGCCGATCAACGTGACGCTCGACGTCATCAACTCGACCCCGTTCACGGACATGGCGCAGTCGCTGCAGGCGAGCTTTGCGGAAGCCGGCATCAATTTCGACATTATCCCCGGCACGGGCTCGCAGGTCATCACCAAGTACCGTGAGCGCAGCCACGAGGCGATGCTGCTCTACTGGGGGCCGGACTTCATGGATCCGCACTCCAATGCCAAGGCCTTCGCCTACAACCGCGACAATTCCGACGACAACTACCAGGCCACCACCACATGGCGGAACGCCTGGGCGGTGCCGGAAGAGATGAACGACCGCACGGCGGCAGCTCTTGCCGAATCCGACGCCGACACGCGCAATGCGATGTATGTCGAGTTGCAGAAGGACGTGCAGGCCAAGTCACCGATCATCATCATGTTCCAGGCCGCCTACCAAGTGGCGATGGACAAGAAGGTGAACGGCTATGTCAACGGCGCCACCTCCGACTTCGTCTACTACCGGCTCGTCACGAAAGACTGATCAAAGCCATAGCATCCGAGGCCGCCCCGCCAGTCGTGGCGGCCTCTTTTCTTTTCAAAGCGCCTCTCTCTCATTTCTGGAGTTTGTCCATGTCCACCACCTCCAACCGGCGGCTTGAGGCCCTGCGCGCGCGCATGCGCGAAACCGGCACCGACCTCGTCGCCATCGGCCCGTCCAGCCACATGATGTATGTGGCGGGCCTCGATCCGCATGGTGACGAACGCCCCGTCATGCTTCTGGTCTCGAAGGATCATGCCGGCTTCCTTATGCCCGCGCTCAATGTCGACAGTTCGCGCCAGAAGACCGACCTGCCCTTCTTCCCCTGGCGCGACGATGACGGCCCGGACGCCGCGCTTGCGGAGCTTCTGAAG
Source organism: Nitratireductor kimnyeongensis (assembly GCF_019891395.1). NCBI lineage: Bacteria > Pseudomonadati > Pseudomonadota > Alphaproteobacteria > Hyphomicrobiales > Phyllobacteriaceae > Nitratireductor > Nitratireductor kimnyeongensis. The sequence goes on along the minus strand of NZ_CP078143.1, from coordinate 2,152,189 downwards.
GCATCGAACCTGCCGGAGGCCCCGAGCGTCGTGATCGACGAAACGATGCGCGCCGATTTCGCGCTGCTTCTGCTCGACGCGCTGCCGGGCGCAAAGCGCCGTTTCACCGACGACACGGTCGGCCATCTGCGCGCCCGCAAGGACGAAGACGAGTACAAACGCCTGAAGGCGAGCGCAGTGCTCAACGACAAGGCCGCCATGGCCGGGTTCGATGCACTGAAGCAGGGCATCACAGAGCTGGAAGTGGCCGCCGCGATCCGCGATGTCTACAAGGCAGCCGGGGCCGTGCCGGTCTTCACCAGCGTGTGCTTTGGTGGCAATGGTGCGTTCCCCCATCACCACACCGGCGACACGAAGCTGAAAGAAGGCGATGCGGTTCTGATCGACACAGGCGGGCGGCTGGACGGCTACCCCTCCGACATGACGCGCGTCGGCTATTACGGGAAGCCCGATGCCGCGTTCGAGAAGGTTCACGCCATCGTGGAGCGGGCAGTTGCCGCTGCGCTGGCCGCCGCAAAACCGGGCATTGCCGCGAAGGCCATCGACAAGGCCGCACGCGACGTGATCACCGAGGCGGGTTATGGCGAGTACTTCACCCATCGGACCGGCCACGGGCTTGGCATCGACATCCACGAGCCGCCCTACCTGACCGCCACCTCCGAGACCGTTCTCGACGAAGGCATGGTGTTTTCCATCGAGCCCGGCATCTACCTGCCCGGAAAATTCGGCCTGCGGCTGGAAGAGATCGTGATCATGCGCGCCGATGGCGCGGAGATCCTCTCCGACATGCCGCGCAAGGCGCAGATCCGGGGGTAGCACCGAGGGACAACCCCTGTCTGCATGACGCGCCTCTAGCCACGAGGCGCGTTTTTTAACTGGTCCGCCAGAAAGGCAAGGAAGCGCGGATGCGCGCCATAGGCAACGTTTACCCGGATCGCTGCCTTGCCATTTATCGATCTGCCCGGACGAAAGACGCTGCCAGGCGCAAGGAAAATGCTTTGTTCCGATGCTGCGCGGCACAGCGCCATCTCGTCTATTGCATCGGGAAACTCCACCCAGAGATAAAAGCCCGGCGAGACACTCTTGCGGACCGTCAGGCCCAGCGCCTCAAGTCGCGCGAGCGAGGTCTTGTGTGCCTCCTCGACGCGGGATTTCAGCTTGCGCAGATGCCGCAAATACTGGCCGCCCTGGATGAGATGAAACACAAAACGCTCGACATAGTCGGAGGTGGCCACCGTGGTCAGCATCTTCAGATTGCCTAGAGCGCTGATGATCGCGGGATCGCCGGCGACGAAACCACAACGCAGGCTGGCTGAAAGCGTTTTCGAGAAAGTCCCGACATACAGGACCCGGTTGAGCTGATCGAGGGATGCGAGGCGCGGCAGTGTCACGGGCAGGATATCGGCCAGCGCGTCGTTCTCGACGAGCAGAAATCCCCAGCGCTCTGCCAGTTGCATGAGGCCGAACGAAACCGCCGGAGACAAGGTGCTGCCAGTGGGGTTGTGAGCCAGAGATTGCGTGAAGAACACCTTTGGTCTGTGAAGCGCCAGCTTCGCAGCAAGATCTTCCAGATCCGGCCCATCATGGCTTCGGGAAATGCCGATGATCTTGGCCTTGGCGAGAGTCAGCTTCGCAAACAGCGGATAATAGCCCGGATCATCGACGAACACCGTATCGCCCGGCTCAATGAGATGCCGAATGATCAGGTCGAGCCCGTGATTGACCCCATGCGTGAGGAGAAGCCCGTCTGGCTGGGCGGTGATCGAGCGCTCCAGAAGCAGGACACGCAAACGCTCGCGCAGGGGAGCATACCCCCAGGAACTACCGTAGCCGAAATCCACCGTGTCGGCGTCTGCCGTCCTGAAGCTGGAAAAGTATCGTTTGAGCTCCGCGCCCTCCATCCACGAGGCCGGGGGCCTGCCATCACCCGGCCGCACCTCATAGTGCTGGTCAAGCTGCTCACGCAGGAGAGAAACCACGTCCACCGCCGCGGCAACATGCGGAGCGGGGGGCGCAGGCCGATCCAGCTGAAACTGGGCAACATAATAACCAGACCCCGGTCTCGCCTCCAGAAGCCCCCGCGCAACCAGCCTGTCATAGGCTTCTGCCATCGTGTTTTTGGAAACGCCATGCTCCCGCGCAGCCTGGCGCACGGAGGGCAACCGCTCTCCCGGCTTATAAGCACCGGCAGCGAGCAGCCCGCTCACATGCTGGACAATTCGATCGACGCGGGAAAAGCGTGTATCGGCTGCGGTCATCACGTATTGTCCCATTTTTATAACAGGGACAGTCATCGCCTATTTGCGCCAAACTGTCCCTTGATTGTCCCAGTGAATTTTATGACAATTCCGCTTTATGATCAAACTTGCTGTCTTGGGAGGAAACAATGACAGATTTGAAGAGACGCCGTTTTCTGACGGCTTCCGCATTGGGTGGTGCAGCAACGTTGGCCATGCCGGCAGTGGCACGCGCAGAGGACACCGTGCAGTGGCGCATGCAGGCCCTGTGGGATGGCGGAACCACACCCTTTGAGTTCGAAAAGAAATTCGTCGAACGCGTTGCCGAGCTTACCGATGGCAAGTTCGACATCAAGCTGTTCTCGGCGGGGCAGCTCGTGCCGGCCAACCAGGCATTCGATGCGGTCCGCAGCGGCGCATTTCAGATGATGAAGACTTTTGACGGCTATGAAGCCGGAAAAATTCCGTCATTCGCCTTCACTTCGACCATCCCGTTCGGGTTCCCGGACGCCGACCAGTATGAAGCCTGGTTCTATGAACTCGGCGGCCTGGACATGGCCCGCGAAGCCTATGGCAAGGCCGGCCTCACCTACGTCGCGCCGACCGTTTATGGCGAAGAGCCGATGCATTCGACCGTCAAGATCGAGAGCATTGCAGACATGGCCGGCAAGAAGGGCCGTTTCGTCGGCCTCGCCTCCGCCGTCATGGGTGATCTCGGTGTGGCGGTGACGCCGATGGCGACGGCGGAAGTCTATTCCGGCCTGGAAAAGGGTCTGATCGACTTCGCCGACCGTGGCGATCTCACTGCCAACTACGAGGCAGGTCTCGCAGAAGTCGCGAAATTCATCATTCTGCCCGGCGTCCACCAGCCGACCACGGCGACCAGCTACGTGGCGAATTCGGCGGCCTATGACGCATTGCCGGACAACTACAAGGCGGCTCTCGCCGTCGCTGCCCGCGAGATTTCGGGCTCCCTGCGCCAGCGCATCATCGTGCAGAACAGCCAGGTGCTCGACAAATACCGCGAACAAGGGGTCGAAGTGGTCTATCTCGATCCAGCAGATGTGGCCGAGGCCCGTTCCAAGGCCGTTGATTCCTGGAAAGTTGCCGCGAAGGAAGATCCGCTGGCGACAAAGATCGTCGATAGCCAGATCGATTTCATGCAGTCACTCGGTCTCATCTGACCCTTGTTTCGGGCGGGCGGTCACCACGCCGCCCGCTACCAACCTCAGGCTGAATATCAGTTCCATGCAGGCAGTTTGCGCCCTTGTCACCGGTGTGAACCGGGTTCTTTTCGTTGTCGCCGCGGTGATCATCTTCGCGGTCGTGCCGATGCTCCTCTACGAGGTGATCGCGCGCTATGCTTTTGATGCGCCCACCGTCTGGGCGATGGAAGCCAGCACGCTTGTGTTCGGTCCTCATTTCATGCTGGCCGGGCCTTACCTGCTGCATCTGCGCGGCCATGTGGCAGTGGACATTGTGAGCGAGAAGGCTCCCGCGCCGGCGCGCCGTATGCTCGATGTTTTCGCATTTCTGGTGATTGCCGTTTTCGCCGCGGTTTTCGCGGCCGTGAGCTGGCCACTGGCGATAAATGCCTGGTCGCTTGGAGAGACGAGTTTTTCTGCCTGGAATCCACCCATCTGGTGGCTGAAATTCGTGGTGCCCTTCGCCTTTGTCATGCTGTGCGCCCAGGCGCTGGTCGAGGCGGTCTTCGCCCTGCGCAATGATGCACACGCGGAGGCACGACCATGAGCTCCCAACTCGTGCTGGTCATCATGTTCGCGAGCCTGGTCGGGCTTCTTCTGACCGGCCTTCCGCTCGCTTTCACGCTGGGCGCGCTCGCGCTTGTCTTCACGATCACCCTTTGGGGACCGGCAGCCCTTTCCGTCACCGTTCTCAATCTCTTCGACACGATGCAGTCGGAATCGCTGCTCGCCATTCCGCTTTACGTGATGATGGCCAGTGTGCTGCAGCGCTCCGGCGTGATCGAAAGTCTGTACAAGGCAATGGAGTTGTGGTCGCGCCGCCTGCCCGGCGGGCTTGCCGTCGGCACCATCGCCATCTGCACGATCATCGCGGCGATGACGGGTATTGTCGGCGCCGCTGTTGCCGCCATGGGCATGCTCGCCCTGCCCTCGATGCTGAAGCGCAACTACCAACCGGAGCTGGCCATCGGAACGATCTGCGCCGGCGGCACACTCGGCATCCTCATTCCGCCTTCCGTCATCACGATCGTCTATGCCGTCACCGCGCAAGCCTCGATCGGCCAGATGTTCATCGCCGGTGTCGTTCCAGGGCTTCTGCTTGCCTCGCTTTACATCGGTTACATCGTGCTGCGGGCTGCGCTCAATCCGGCCATCGCCCCACGCCCGGAAGAGAATGAGGACATCACCTGGGCCATGCGCATCGCGGCGCTGAAGTCGCTCATCCTGCCAATGCTGATCATCGTTGGCGTGCTGGGCACCATCTATATGGGCATTGCCACACCGACCGAAGCCGCTGCCGTGGGCGTTGCGCTGGCCTTCGTTTCCGCCCTGATCGAGCGCCGCTTCGGCTGGGAACTGCTACGCGGGGTCGGCATGGATGTGGTCAAGGTCACGACCATGATCCTCTGGATCACCATCGGCGCGCGGGCCTTCGTCGCTATCTTCACCGGCACCGGCGGCGCCGACTTCCTGCTTGGTTTCATTCAGGACATGGACGCCAATCGCTGGATCGTCCTGGCCGTCATGTTGGCGATCCTGTTCTTTCTCGGCATGTTCCTTGATGAGATCGGCATCATCCTGCTTTGCGTGCCCGTCTTCCTGCCGGTCATCGACTTTCTGGATTTCGACCGGCTCTGGTTCGGCATTCTGTTCCTCGTCTCCGCGCAGATGGCCTATATCTCCCCGCCCTTCGGTTACACGCTCTTTTACATGAAGGGCGTTTTGCCGGCCGGGATTGGCATGGGGACGGTCTACCGGGCCATCATCCCGTTCATGCTGCTTCAGGCGTTCGGCATCCTGATCTGCGCGCTGTTCCCGGAGCTGGTGCTCTGGCTTCCCAAAACCATGATTCAGTAACCACAGGACATAAGATGAGCGACGTCCAATCGTCCCGTATTGAAGGCCTTCACAAGATGACACCCGCGGAACGGCTTCAGGCCGTTGCGCGGCAGGCGCAGTTGGGCAACGAGGCCATGGCAAGCCTCGCGGCAGCAGCCGAGGGACAAATCGAACTCGCCGACCGCCTTGTCGAAAACGCCATCACCACCATGGCCATTCCGGTGGGCATCGCCACCAACATGATCGTCGACGGACGCGAGGTTCTGGTGCCTATGGCAACGGAAGAATCCTCCGTCGTGGCCGCCGTCTGCAACGCAGCCAAGCGCTGCAGGCCCACAGGCGGCTTCTTCACCTCGGCCACCGGCCCCGTCATGGCCGCGCAGATCCAGCTTCTCGGCGCAAGCGACCCCGAGAATGTCCGGCTGAAAGTTTATGAGCGGTTCGAGGAAATCCGCGCGATCTGCGACGAAACCGATCCACTTCTCGTCAAATTCGGCGGTGGTTTCCGCGACATCGATGTGCGCGTCATCGACAGCGACGAAGGGCCGATGACCATCGTGCACATCATCGTCGACACGCGCGACGCGATGGGCGCAAACGCCGTCAACAGCATGGCCGAAGCCTTGGCCCCGCGGCTCGCCGAATGGACCGGTGCCCGGACATTGCTGCGCATTTTGACCAATCTGGCAGACCGGCGCGTGGTGCGCGCACGCGCCGTGTGGACGCTTGATGAAATCGGCGGCGCGCAGGTGCGTGACGATATGCTTTCCGCCTATCGTTTTGCCGATGCGGACCCCTACCGCGCGGCGACCCACAACAAGGGCATCATGAATGGCGTCAGCGCTGTCGTGCTGGCAACCGGCAACGACACCCGCGCCATCGAGGCGGGCGCGCACGCATATGCCGCGCGCAGCGGCCGCTATCGCTCCATGTCGCGCTGGGAAAGGGACCAAGACGGCAATCTGGTCGGCATTCTGGAAATGCCGATGGCCGTGGGCCTGATTGGCGGCGCCACAAAGGTGCACCCGACCGCACAGGCCCATCTGAAACTGCTCGGCGTCGAAACCGCCGACGCACTGGCCCGCATCATCGTTTCCATCGGACTTGCGCAAAACTTTGCCGCCATGCGCGCGCTTGCCACGACTGGCATTCAGAAGGGGCACATGGCGCTGCACGCGCAGAATGTCGCGCTGATGGTCGGTGCGGTGGGCGACGAGATCGATCTGGTGACAAGCGAACTCAAAGCCCTCGGCAAGGTGCGGCAGGATCTGGCCGAAGAGATCCTCAACCGCATTCGGGGCGAACGGTGAGCACACAGGTCTCCATCGTCGAGGTTGCCCCACGGGACGGGTTGCAGGCGCGCAAGGAGCACATCGAAACCGCCCACCGCATCGAACTGGTCGAGCGGCTGCGCCGCTCCGGAGTGGCACGGATGGAGGTGGGCGCCTTCGTTTCGCCGCAGCGTGTGCCACGCATGGCGGACACCGCCGAGGTCATGAATGCAGTCGGCGCGTCGGAACGCGCTGGCGACATGGTGCTGGTCGCAAATGAACGGGGGCTGGAACAGGCGCTTGAGGAAGGCGCGCGCGCCATCGCCGTTTTTACCGCGGCAAGCGATGCTTTCGCCGAAAAGAACATCGGCTCCACGGTCGCCGCTTCACTCGAACGCTTCGCGCTCATCGTCACACGCGCGCGCTACGCGGGCGTCTTTGTCCGCGGCTACGTCTCCACCATTACCGACTGTCCCTATGCCGGCCCGGTGGATCCCATTGCCGTTGCGCCGGTGGCCAAAGCCCTGCGCGACATGGGCTGCCAGGAAATCGCTCTCGGCGAAACACTGGGAAAGGCGACGCCAGCGCGCATCGCCGCCGTGGTTGAAGCGGTAGCAAGGGAGGTTCCGATAAGTGCGATTGCAGCGCATTTCCACGACACCTACGGCATGGGCATTGCCAATGTATGGGAGGCGGTGAGGCTCGGCATTCGCACCGTCGACGCGGCGGCGGGTGGCCTTGGCGGCTGCCCGTTCGCGCCCGGGGCTGCAGGCAATGTGGCGACCGAAGATGTGGTTTATCTTCTGAATGGCCAGGGCATGGAAACTGGCATCGCGCTCGATCCGCTGCTGGATGCCGTTTCTTTCTGCGCGACCACGATGGGCATCGCCCCCACAAGCCGGGTCTACAAGGCGCTGCGCTCTGTGGCGCGTTGACTCATATCGAACTCCCGTTATTTATACAGCGTATAATTATGGGGATTTCGAATGGTCACTGGTCACGTATTCATTGCCACGAGCCTCGATGGCTTTATTGCCCGTGAGAATGGAGATATCGACTGGCTGCTCAAGCACGACCAAGCTGATGAAGATCATGGCTATGACGCGTTCATAAATGAGATCGACGTCATCGTGATGGGGCGCGGCACCTATGAAGCAGTCCGCAGCATGGGCGCGTGGTTCTACAACCGTCCGGTGCTGGTTCTCTCAAGACGGCTTGCGCAACAAGACGTGCCACAGGAACTTAGCGGAAAGGTGCGCTTTTCGGACAAATCCCCTGAAGAGGCGATGGTGATGCTGACCTCCGAGGGGGCACGCCGCGCCTATGTGGATGGCGGGCAGGTCATTCAATCCTTTCTCGAACGCGACATGATCAGCGACATGGTGATCACGCGCGTGCCAATCCTTCTGGGTAAGGGGCGGCCTCTGTTTGGCGGTGGTCCCCGCGATGTGGCTCTGGCGCACAAGGGCACAAGATCTTTCCCTTCCGGACTGGTTCAGTCTCACTATGAGGTCGTCAGGTGATGACAAGGCGGCGCGGTCGGCCACCCGCCGACGGAAGGATTGTTTCTCCCGATTGCATTCTCTCGGAAGCCTTGGAAATACTCCATGCCGAGGGCCTCACCGGCCTGACAATGCGCGCGCTGGCAACGCGCGTGGGCATCAATCCCATGACCATCTACCATCACTTCAAAGATCGGGACGGGCTCATCAAGGCTCTGGCAGAGCGTGCATATGCGGACGTGGCAGCGCCGGAATCGGGTGATGATCTAGCGCGCGCGCACGCTCTCCTCATGGCTTACTACTCCAAGGTTGTCCTTTATCCGGCATTGACCCTGGCGATATTTGCCCAGCCGGCCATTTTCCCCGAACACGCCCGAAGGATCACCAATGAACTGTCCCGTTTGTTAAACGGAGACGAGAATGCCGTGCGTTGGACACACATACTCGTCGACTATGCGCACGGTGCGGCACTCGCAGTGGCCAGCCGCGATGGACATGCAGAGGACCAGCGCTCAAAAGAAGCAATGTTCCACGACTTCGAGATCGGACTTGCCGAACTTCTGGCGGTATTTGGGAAGTGTCTGAAAGGCGACCCCGCCTGCCGCGCCCGCGCGGAGGCGCCGTCGTCGTTTGGCACCGGACCTTAGCCAGTCCGGGAGATTAACCGGGACAGTCAGGAATTGGCGAGAACTCAAGACCTTGCGGAAACCGTGGCGCGGGGCTCGGCGGTAAATCCTTCTCACAGAACCAGCGCCGAATGGGGAAGAGGCACTCTCGCAAGCTATCGGAGTGCATGAACGCCACCTCCCCGCGAGGGTGTTCGGGCACCCGGTCGCCGAGCGAAGGCTTCATAAATAGCCCGATTTGGGACATGCCGGCGGCTATGCGGAGAGTATGAGCTTCGCCAATCACCGACTGGGGGCCGCCGAACCCACACCCATGGCACTAGCCCGCGTCTAGAAACGTTCTGGTTCTGATACATCCCCTCAACGGGGTGGATCTGTCCATGTCCTGTCTCTGATGCGAGAGCGCTTGGCTTTATTTAGATAATGGCTTATATAAAGAATCGTTAATTAAGAGAGCCATCGCTTTGACGCCCGATCTCGCTTTTGCCGCGCTTGCCGACCCAACCCGCCGCGCCATCGTCGCACATCTCGCGAATGGTGAAGCGACGGTCGGAGAAATCGCCCGGCCCTTTGCCGTGAGCCAACCGGCTATTTCGCACCACCTCAAGGTTCTCGAAGAGGCCGGGCTCATTACGCGTCGGGTGGATGGTACCCGCCGACCATGCCGCCTTGCCGATGGCGCCCTTGAAGAGATTGAAGGATGGCTCGCGTTGCTGCGTCGTGGCCTAGAAGCCAATTACGACCGCCTCGACGCTGTGCTCGGTGAGATGGCGATGGAAGAGGCATCAAGGGAAAAGGACTGAGTATGACCAACGCCCCCCTTTCAATTGAACTCGACGGCGAGACCAGCCTTACCGTTACACGTCGTTTCCATCATCCGCCTGCCTTGGTCTATCGCGCGCATACCGACCCGGAGCTTGTGCAAAGATGGATGCTCGGTCCGCCCGGATGGTCCATGCCGGTCTGTGAGATGGACGTGCGCCCCGGCGGTGCGTTCCGACACGAATACAGCAATGGGGCCGGAGCCCGTTTTGCCATTGTCGGTGAATATGTGGCGCTGGAGCCCGACCGTCGGATTGTCCATGTGGAGCGGATGCTGATGCCGGACCCCACACCGGACAACACCATCGACACACTGTTCGAACCCGACGGTGCAGGAACGAGAATGCTGCTTCGCATGTCCCTGCCCGACGCGGGGAGCCGCAAGGCGATGCTCGAGACCGGAATGGCCGACGGGATGGAGGCCAGTTACGCCAACCTCGACGCGCTGAACGTGGCCGAACTTGAAGGCTGAGAGGGCGTGTTGTTGAACGATCGCACGACAATGACAGGTCTGGCACCTGATGTTAAAAGCATGGTTCTAGCCGCATCGTCAGGCGCGGCTTTTCTTCTCCTGATCGCATTGCATTTGCTGCGCCGGGATTTGGACCCGACCTGGGTCTTCCTCAGCGATTACATGCTTGGCAACTGGGGCTGGCTGATGCGCCTTGCCTTCATGGCGATGGCGCTGGCGCTCGGAAGCTCGGCGGTGATCCTGGCCGCCCTTCTTGGCGGGTGGGTTCGCTGGCTTGTATCAGGTCTGCTGGGTTTGGCAGCGTTCGGAATGGTTGTCGGAGGAACGTTTCCGCCCGATCCCACCGGAACCCCGATAGAGGCGCTGACAGGAACCGGAACCCTGCACATGATCGGGGCCTCGCTGGATTTCACTCCCATTGCAGCCCTGATTGGAAGCATTGCCTTGGCACGCCAGTCAGGCTGGCGCGGGGCTGCGTTGGGGCTGCTCGCGACATCTCTTTTCACAGTTGTTGTGATGGTGGCGTTTGTTATCTCCATGCCGCCCGATCACGTATTCGGACATGAAACACGCAGCGCTCTCATCGGTCGCATGCAATGGGCAAGCTATTTTACCTGGTTTGTTGCGCTGGCTTTCGTGGCCTACAGCGGACGACCTGAAGATCGTGCGCAGCAATGGGGCATCGAACCGTGACCGAAGACCTTGAGAATTTCCTTGAAAGCCGTGTTCAGCAACAGTTTCACGCAATTGTCCGCGCCTTCGTTTCGCAGATGGCGCGTGTTGCGCCAGAGGCCTCCTTTCGCATGCGCGGAGGGACGGAGACGTACTATTCAGTGCCCGTCTTCAAAATGAACAGAGACATTGTGGCGATCAGTCCGACAAAGACTTGCGTCACGTTCTCTTTCACGAGGGGCGCCCATTTTGACGATCCGTTCGGCATGTTGCGTGGGTCCGGCAAGCATTCCAGAACCGTGCAGGTCAAAACGATGGAAAAATACCCGGAAGAACCGCTCCGGCATTATATCCGCCAAGCGATTGAATTGGACATGAGCTGACGCGCGGGGCACGCCCGCCGTTTGTCAAAAGAGGAACCAAACATTCTTTTGAAGCGCTGCATCTGACGGACTGAGCTCCAAAACGCCGGTTTTCGGCTACGCTCGATCGACTGAGCGCGATCGCGTCAGACACTTCGCTTTCGCTGGCAGATAGATAAAGAATACTCCAGACTCTATCTGCAAGAGCGAAGCACTCCCAAGCCCTATTACAGACATCCTCGAAAGAAGCTCTCGCGAAGCAAACAGGGAGACCAGCCTTTGTTATTCAGCCAGCAGGTTATTCTTATATTTATTCTGGGAGTAAAAATATGGCGGGCCGAGAACGACGAAACGGAGAACTATGTCTACGCTATTCCCCTCCATAGCCCTCCAAAATAGGCTAGGTACGAGATAGTGACATTCCCTGGTTAGCGGCCAATTTCTGCTATACGGCTCGTTCCTAACGGCCATGACACTTCTTGTATTTTACACCGCTGCCGCACGGACACGGGTCATTCCGCCCCGGCTTTTTGGCCTTCGCAGGAGGGATGACATGCTTCGGCTGATTGAGATTCACCGCGCGCGCGGGTTGGGCCATTCGCACAGCGTCCTCGTAAATGTGGGCGTTTTCTTCCGTTCGCTCTGTCGGTACGTGGACTGCGAAAGACTGCGCCCGATGGTAAGTCCCGTCGGCGCTAACCTTTGCGACGACGCCGATGACATTAGAAGCCTTGACGGCCAACGCAGCTGCACTGGCCTTGTCATTCACCCTGCTCCAGTCAATTTGGTGGTCGTGTTGTTGAAGCCAAACGAAGAGCGGCTCACCGTCCCCGGCCAAAATAAAGTAGCGAGCGGGATGCTGGTTCAGGGTTTGACGGAGGTCAGATAGCATCTTGGCCAGATTACTCCGGCCTTCCTCTCCAAAGTCACGGATATGGCTCCCCGCCGAAAGCCACCCACGTGCTCGGGTAGCATCGAGCGCCCCAAGCAGCTTCAGCACCTCCTCCGGGAAGTCCTGCGTCGGAAACGGTCCGCTTTCCCAGTCTTCACCCTCGAAGCAACTGTCGACAATGTCGCTCATGCCGTCCCATATAAGCATGTTCACCTTGCCGCCCTTCAGCTGCTCAGCAATGTCCTGATCGAAACGGTTCTTCTTCAGGTACGCGCCCAGGTGGTCGAACTCGTCAAAGAGATGAGCCCGGCGCATCCCTGCCACGGCCTGCCGCACCTCCATGTAGTGGACGAACTCGCCGGGTGTGGGCAGAAGACGCTTGAGCACAAATAGGTCGTCAATGGACAGCGAAACGAAGGCATGCCTTCCAAGTAGCGGCTCAACCTGCGGCAGCTCCTTGCAGTATGTGGAAAAGGGCGAGAACGACTCGACTGTCAGCCCGATCGGCACCATCACGCGGTAGTTGGAGCGGCGGACACGGCCGCACTCTTCGTATTTGCCGTCCGCCAAGTGGTAGAGCGGCACTTCATTCGCCGAATTCAGATAATTGAAGAAGCGCTCACACTGCTTGTAGGCTTTGAGTACCAAGTCCTGCACGGACTGGGCGTGGCGGCCGAAATCAAGCGCTGGCGATGCGATAGTCGCAGCCGCGCCCGCCTTGGCTTCAACCAGGAACAGCACGTCATCGACCAGGATGAGGGTGTCGTTTTCGGACCACTGCTTGCTGGCAGGGTCTTTATAATAGATCTCCTGAAAAACCGTGGCGCCGGGAAGCTGGGCGGCCAGAATGTCGGCGAAGGCAGCTTCGCTCATCTTCTTCTGCCGATCCTCAAAAGTTTTCTTGTAGTCCGGCTTTCGCTGCAGGAGGTTGTAGAGAAGCGCACGATACCCGGCGTCGCGGGTGAAACACGGGTCGACGGCGTAGTAGTCCGATCCAAGCTGGATTAGGGGCTTCTTCCGGGCAGGCAGTGTCCGGTAGGGTGTCCCCGAAAAATCGCCCGCTGCGAAGAACTCGGTTTCTTCTCCGCGCCGGTACGCCAAGTCCGCCAACAGTGTCGAGGGCAGCGTCGTGTGACGGCTCACGTTGGCGATGCCACCCCGAAACATGTCATCCATCGCCCGCGCGGCGGCTTTCGACTGTTCCGCATTGGCCGTAACCCATGCCTCCATGGCGTCTTCCAGACGTTTGTCCTGTGCCGCAGCGAAGGCCTGTGCTGCCTCAAACTGCTTCATCATCTCCATGATAGCGTTGGCATGCCCGGAACGGGTCGCGTCGGCCATGGCCTGGAAGCCTTCCGCGATATCGGCGGCACCGACACCGTAAACTTCTTTCAAGACCTCATTGTGAGGCGCCAAAACGTAGCTGTAGAACTCGCCTTCCAAGACTTGGTAGCGATTCCCACGTAGCATGACCCAGGTCGATTTCGCGCGGAATTCAATGTCGGCCGTGTCGGGGCCAAAGACGCCTTCCTTGGTATCGGCGGACGTGGCCATGGCGAAAAACATGGCCTGCTCTCGCAGTTTGCGGCCAAGTTCAAACAGCTCGGCGCATCGGGCTTCGTCGAATATCACGTCCGCAGGGGCAGCATCTGACGCGAGCACCGCGTGTACATACTCCAGCAGGAACTGGTTGTCGTTGATCAGGTCATCTGGGCCGTCCGCTTCGTGTTGCTCCTCGGCAGCGCTTTGGTCTGCCATCGCTTTCATCATGTGCTGGGCGTAGATGTAACCAAGCAGATCATGTGGGGGCATCGCGACGATGAGCTCGCGCATCCGAGCTGCTGTGGCCTCCATGTCTTTCAACAAGGAAACAGCGGTCTCCTTTCGCTTTTGCTCAGAAACGGCTGTCATCTTGTCGCCTTCAGCCTTCACACCAGATATCCTCGCCGTGATCGGCAAGGATAACCGTTGCTGTCTTTGTGGGCGTTAAGAGCGGTAGAGTTAGTAGTGCGTTTAAACCGCTTTTGGCAGTATGGGCATTCGACTGTGTAGGTCTGTGCAAACGGGTTTCGTCGCGCCCGGGTCTGGACGGCAGCCGGACGGCCGAATACGGGCACCCGCCCACTCCCCGCGAACGGCTTCCCGAAATACCCTTTCTGTGCAGCCTCCCCAGCTCTTGACAGCTCGATCTCAAAGCGCGGCTCAAACTGCTCTTCGCCGAGCGAGAGGTTTTGAATTTTGTGGTGGAAGAACGTCTTGATGCCAGGTGGCGACGAACGCCCGCCGGTGCGATCCCAAGCATAGAAATATTCGGATGCGTGCCCGTCTTGGCGTCTTTTATACGCAAGCGAGTAGGGTTCGATAACTCGCTGGTGCCCATCATAGGTGATATTCATAAGGCGACGACTGGCGCCCGCCTCAAGGATCAGATTGCGGAATTCTGCCGGATAAAACGGATCCGGTTCGAATCCCCTCGGCTGCACGTCTCCGAATATTAGGTCAATCGCTGACCGGAACCCTTCTGCCACGCGATCGAAATCAAAACGGCTCTCGACAGGGCAGACGATGTACTTGTTCCAGACACCTTGGAAAAAGGCCATGGGTAGCCCAAGCAGGATTTGCTTGGCAGAGCCGGGGCTGCGCTCAAAAATGGTTTTTCGCAGGAATGTGCTCAGCACCAAACTTCGGTCCACCTCAATCGATCGCTCGAAAAACGCTGCATAGACGAGATCATAAAGGTCGAACGAGTGCCGACGCTGCAAGAGGCACTTCAACTTGTTGGCCAGCAACTCTTCCAGGGCCATACACTGCACGTTCACTTGGCACTGCGCCGCATCAGAATAGGGATGAATGAGCGGTCGCTGGACAACAGGCAGTAACAGCCGATCAAACTCCGTCACATCCAGCTTCACGCTGATGGTGAGATTGCTGTCCTGACCATAGAAATCTTTGAAGTAGACCTTGCCCTTGAATGCCTGCCGCTGCGTATCGATCATGCGGTCGGCTTCGAACGTGTTCTTGTTCGTCTCGAACACGACGCCACAAGCATCCTGCGCGCTCAGGCATGCCTCGTTTACAGCCGTCCTGAAGCGCTCCGCATCGATCGCCGAGGTGACACTGAAATCGAGATCAGAAGAGAAGCGGGTTGCCGGATAGTACGCCTTACGCATGCAGTTGCCGCCTTTGAAGACGAGGACATGTCCCAGCCATGGATGCTCGAAGAAGGCTTTCAGCAACCAACCAAAAACGTAGTCCCGCTCGACATTGGGCACATGCACATCGAGGTGCTTGCTTTGAGCCTCAATTTCTTCCCGCTCGATCATAGAGCCAGCCTATACGATGCCGCTGTTGCAATTATATATCTTATTCAACCTGATCATCTACCGAAGTGCCAAGCTTTGTTATTAACTTTTCTTTATTAGACTTCACCCATTTAAGGAAAAGGTGGCAGGTCGGTCCCGAGAAGATCGGTTTGAGCGTGGCGAGCCAGTTTTCATATTCGTCCTTCGGTAAGCAAACTGCACCAGATATGAATGCAGGCTGCTCGAAGGGCGGAATCTGTCCGACAGCGGCTTTGTGCATGCGAAAGAAATGCTTGTTGTTCGTCCTACTCCGGATGATGTGAAGCTGCCTCTTGTCCAGCAGCGACGACAGGTTTTCGATCTTTTTGAACTGTACACCTGAGATCGGCACGGTGCCGCGCACGAATAATTCAAGCATCCAGGTCCGGATGACTTGGATACTGGAGGCCGGGGGCTCCAAGATCGCCAGAATAACGCTGTCTGCGAGGTCGTTGAAGCAGCCAGGCGATTCTTCCTCCAGCGCCTGCATCAAGAGGCTCACCTCCTTGGCGAACACCACCAACTCCGAAAAGTTCGAAATGATGTATTCGATGGAATCGGGGGGCTTTGCGATCTTGAGGGCGCGGAAAATCACCTTGATCCGGCCAACATCATAGTCCTCCTTGCCGATTTCCTCCTGAAGAAATCCAAGCAAATTAAGTGTTTTGAGGGCCTCTACATCCTCAGGGTCTGGCGACTCCTCAAAATAGATGTCCGCAGTTAAGGTTTCGAGAGCCTCTCCCTCGGCTTCCTCCGATATATCACTGGTCAGCCCTTTGAGCGTTTCCAAATAGGCCGTCCGCGACATGACTCTCGTCTTTGCAGCATTGAGCGATAAGCCCTCATTTATGCTGAGCTGCTGGGCAAGAAAGCTCAGGACGTCGTACGGATTATCGCCGGCGTTCAGAAAGATGCGGAAATCGTCGACAAATCGCGTGGCTATAATGCCGTGGTCTATGAGTGCCTTGTCAGTGTCGGAAAGCGCCAGCTCAGCCAGCAGTCTCGCCGCAGTGCCGCCAACCGGCAATCCAAACGACTGCTTCGCCCGGATGACCTTGATCACCTTCTTGACGTATCTTGCCGCGCCGTTCGCGGGGGCGGCCTCGTCGAGTAGATTTTCCAAGCGGTGAAAATTTATGCGGGCATAGAAGTCCGAGATGTCCGTCAGCACCACCTGCTTTATCTTGAGACTGCCCTGAATGCGGTTCTGCTGCGCATGGAGCCAATCCTTAAATGTACGGTTCGGCAGGAAAAGTGACCCCTCGGTCGTGCTGTCGAAACGATACGAAAACGCTTCAAGACCTTTCGGATCAGGTCGCCTAGCTTCGATCAGAGAGCCGATCTCTATGACCGCAGCAAGAAGCAGGACCGTGTCCACAGCACTCAACTGATGAGTAATCCTGAAGCCGAAACGGCTCTTCGGCGCAAGAGCCTCGAACGCGCCACCTGGGTTATAGGAATCAAGGTCAAGTTCCTTGAGTTCAGTCACGATGGCTGCACTCTCGTCCCGAAAGAACGCAAGCTCCGGCAAATGGGGAAACACATCGGTGTCACCGTATTTGCAAAGATGCTTGATTGATTTCTCAAGTGCTGAAACGGAGAGTTTGAACGCCAAGACTGCCTACCTTTTGTTTTAATAGTGCTGGTATGACCGATGATTCTGACAAGTATAACGGCTTTCCGCTTTCCACCGTTGCCATCCGTATGTGGCAAGCATCTAGACATGCATTTAGCTTAGAACGGAATTTGGTCGTCGACTTCGTTCGCCTGCTCCGCAGGCTCCGGCTCGTCTTGAGGCACTGGCGCAGCAAGCAACGGCTGGACCGGATGTGCCGCGCGGAAAGCATCGAGGAAGGGTTGGCGGTCATTCAAGCGCACAAGGACCGGATTCTCGCAGGACGAGGCCTTGCCGAAAATCACGGCATGCCGCGCCTCAAGACTGGGAAGCACACCGGCATAGTCCCTGCCGATATAGTTGGACAGGAACTCCTTTCCTGTGTCGTCGAACGTCCTCATGGCGAAGATCGTATTGCATTGATTGAGGATCGTCTTCGTCACGTTTGCCGTACGCTGCGTGATGAGCAGGCAACCCAGGCCGTATTTGCGTCCTTGCAGGATCGCCCGCGCGCTGCGCGCCGTCGCCGCCTTGTCGCCTTCGGCGACCACGGAATTCCATTCGGGGACGAGGGAGTGCGCTTCTTCATAGACGAGGCAGACCCGCGCCCGGTCGATCATGCCGAGTTCCTGACACACCGTAAGGGCCGCATCCGATACGATCGCTGTGATTTCTGTGGGGGTAAGCGTCGCCATGTTTGCGTTGCCTTGGAACAGGCCGCCTGCCTGCCGTGTAACCTCAAACTGGGCAGGATTGAGGACACGCAGCCGCCGTTGTTCGGCCGGATTAACGAAAGCGCGTAACTGTTCCGTGACCCGTGCCCGAAACGCCAAATGGCTTCCGCCCTGTTCCTGGTTCTGGTTCGGAGCACCGCCTTGTCCTGCGGCCACCAATTCCTGGTAACGCTCTGCTTCGTGGACAGGATCGATGAATTCCGACAGCAGCTCGGTATACTGATTGGTCAGGTCGAGGCAGATCACCTTGATCCCGTCGGCAATCATTCGCTCGACCAGCTCGATCGATAGGTAGCTTTTGCCGATACCAAGAATGCCGAGGATCGCGGTGTTATGCGTCACCGCGTCCGAGATATTCAGGCCAACGCCGAAACTCGTACTTGGGAAATGTCCGAGCGCGCCGGGAGAGACGGCATGCTCGTCGGAATCGAGCAAGAAGACGGGCGCATTGATCCGGGGCAGCCATTTCACCGGCACGAATTTTCCGGCATCCGCGTCCCACCGGCCGATTTTCCGGGCCTTGGCCCGTGCATAGCCGTAGGTGTTTTTCTGCTGGACAATGTCTTCGCGCGTCAGTCCGTCGATGATCTGGAAAATGACATGATGGTCGCCAATGCGGGCTTCCACCAGCCGCCCCTCCGCAAGGTCTCTGTCTTCCGTCACTTCGAAGAGCACGTAGTCGAGATTGGTGTCGCTGACGACGACGCCGCACAGACGGTTGATCCATTGGATCGCGGGCACGTCGGCCAGTTCTTCCGGCGTGGCGGACAGGGCAAGCGCGATACCCGTGCCCCTTGCCTCCGGCAGCTTGCTGATACGGCTCTTGAGGCCTTCTGGCAGCCGCACGGTGAGCACACGAAGCAGGTTTCCTTCGTCACGCCCAACATAGTTCAGGGCGACGCCCAGCATCCACGGCCCGTTATCGTCGGCGACCACCATTGGCGTGCCGCACGGCACGCTGTTATCGCCGAGCTGCCGCACCAACACGATTCCGGGCGACTGATAGGCGGCTATCGCGCCGATAACCTGATCGGCCCGGACCACGCCCCATTGTTCTCTGGCCCAATCGACGAAGCTTAGGACCGACTCCACGGGCCGCAAGACGACGATCACAGCCCAGGCGCTGAGGATGGCTACGACTTCATCCGCGCGCGTCCGGTGAAAGAGCCAGACGCACAGCAGGATGACGATCGTGAAGATAACGACCGGGCTTCCCAGCCCGCGAACCGCCTTGTCCGCGAGCCGGACGAGCGGGCGGGTCTCCGCGCCGACCGGGGGCCTGATGAGCAGTACCAGAACGGACACGACACATATGACGGCGCACAGTGCAATGACGCTCCACAACAGCGCGGCATCGGGGCTGCCCGGCGCAACGACGAGCGACGCCGCTATCAGCGCCGCGAGCGCCATGAATGCGTTCGTGGCCGCATCCGCCGGAGGCGTGAAATGCGGATTGAGCAGTCGGCTGCCGAACAGAAGACTGGCGAAGCCACTATACAGCCAGATGGCATTCTCGTTAGGCGTAAGGCCTGTCGATACCACCCAATATTGGACTGCGATAAGCAAAGCGGCGTAGATTATTAGGCTGGCGACCCTATGCCGCGTCTGCCGTCTTGCTGCTTCCACGACCACCCCCCGTGTATGTTGCCCAAGAGGAAGCTGGAAGATAGCCCCCGTCGAGTCGATCACCTAGATTTCGCGCTATTGAGAGCCAAGTCCAGATAATTGAGACAATAGAAGCGTAGTTGGAAAGCCGACCGCCAGCCCTTTCACCGTCTACTTCGAAGCCGAGAGTTCCCGGTCCTGAAAGGGCGTAGTTTCGGACGAAGTTGAAGCGAGCGATTCCCAAAATCTCTGAAAGCGAACAGTCGGTAAACGGCCGATGTGAGGATTGTGCTGCAGAGATAGTTCTAGACAGCTTAGGGCTCCGCCCTCGGCGCACTTCGCGAAGCTTCCGCCCAGCTTCCTGCGCGCGTTCCGCGCTTCGTGCAGCCGGTTCCCCGCGAAGCCTCCCTCCGTTTGCACACCCGGTCTCGGCGACAGCCAGAAGGTCAGGCGCGGCGCTTCGCTACGCTGACCTTCAAACCCGAGGATTAGAACATGACCGGCAACGCCAAGGCTCCCCGCAAAGTGATTTTCAATGCCGATTGTATCAATGTCATGCAGGCGTTCGATGCCGCATCGGTTGATTTCATTCTGACCGACCCGCCCTATGTGACCCGCTACCGGGCGAGAGATGGCCGCACCGTCGCTAATGACGATAACGGCCGTTGGCTTCGCCCCGCCTTCCGGCAGATGCACCGCGTTTTGAAGGATGGCGGCTTTTGCGTCAGCTTCTACGGCTGGAATAGGGTTGATTTGTTCATGGACGCCTGGCGCGCGGCAGGCTTCCGCATCGTCGGGCATCTTGTGTTCCGTAAGTGCTATGCGTCATCGACCCGCTTCCTTCGCTATGAGCACGAGCAAGCCTATTTGCTGGCGAAAGGCAATCCCGCCCGGCCCGCCCGTCCCATCCCCGATGTTCTGGATTTTCCCTATACCGGGAACCGGCTGCATCCGACGCAGAAGCCGATTGAGGCGCTGGCCCCGTTGATCGAGGCTTTCACGCAGCCGGGCGACCTTGTGCTGGACCCGTTTTGCGGCAGCGGCTCGACACTGGTGGCCGCTCACCAGCTCGGGCGGGACTGGACCGGCATTGAACTGGACAACGGCCACTATCGCACCGCCAGCAAGCGGCTTGCCGGGCAGCCGCAGCATCGGGCGGCCGCATAGTGCCGCCCCATGGAATCCCGCTCCATTGTCGCCGACCGGAACGCCGGTCGGCGGGTGCACTTTCCAATGGTTCGCGCGCTCGCCGGGCTTCGCCCGGCTCGCGTAGTCGAAGAGGTAATGTTACCAAGAAAATCACGAATAATGATCGGCTTACGCGATCAATATATCGGACTATAGCGACTTCAAACACTGTCGTGTGCTGCCGAACCTCTCTGGTCGGGCGCGGTTATACGCGCTGGGTAAGGGGAGGCAACGTTATGCTGGACATCGACTGGCGTTCACCGGCGGCCTACAAACCCGCCAAGAGCATTTCCGCTGGCGGTTTCGCATGGGAATATCTCCGTCGACACGACGAGTATCATCGGGCCTATCAGATCATAACGCGCGGCGAAGAACCCGGTTCGCGTAGCCTGGAGGCATTCTCCAAGCGCTGGGGGTTGCGATTTCCCCTGCGACCCGGAAACACCGCCTGACAGTCAATCCCAGTTCTGGATTCCGAGCCTTCAGCCACGCGCCGTTCGCCTGGCGCCCGTTGAACATAGGGTTGGCGAGACCGAACCAATCGTTGCGCTGGCGCATCTCGACAATCTCGATCTGCGACAGGCCGAAGATGGCTGGCACGGCCTCTGGCGCATCGATGGCACTACACATCAATTCTGGCTTCCAGATGCAATGCCCGATGCAGCGGCATTCTACGCCTTCAGCTTACCCTCAGATCGCTTCTTCGAATTGCGTGCCCATGCTGCCCGCCGCTTCTGGCGCTCTCTCAATCACCGCGCACCCGGACGCGATTTTCGCACCATGCCGGCGCAGTTGCGCCAGTTTCACATCCTGTCTCTGCGTGCACTTGACGCCAAGCTACGCGACGAAAGCTACCGCACCATCGCCGAAGTTCTGCTCGGCTTTCAGGGGACGAAGGAGGATTGGGAGAGCGATCCTCGCAAGAACAAGGCCCGCCGTCTTGTCGCGCATGGTCTGAAGATGATGAAGGGCGGCTATCGGCTCTTGCTGCACTATCCGATCAAGCCGCGTAAAGGCTGACCGGAATCGGAATTTTAACGGCCTTCCGCCACCGCCTGTTCCAGTATGCGCCTGTAGCCTTCTCGGGATAGCCATTGCGCGCGAGCGAGATGGCTTTGCCAGCAACGATACGTCAGCTCTTTTTCCGTGATCGGATCGCGATGTAGAACAATGCGCGCGACCTCGGCCCAGTCCGCTCCTTCCGCCTTGGCGTCGAGAAGGCGCAGGTAGGTGACGTAGTGCCGTTCGTCGTAAGGCGTGATGCCGTCCCCCGTCGGTGCTTCGTCATCCACATCGGGATCGAGTTGGACGAGAATCGGCATGGTTGGTCCCCAATCATGGCGGGTTTGCTTGCGGTACGCCCCCGCAAACGACTCTCGCTGACCTGGTGATCGGGGAGTTCGAAACCGTGTTAGCCGGCCCCGTGGCCTTTAGGCGGGTTGCCCTGGACATACGCCAAGGGCTCCCCGACCATAAGGTCAAGGAGTATGGTGCCGTTGCGGCCGACACCGACCGCTAACAGGGGTTTCGACGCCCCAGAGCAGCGCGTCTGCTCCATCGTCGTTCTTAACCGACCCGCGCGGGAATGTCTTCGCCAATTCGATGCGCATGGCAAGAAGTGGCGGGGAAACCTTGACGATTCGGCCGCAAGTTTAGCCGGTTCACGCCGATTTCCGGCGCCATCCGAAAGTCGCTGACAGCCGCCTCGTTTCCCTTCGCCAATGCAGATTGAGGCTCCGCTGGAAAGGGGTGCCGCCAGCGTATGGCCACAAATGCGGCACGCTACGCGCCGCCGATCCCTCGCCATGGTTCGCCATAGCCCGCTGTCGCCACCGACAGCCGAAATCACGACGAACGGAGGTGATCCATGGCCAATCCACTGGCGGGCCTGCCGCCACGACTTTTGCGCACGAAGGAAGCCGCGCGCTTCCTCGGCATTTCCATCCGCACCCTTGAGAAGCATCGTACCTACGGGACCGGGCCGGTCTATCGGAAGATCGGCGGCCGCGTCCTTTATGCGGTCGAGGATTTGCAAGCCTGGACCGCAATCGGCGCGCGCAAATCCACCCGCGACGAGACCGCCGGTCGCGTGTTTCCCGCCCGTCCGCTGACCCCCGATGAGCGGAACGAACAATGAGTCGGCGCGTGCATCGCGGCGCGCATGAACCCGCGCCATTCACCACATTGGTCGAGCTGACCTTCGAGAAACGCAAGGTCGAGCACTGGATACGTTTTGGCCGCAAGAGCTACGAGCAGATCATCGACCGTCGCCGGAGTGTCGTCGGCTTCGCACCGAACAGCATCTTCGCCTTTGTGCGATGGGCGACCGGAGAACATGGCACGGTCGTTTCGCGCATTGACATCGTGCGGGCCATCGGTAGGGGCGAGCCGTACCAAACGTTGCCGTTCGTCCGCCCCGGCGGTGAAATCCTGTTGCGCCTCGATGGCTGGCCCAAGGTGCAGCGCGCGCTTGCCGCCATCGACGCCGTGGAATCGCTCGGCCTCGATCCGGCCGACGCCTCACCGGACCACTGGCGGCATGTCCACAACCGCCTGACCGCCAATCTGGAGCCGCACGCCTACACGCCCGAGCGACATGCCGCGTGGCTTCACCGCCGAAGGATCGCGCCATGACACGCCGCCGCACCCTCGCAGTGACGGCGTTCGCCGTCATCGGCATCGCCGCAAGCGTGGTCGATTGGCCCGCGAAACTCATCTGGAACGCCACGGCCAGCACGCCGGTCGGCTTCTACACGGTCGAGCCGGCCGACGCGCTGGACGTGCCCGAGCTGGTCGCCGTCATGCCGCCCGAACCGCTCGCCGCCTTCATGGTCGAGCGCGGCTATATTGCGCGAGGCGTCCCGCTCTTGAAGCGCGTGCTCGGCCTGCCGGGACAGCGGGTTTGCCGCACTGGCCGCACGATCACCGTGAACGGGATCGAAATGGGCGAGGCCCTGGAGCGCGACCGCCTCGGCCGTGATCTGCCCATCTGGCAGGGCTGCCGCGTCATCGGCGACGGCCAGCTTTTCCTCATGAATTGGGAAGTCCGCGACAGCCTCGACGGCCGTTACTTCGGACCCGTCCCCGCAGATTCCGTCATCGGCCGAGCGGTCCCGCTCTGGACCGATGAGGAAGGCGTCGGCCGCTACAAGTGGCGTGCTCCGACGCACTGAAACCACCCCCGAAAGCCACACGCAGGAGATACCCCATGGCACATATCGGAACCTTCACCCGCATCGAAACCGGCTATGCCGGAGAGCTTCATTCGTTCGGCCTCCACGAAAAATTGTTCATCGTCCCGGCCAAGCCAAGCGACGTGAAAAACGCGCCCGACTATCGCGTGCGCCTCGATAGCGAGGACGGGCCGGACGCCGGCCCGGCATGGAAGGACGCCAGCGAGAACGCTGGCGAGTTCGTGTCGATGCGATTGGAGGGACCGATCTTCCCGTTCCCGATCCGCGCCAAACTGTTCCAGTCCAACGACGATCCTTCGGTCTGGACGCTGCATTGGAAGCACCCCCGGAAGATCGAGGATGAGCAATGACGGCCGCGCGCGTCCGGCCCGCCATCCGGTCAAAGATCGGCATCCCTTTGTTCGCGGAAAAGCCGTCTCATCCCTTCGTCCCGCTCGGCGACCAGACGGCCGGCGCGCGCAGCGAAGGTCAAGGGCGGCCATGGGCCGGCGCTTGCGCCTTGCCCTTGACCGCAGCGAGCACGCTGGCAAGCTGGCGGCGAAGCGGAGACAGGCCGGCATGGCATTATGCCGTCCTGTTGCTGGCGGGGGCGCTTTCCTTCTTCATCGGATCGGGCGTCGCCGTCGCGCAATCCGCGCCGGTCGAGCGCCCGGCCGCCGCCCATCCTTATGCGGCGCACATCGCCGAGGCGTCGCAGCGGTTCGGCATCCCCGAGCACTGGATTCGCGCCGTGCTGCGCGCCGAAAGCGCGGGCGATGTGCGCGCAATTTCGTCGGCTGGGGCGATGGGATTGATGCAGGTGATGCCCGACACATGGGCGGACCTGCGCGTCCGCAATGGCCTCGGGCGCGATCCCTACGACCCGCGCGACAACATCCTCGCAGGCACGGCCTATCTGCGCGAGATGTTCGACCGCTACGGCAATGTCGGCGCGATGCTGGCGGCCTACAATGCCGGCCCCGGCCGCTACGACGAGCACCGCGCGACGGACCGCCCGCTTCCCGCCGAGACACGCGCCTA
This sequence comes from Nitratireductor kimnyeongensis, assembly GCF_019891395.1. Taxonomy (NCBI): domain Bacteria; kingdom Pseudomonadati; phylum Pseudomonadota; class Alphaproteobacteria; order Hyphomicrobiales; family Phyllobacteriaceae; genus Nitratireductor; species Nitratireductor kimnyeongensis. The sequence continues at coordinate 2,127,592 of NZ_CP078143.1, read as the reverse complement.
TGTCGCCGCGCTCGCCCCGATCCTTGGCGGGGCGGTTCCATTGGATGCGCCGTTGCAACCACCGCCACCGCCGCCAGATTGGCGCGAGGCGCCGCTGTTTGTCATGCGTCCGGGCGAAACGCGGGCTGGCGCCGCGCCGCCGTCCGAGGCGCAATCCAGCGACGGTCGCGCTGCTGTTCCGGCGCGCGACCCCGCCCGTGCGGAGCCGCAGGACGGCAGCATTTTCGTGGCGAGCGCCAGCGACGGAGGAACGCCATGAGGGCGGCGTTCCCGCGCTCGGCGGCGCTGGTTTCGGCATCTGGTCGGGCAGGTTTGCGCCCGGTAGGATTCCCGGCAGGAGGGGCAGAAAAGGCAGAAAGGGCGGAGGGCAAGATTAAAGAAGACGGCACCATATCGGGCCGCTTCTGGAAATTGTTGTTGTCTGCACACTGGTTAGGTGGCCGGTTCCGGCACCATGGTTTTGAGGGGCCGCGTGCCGCGATTTCGCGCAAAGCCTTGGCTTTGCAGGGTTTCGAGCGGCACCATAGGCCCATATCGGCCTGTTTTCGGCGGTTTTGGCTGGAGTCGCGCCCTCGAGCGCCGACGACGAAAACCGCTTCCGGCCGAAGCCCGGCCGCATCCGATCCGACACGCCGAAGGCCGGGAGACCCAAGAGCTTTTTCACGCAGGTCAGGAAGATCACCCGCCAGCATCAGGCGGCAGCCTCCCGCGATCCTTCCATGCCGTCAGCCGCCCGCCCGTCATCGCCGGGCCGTTCCCGCGCCATGGTCGCCAGCGGCAAGGGCGTGAAGCGCGGCCGGGGCGCGAGCTTCGTGCGCGCCCGCAATATCTCCGGCCACTGGCATCACCGCCAGCCGGGCAGCCGCCGCGTGATCGTCAAGCAGCGCAGCGTCCGGGCCGCATAGAAGGGCGGCCGTGCCCGCGCGCATCTGCGCTATGTCCAGCGCGACGGCACGTCACGCGACGGCGAACGGGGCCGACTCTATTCGGCGACCGAGGACCGCGCCGATGCCGACGACTTCCTTGATCGCGGCAAGGACGACCGCCACCAGTTCAGGTTCATCGTCTCGCCCGAGGACGGCGCGGAGCTGTCGGACCTCACGGCCTACACCCGCGATTTCATGAAACAGGTGGAAGCGGACCTCGGCACGAAACTCGATTGGGTTGCCGTCAACCACTACAACACCGGCCATCCCCATGTGCATGTCATTGTCAACGGCCGCGACGACACGGGCGGGGATCTAGTCATCAATGGCGACTACCTTTCCGCCGGCCTGCGCGAGCACGCCAGCGAGCTTGCCAGTCTGGAACTCGGCCCCGTCACCGAGATTGAGCAGACCCGCAAGCTGTCGGCCGAAATCGACCAAGACCGTTTCACCCGGATCGACCGCGCCATGGCCGAAGAAGCCGATGCCCGTTTCCTCGACCTGCGCCATGAACAGGCAGAGCCGAAGCGGCAGTTCGAGCGCACCCTACGCCTGCGCAGGCTCGGCAAGCTGGAGAAGATGGGACTGGCTACCGAGCACGCACCCGGCGTTTGGGAATTGAGCAAGGACATGGAACCGGCCCTGCGCGAGCTTGGAGAGCGGGGCGACATTATCCGCATCATGCAGAAGGCGCTCGGCCCGCAGGGCGGTGAGCGCGATCCCATAAGCTTCCACATCCATGACGGAGCGCCGGAGACGCCCATTGTCGGCCGCGTGGTGGACAAGCACCTGTCCGACGAGCTGGGGGAGAATCTGACAATCGTGGTGGACGGGATCGACGGCCGCACGCACCACATCGCCAGCATCGCGCCCGAGCGGCTGGAGGATGCCCGCATCGGCAGCGTCATCCAGATCGGCCCGGCCGAGGCGACGGCCCGGCCGTCCGACCGCACCATCACCGCCATCGCAGAGGACGGCATCTATCGGCCGAGCCGCCATCTGGAGCAGGCCAAGTTTGAGGGCCGAGTTCCGGGTGGCGACTATGAGGGCTATGTCGATGCTCATGTGCGTCGGTTGGAGGCGCTACGCAGGGCCGGGATCGTCGAGCGGATCGACACCGATCAATGGCGCATCCCCGACGATCTGGTCAGCCGCGCCGCTGCCTACGATGCCGGCCGCGACCGGCAGGCCAGCGTTCGCGTCCTTTCTCCCGTCGATCTGCAAAGGCAAATCGGTTCGGATGGCGCGACTTGGCTTGACCGGCGGCTGATCCATGGCGAGACGGCCGACCTTGCCCCGACCGGCTTCGGCCAGCAGGTACGCGAGGCAATGGACCAGCGCCGCGAGCATCATATCGAACAGGGCGACGCCGCCCGAGCAAGGAACGGCCGCATCTTCTACCGGCGCAGTCTTCTCGCCACCCTGCGCGAGCGCGAGGTTGCCCGTGTCGGCGCGGAGATGGCCGAGAGCAAGGGACTGCCGTTCCGCGCAGCCACGGACGGCGAGAACGTCAGCGGCAAGTTCACCGGCACGGTGCAGCTATCGAGCGGCAAGTTCGCCGTGGTCGAGCAGTCCCATGAGTTCACGCTTGTTCCATGGCGGCCGGTCATCGACCGTCAGATCGGCCGCGAGGTCATGGGTGTCGTGCAGGGCGGATCGGTATCGTGGCAGTTGGGGCGGCAAAGAGGGTTGAGCTTATAGAGACCCAACAACTTGCCCCACCCACGATCCTTTGATCGCCCAAATCTGATCAAAAAAGACAATATTGACGCCTGCTGACCCGGGGAATATTCTTCTTCCATGGTTGAAAAGGATACCCACATTGTCGCCCGGTTGGCCGGCATCCCAGTAGGCGGGATGCCGGGAAATCGGCCGCAATAAACGATCTTAGCGGACGGTACCTTGGCCTCGCCCTCGTGGACGAGGCTTTCCGCATGAGCATTGTGCCTCGTCCATCGTCATAGATGGAGTTTATCATGGCACAGAATATCTACGACAATCCCCAATTCTTTGCCGGCTACAGCCAGTTGCCTCGCCAAGTGCAAGGCCTGGACGGCGCACCCGAATGGCCGACCATCCGAGCAATGTTGCCAGACGTGGCGGGGAAGCGCGTTCTTGATCTTGGATGCGGCTTCGGATGGGCTTCCCGATGGATGCGCGAGCAAGGTGCAGCCTCGGTCCTGAGCCTTGATCTTTCCGAGAACATGATCCGCCGGGCAAAAGCGGATACTGCCGATCCGAAAATCGAGTACCGCATTGCGGATTTGGAGAACCTCGAATTACCGCCAGATGCTTTCGATCTCGCCTACAGCGCCCTGACGTTCCACTACATCAGAGATTTTCAGCGTCTGGTACAAACGCTTCACCAATCCTTGGCGCCAAGCGGAAGACTGGTCTTCACTATCGAGCATCCGATCTTCATGGCCGCGACGCATCCACATTGGATCACCGATGAGGATGGACGCAATACATGGCCAGTCAACCGTTACTCCGATGAAGGCGAACGCCGCACTGATTGGTTTGCGAAAGGTGTATTGAAGTATCACAGGAAGATCAGCACCACGCTGAACGCGCTGATCGGGACAGGCTTCGCTGTTCGTGCCGTTGAGGAGTTCGCACCATCGGCAGAGCAGATCAGAGCCAACCCGGAACTGAAGGATGAAATTGAGAGGCCGATGATGCTTCTCATATCCGCAGCGCGTTAACCCGCCTGCTTTCGCGCAGTGCGCGGGCGATGAGAAGGCGCATCAATGCCAGCAGCAGGGGCCGAGCATTGCTCGGTTCCCGAATACCCATGGCCTCTTTAATCCAAGCTGTGGCGGTTGCAGAGCACTTGAATTTCCGCCACGCCGCCAATGCGCTCGGCGTGGCGCAATCCAGCGTCAGCGCCCGCGTGAAGGCGCTGGAGGAAGACCTTGGCATCCTTCTGTTCGAGCGTCACGCACGCGGCGTCCGGCTGACGGAAGCCGGTCGGCATTTCATCGAGCGGGTCACGGTCGGCGTCGAACATCTCGACCATGCCGTCAGGACCGCCGGCATGGTGGCGCGGGGAGAACATGGCCGGCTGCGTGTCGGTATCCATGCCCTCATTCCTGGCAGCTTCCTCGCCACCCTGATCGAACGCTACCGGGAGCAACATCCGGGTATCGATGTGGAGATTGCCGAAGGCACCGCCCGCGAGAGCGTTAAGCGCCTTCGCGCCAACATGCTGGACCTGACATTCGTGGCGGGCTCGCCAGAGTTTCCCGACTGTCATGCACGACCGATATGGCGCGAACGGCTTCTGGCCGCGCTGCCCGCGCCCCATCCGCTTCGCGACGAGGCAGGCGTGACTTGGGCCGATCTGGCGAGCGACACTTTCATAGTGAGGCAGGGCGGCACCGGGCCGCAGATTTATGACCACATCGTCATGCGCCTTGCTGGCACCTCGCCGGAGCTGTCGATTCTGCGCTTTGATGTGGAGCGCGTCACGCTGCTGTCGATGGTCGCGCAAGGCTATGGCGTCACCATTGCCGGCGAGGCGACGACGCTCCTACACGCGCCCGGCGTAACCTTCCTGCCAATCCTCGACGAACCCGAGCCTCTGGCGTTTTCTGCGATCTGGTCCCCGCACAACCGCAGTCCGGCTCTCCGAAGCCTTCTCGACATTGCAGGCAAGATGAGTCGGTCAGGCCCTTCCATCTGACTCCTTCGGCATTTGACCCGGCCTCGTGATCCCGGTGCAACCCATCCTATTCGCCGCCGATAGTATCCGGCAGCCCTCCCGCATCCTCTTACCTGTTGCCTGTCTCGATTTTGCCTACTCTCTGATCGGCTTCGTCCCTTTTGCAGACTGGAGCCTGGATGCGCGGAGGCCGAATCCTTTGGGGTCAGATTTTTGTCGTCTTCACCATCGTTCTGGTGATGACGTGGGCAGCGACGCAATGGGTTGCCTTCCGCCTTGGCTTCCAGCCGCAGCTTGGCAATCCGTGGTTCGAGCTGGCTGGCTTGCCGGTCTATTATCCGCCGGCCTTCTTCTGGTGGTGGTTTTCGTTCGACGCCTACGCGCCTGCGATCTTCATGGAGGGTGCGGCAATTGCCACGTCTGGCGGCTTCATCGCCATCGCCGCCGCCATCTTCATGTCGATCATCAGGGCACGAGAGGCGCGCAATGTCGCCACCTATGGTTCGGCGCGATGGGCCGAAGACAAGGAAATCCGCGCAGCCGGATTGCTCGGCCTCGATGGCGTGGTGCTAGGCCGACATACGCAAGACTATCTGCGTCATGACGGCCCGGAGCATGTCCTTTGCTTCGCACCGACCCGCAGCGGCAAGGGCGTCGGCCTTGTCGTGCCGACGCTGCTGACATGGCCGGGAAGCTGCATCGTCCATGACATCAAGGGCGAGAATTGGACGCTGACCGCCGGATTTCGTTCCCGGCACGGCCGCGTCCTGCTGTTCGATCCGACCAACGCGAAGTCCTCGGCCTATAACCCGCTGCTGGAGGTGCGGCAGGGCGAATGGGAAGTCCGTGACGTGCAGAACATCGCGGATATTCTGGTCGATCCCGAAGGCAGCCTCGACAAAAGGAATCATTGGGAGAAGACCAGCCATTCCCTTCTAGTCGGCGCGATCCTGCATGTCCTCTATGCCGAGAAAGACAAGACGCTGGCGGGCGTCGCCAACTTCCTGTCCGACCCGCGCCGCCCGGTCGAGGCGACCTTGCGCGCGATGATGGACACGCCGCATCTCGGCGAGGCGGGCGTTCATCCCGTCATCGCGTCATCGGCCCGCGAGCTGCTGAACAAGTCCGAGAACGAGCGGTCGGGCGTGTTGAGCACCGCCATGTCGTTCCTCGGCCTCTACCGCGATCTTGTGGTGGCGCGCGTGACGGCACGTTGCGACTGGCGCATTGCCGATCTGGTCGGCAGCCGCCAGCCGGTCACGCTCTATCTTGTCGTGCCGCCGTCCGACATAAACCGCACCAAGCCGCTCATCCGCCTGATCCTCAACCAGATCGGCAGGCGGTTGACGGAAGAATTGACCAGCTCCGGCAAGCGCCATCGCCTGCTGCTCATGTTGGACGAGTTTCCCGCGCTCGGCAGATTGGATTTTTTCGAGTCCGCCTTGGCCTTCATGGCGGGCTACGGCCTCAAAGGCTTCCTGATTGCGCAGAGCCTTAACCAGATCGAGCGCGCCTATGGGCCGAACAACGCGATCCTCGACAACTGCCACGTCCGCGTCAGCTTCGCCACCAACGACGAGCGCACGGCAAAACGGGTGTCGGACGCGCTCGGCACCGCTACCGAGCTGCGCGATTCCACCAACTATGCCGGGCACAGACTGGCCCCGTGGCTCGGGAATTTGATGGTTTCGCGGCAGGAGACGGCCCGGCCGCTGCTGACGCCGGGCGAGATCATGCAGCTTCCGCCCACCGACGAAATCGTCATGGTCGCCGGCACGCCCCCGATCCGCGCCACCAAGGCCCGCTATTTCGAGGATACACGGTTTCAGGAACGCATCCTGACCCCGCCCGATCTGGTCGCCGCTCCGCTGGCGCCCGGCCCATCGTCCGATGACTGGTCCGGCCGTGTGGTCGCGGCGGAAAGCCGTTCCGCGCCGGCCGTCGCAGACGGGGCCGAGGGCGATCCGGCCAATGCCGGAATCCGCCGCGAGCCGGAACTACCCGAGCATGAGGAAGTCGTCCCGCCGCCACCATCGCCCGAACAGGAGTTCGAGTTTCTAGACGACGAGCCGGACGTTGACGCGGCCAAGGCCCGCGCCATGCGCCAGCGCATGAGGATGGTCGCGCGGCAGGTGGCATTGAATCCCGATGACGGAATCGACCTTTGAGGACACGCACATGGCAACCAGAACCCGCCTGAATCTCTATTTCGACCCCGCGCTCATGCCGCAGATCGAGTCGCTGGCGTTGCGCCGCAAGGTCTCGAAATCCGCCATCGTGGAGGCGGCGGTCATGTCCTATCTGTCCGGCGATTCCGCCGGCCAGCTTGAAGCCGCCATGTCGCGCCGCCTGGACAAGCTCGGCCGCCAGATCGACACGCTCGACCTAGATCTCGCCGTCCTCGGCGAGACGGTCGCGCAGTTCATCCATTTCTGGATGACCATCACGCCGCCGCTCACGGGAGCCGCACAATCCGCCGCCCGCGCGAAGGGGGCGGAACGCTTCGAGGGCTTCATGCAGAATCTCGGCCGGCGTCTGGCGACGGGTGACAGGTTCCTCAAAGAGCTGTCCCGCGACCTCGACTCACTTCCCGACGATCTGTTGCCGGACGAGTCCGAGAGTAACGGCGATCAAGAGTAAGTATTCGGACCCATCCTATTTACCGCCGTTCGCCGCCGATCAGCGCCGCCGCTTAGATACTTGTTGAACCGGCCCAATTCCGGGCTTTCTTAATCGACCCCATCCGGGGATAGCCTGTCGCGTCCCCGCAAGAAGCCGGGGCTGACATGACCACCAACCACCAAAGACCGGAAGCCATTGCGCGCGGCGCACGCATGTTGCGCACGGCATTGGGGCCGGCAATCGCGCGACTGCTCGAAGACCCGGCTGTGGTCGAGGTGATGTTGAACCCGGACGGCCGCCTTTGGGTGGACCGGCTGTCCGAAGGGCTTTCCGATACGGGCGAGCGCCTGTCCGCCGCCGATGGCGAACGCATCGTTCGGCTGGTCGCACATCATGTCGGTGCGGAGGTTCATGCCCGCAGTCCCCGCGTCTCGGCCGAGCTGCCCGAGACTGGCGAACGGTTCGAGGGCCTGCTGCCGCCCGTGGTCGCCGCCCCGACCTTCGCCATCCGCAAGCCCGCCGTCGCGGTGTTCACGCTCGACGACTATGTGGCCGCCGGCATTATGTCGGCCGATCAGGCTTTGAGCCTCCGCACCGCCGTCGCAGCGCGAGCGAACATCCTAGTCGCGGGCGGCACCAGCACCGGCAAGACCACGCTGACCAACGCGCTGCTGGCCGAGTTGGCGAAGACGCAGGATCGCGTCGTCATCATCGAAGATACGCGCGAGCTGCAATGCGCCGCGCCCAACCTTGTCGCCATGCGGACGAAAGACGGCGTAGCGACGCTTTCCGATCTGGTCCGTTCCTCGCTGCGCCTGCGCCCGGATCGCATCCCCATCGGCGAGGTGCGCGGATCGGAAGCCCTCGACCTTCTCAAAGCGTGGGGCACAGGGCACCCCGGCGGCATTGGCACCATCCATGCCGGCACCGGCATCGGCGCGCTCCGTCGCCTTGAACAGCTCATTCAAGAGGCTGTCGTCACTGTCCCGCGCGCCCTGATCGCCGAGACCATCGACCTTGTTGCCGTCCTTTCCGGGCGCGGTTCCGCGCGCCGGCTGGCCGAACTCGTCCGCGTCGAGGGGCTGGGGCCAGACGGCGACTATCGCATCACCCCCGCAATCCCCACCAGCATAGGAGAATCTTCATGATCCGCACGATTTCGCGCGGCTATCGCTTCGCCGCGACCGCCGCATCCACCCTTGCCATCAGCTTCATGCTCACCCCGGCCGCCCATGCATCCGGTTCGTCGATGCCATGGGAACAGCCCTTGCAGCAAATCCTCCAGTCCATCGAGGGGCCGGTCGCCAAGATCATCGCCGTCATCATCATCATCGTGACGGGCCTGACCCTCGCGTTCGGCGATACCAGCGGCGGCTTCCGTCGCCTGATCCAGATCGTGTTCGGCCTGTCGATAGCGTTCGCGGCGTCGAGCTTCTTCCTGTCGTTCTTCTCGTTCGGCGGCGGGGCGCTCGTTTGATGGCGGGCGGTCTCGAACAGCTCGACGCGGTGCCGGGATTCACGATCCCGGTCCACCGGGCGCTGACCGAGCATATCCTGCTCGGCGGCGCACCGCGCGCCATCGCCATCATGAACGGCACGCTCGCCGGGGCCGTGGGCCTCGGCCTGCGCCTCTGGCTGGTCGGCCTCGCCATATGGGCCATCGGCCATTTCGCGGCCGTGTGGGCAGCGACGCGCGATCCCCAATTCGTCGAGGTGGGGCGGCGGCATCTACGCATCCCCGCCTTCCTCGCGGCGTGAGGGCGCGGCCATGATGAACCTCACCGAATACCGCCGCACCGCCGCCCGGCTCGCCGACTATCTGCCATGGGCCGCATTGGTCGGCTCGGGCGTTGTGCTCAACAAGGACGGCAGTTTTCAGAGGACGGCGAAGTTTCGCGGTCCCGATCTGGATTCCGCCGTGGCGGCCGAACTGGTCGCCGTCGCCGGCCGCATCAACAATGCCGTGCGCCGTCTCGGCTCCGGCTGGAGCATCTTCGTCGAGGCGCAGCGCAGCGAGGCCGCGACCTATCCCGGCAGCATGTTTCCCGATCCGGCGTCGGCCTTGCTCGACGCCGAGCGCAAGGCCGGGTTCGAGGAAGCCGGCACGCATTTCGTATCGGGCTACTTCCTGACTTTCCTCTGGCTGCCGCCCGCCGAGGAAGCCGCACGGGCGGAAAGCTGGCTCTATGAGGGCCGTGAGCAATCCGGCGTCGATCCGTGGGAACTGATGCGCGGCTTCATCGACCGCAGCGACCGCGTTCTGGCCTTGCTCGACGGTTTCATGCCCGAGTGCCGTTGGTTGGATGACGGCGCGACGCTGACCTATCTCCATTCCACCATCTCGACCAACCGGCATCGCGTGCGCGTGCCCGAGGTGCCGATGCACCTCGACGCACTGCTCGCCGACCAGCCGTTGACCGGCGGGCTGGAGCCGCGTCTTGGCGACGCGCATCTGCGCGTCCTGACCATCGTGGGATTCCCGACCGCGACGACGCCGGGCCTGCTCGACGAGATGAACCGCCTGCCGTTCCCCTACAGGTGGAGCACCCGCGCGATCCTGCTCGACAAGACCGATGCGACCCGGCTGCTGACCCGCATCCGTCGCCAATGGTTTGCTAAGCGCAAGTCCATCGCCGCGATTCTGAAAGAGGTGATGACCAACGAGGCGTCCGCGCTTGTGGATACCGACGCCGCGAACAAGGCGCTCGACGCGGACATGGCCCTGCAGGAACTCGGAGCGGACGTGGCGGGCATGGCCTACGTCACGGCGACCGTCACCGTATGGGATGCCGACCCGCGCCTTGCTGACGAGAAGCTGCGCCTGGTCGAGAAGATCGTTCAGGGCCGCGACTTCACCGCCATGGCCGAAACCGTCAACGCGGTTGACGCATGGCTCGGCAGCCTGCCCGGACATGCCTACGCGAATGTGCGGCAGCCACCCATCAGCACTTTGAATCTCGCCCACATGATCCCGCTTTCGGCGGTGTGGGCGGGGCCGGAACGGGACGAGCATTTCGGTGCACCCCCTTTGCTCTTTGGAAAGACCGAAGGCTCAACCCCGTTCCGGCTAAGTCTCCATGTCGGCGACGTAGGCCACACCCTTGTCGTCGGCCCCACAGGCGCGGGCAAATCCGTGCTGCTGGCGCTCATGGCGCTCCAGTTCCGCCGCTATGAGGCCAGCCAAGTCTTCGCCTTCGACTTCGGCGGCAGTATCCGGGCCGCGTCGCTCGCCATGGGCGGCGACTGGCACGACCTTGGCGGCGGGCTGACAGAAGGGGCAGATAGCGCCGTTTCGCTCCAGCCACTTGCCCGCGTCCACGACACCTATGAACGCGCATGGGCGGCGGACTGGATTGCCGCCATCCTCATGCGCGAGGGCATCGCCATCACGCCGGAGGTGAAGGAACACCTTTGGACGGCGCTGACTTCGCTGGCCTCCGCGCCGGTCGAGGAAAGGACGATCACCGGCCTCGCGGTCCTGCTGCAATCCAACGATCTGAAACAGGCGCTCCGACCGTTCTGCGTCGGCGGCGCCTATGGCCGGCTGCTCGACGCCGAAGCTGAACATCTCGGCTCGGCCGATGTGCAGGCGTTCGAGATCGAGGGGCTGGTCGGGACCGGCGCGGCCCCGGCCGTGCTGTCCTATCTGTTCCATCGGATCGGCGACCGGCTCGATGGACGGCCGACGCTGCTCATCATCGACGAGGGCTGGCTTGCGCTGGACGACGAGGGTTTCGCCGGCCAGATCCGCGAATGGTTGAAAACGCTGCGAAAGAAGAACGCCAGCGTCGTCTTCGCCACGCAAAGCCTGTCCGACATCGACGGCAGCGCCATCGCGCCGGCCATCATCGAGAGCTGCCCGACACGGCTCTTGTTGCCCAACGAGCGCGCCATCGAGCCGCAGATCACCGAGATTTACAGGCGGTTCGGGTTGAATGAGCGCCAGATCGAAATCCTGGCACGGGCCACGCCCAAGCGGGACTATTACTGCCAGTCGCGGCGCGGCAACCGGCTGTTCGAGCTGGGTCTCAGCGAAGTCGGCCTCGCGCTCTGTGCCGCCTCATCGAAATCCGACCAGGCGCTGATCGCCGAGATCTTCGCCGAACACAGCCGGAGCGGATTCCTCGCCGCCTGGCTCAAGGCGCGCGGTGTCGATTGGGCGGCCGAGTTGATCCCCGACCTCACCAATCTCGCACCCGAAAGCGAGGATCTGCCACCCCTCATCGACGATGAGGACGCGTTCGAGTTCACCCTGGAAGAAGAGGAGATTACCCCATGACCCGCAAGATGCCCCGTCTCGCTCGCATGACCAGCGCCCCGGCGCTCGCCCTTGCGCTCGTCGCGCCGCTGGTACTGTCGCCGGTGTTTGCGACACCCGCCCATGCCTTCTTCGGCGGCTTCGGCCGGATCGTCTACGACCCGACCAACCACGCCGAGAACCTGCTGACCGCCGCCCGGACGCTTGAGCAGATCAACAACCAGATCGCGCAGCTTCAGAACGAGGCGCAGATGCTGATCAACCAGGCCCGCAATCTTGCGAGCCTGCCGTATTCGTCGCTCCAGCAGCTTCAGCAGAATGTGCAACGCACCCAGCAGCTCCTCGCCCAGGCGCAGAACATCGCCTTCGACGTCCAGAACATCGACCAGATGTTCCAGCAGGACTATGGCAATCTGTCCCTGACCGCGACCGACCAGCAGTTGATAGCGGATGCGCGCAGCAGGTGGGAAAATACGGTTGGCGGCTTGCAGGACGCCATGCGCATCCAGGCCGGCGTCGTCGGCAATATCGACAGCAACCGTGCCGAGATGTCCACGCTCGTTGGCCAGAGCCAGAATGCGGTCGGTGCGCTGCAAGCCACCCAGGCTGGCAACCAGCTCCTCGCGCTGCAATCGCAGCAGCTCTCCGATCTGATCGCGGTGATGTCGGCCAACGGTCGCGCCGAGGCGCTGATCGAGGCCGAGCGCGCGACGGCAGCCGAACAGGGACGTATCCAGCGCGAGCGCTTCCTGACGCCGGGCAGCGGTTACCAGCCCGGCAATGCGCAAATGTTCAACAACGGCAACAACTGACCGGGAGGCTCGCCATGGACGGCAAGATGCTGGCCCGGCTCGGGGCCGTGGTGTTCATCGCCATCGCCGTCACGGCGACCGCAATCGACATGGCGCGGAAGGATGAACCTTCCGCGCCACCCCCTGCGCCGGCCTTCCAGCCCCCGGCCGACCCGTTGCGTGAAACCCTGCGCCGCTGCCAGCAGCTCGGCGAGGCTGCCGCCAGCGATGCCGGCTGCCTCGCCGCATGGGCCGAATCCCGCGACCGCTTCCTCGGCCGTGATCGCAGCGAGGCGCGCTGACCATGAGCAACACGGGCGTCATCGACAATTTCCTCGGCGTATTCACATCCTACATCGACTCGGGGTTCGGCCTGCTCGGCGGCGAGGTCGCCTTCATCGCCACGACACTCATTGTCATCGACGTGACGCTCGCCGCGCTCTTTTGGGCATGGGGCGCGGATGACGACATTATCGCGCGGCTGGTGAAAAAGACCCTGTTCGTGGGCGTGTTCGCCTACATCATCTCCAACTGGAACAACCTCGCCCGGATCGTCTTCGAGAGCTTCGCCGGCCTCGGCCTCATGGCGTCGGGCACCGGCTTTTCCGTCACCGATCTGATGCGGCCGGGCCGCGTCGCGCAGACCGGCCTCGACGCCGGCCGCCCGCTGCTCGACTCCATTTCCGACCTGATGGGCTGGATCGCCTTTTTCGAGAACTTCATCCAGATCGCGTGCCTGCTGTTCGCATGGGCGCTGGTCGTGTTGGCCTTCTTCATCCTCGCCATCCAGCTTTTCGTGACGCTGATCGAGTTCAAGCTGACCACGCTCGCCGGCTTCGTCCTCATCCCCTTCGGCCTGTTCGGCAAGACCGCCTTCATGGCCGAAAAGGTGCTCGGCAACGTGGTGTCGTCCGGCATCAAGGTCTTGGTGTTGGCCGTCATCATCGGCATCGGCAGCACCTTGTTTTCGCAATTCACGGCCGGTTTCGGCGGGGCGACCCCGACCATCGACGACGCCATGGCGATTGTGCTCGCCGCGCTGTCGCTGCTCGGCCTCGGCATCTTCGGCCCCGGCATCGCCAACGGCATCGTCTCGGGCGGCCCCCAGCTCGGGGCGGGCGCAGCCGTGGGCACCGGCCTCGCTGCCGGCGGCATGGTGCTTGCGGGCGGCGCGGCGGCCGGTGGCGGGGCCATGCTTGCCGCGAAGGGTGGCGCTGCTGCCCTGTCCGGTGGAGCCGCGGCCGTTCGCGGAGGCGCAACGGCCGCGGGCGCGGCGACCGCTGCCTATAGCCTCGGCTCGCTCGGCCAGACCGGGGCGGCGGGCGTTGCCTCCGGCCTCGGCGGTGTCGCCCGAGCGGCAGGCTCGGCCGCCGTCTCGCCGCTCAAGCGCGCGGCCTCCAGCGCAGCATCGCAAGCAGGCGAAAGCGTCAAGTCCAGCTTCTCCGCTGGCGCAAAGGCCGGCTTCGGCGCGACTGGCGGCAGCTCGACCATGGGCACGGTCGGCGGTGCGAGTGCCGATCCCGCAGCCGCTCCATCCGGCCCGGCGGGCAGCCCTCCGGCATGGGCGCAGCGGATGCAGCGCCGGCAGGCCCTCAACCACGGCACCACCATGACCGCCCATGCCGTCCGCTCCGGCGACAGCCACGGCTCCGGTTCCTCCGTCAACCTTTCCGAAAGTGACCGCTCATGAGCATCTTCAAACGACCAGCAACCCATTACGGCAAATCGCCAGAACCCGAGACGCCCTATCAAAAGGCCGCGCAGGCTTGGGACGAGCGCATCGGCTCGGCCCGCGTGCAGGCGAAAAACTGGCGCTACATGGCGTTCGGCTCGCTGATCCTTTCGGCCGGCTTCGCCTCGGCGCTGGTCTGGCAGTCCGCACGCGGCACCGTCGTTCCTTGGGTGGTGCAAGTGGACAATCTCGGTCAGGCGCAGACCGTCGCGCCGGCCGTTGCCGACTATCGCCCGACCGATCCGCAGATCGCGTTCCATCTCGGCCGCTTCATCGAGCAGGTCCGCGCGATCCCGGCCGACGCGATCATTGTCCGCCAGAACTGGCTTCGGGCGTATGAATGGACCACGGATCGCGGCGCGGCGGCATTGAACGACTATGCGCGGGCCAACGATCCGTTCACCCGCGTCGGCCGCCAGCAGATCGCCGTCGAGGTGTCGAGCGTCATCCGGGCGTCCCCCAACAGCTTCCGCGTGGCGTGGACCGAACGCCATTTCGAGAACAGCCAGCTTTTCACCACGGAACGATGGACGGCCATCCTCACTATCGTCATCCAGCCGCCGCGCGACGCCGAGCGCCTGCGCACCAACCCGTTGGGAATCTACGTCAATGCAGTTTCGTGGTCGCGGGAGATGAGCCAATGAGGACGATCACCCGCACCCCGGCAATCGCGGCCGTGCTGCTTTCGGCGACCATGCTCGCAGGCTGCGCTACCAACCGGACGCCGCAATTCAGCTATGACGCCAGCGTGCCGCCGCTGCCGACCGTGCAGACGGCCGTCACCAACGAGACGCCCCGGCCTTTGCATGTGCCCCCGGCATGGACCGTGGCGCGCGGCGGAACCGTCGCCGGCACGCCGACCGGCCGCGTCGAAAACGCCAATGCTGCCGCCCGCGTCGAACCGCGACGCGAAGGCTACTACAACGCCATCCAGATTTACCCGTGGTCGGAAGGCGCGCTCTATCAGGTCTATGCCGCAGTCGGGCAGATCACGACGATTGCGCTGGAGCCCGGCGAGAGCCTGACCGGCGCGGGGCCGATTGCAGCCGGCGACACCGCTCGCTGGATCATCGGTGACACCGAGAGCGGCAGCGGCGCGACGCGGCGGGTTCATGTGCTGGTGAAGCCGACGCGGCCGGACATCACCACCAACCTCGTCATCACGACCAACCGGCGCATCTACATGATCGAGCTGCGCGCCCGTGAAGCCCTCTACATGCCCGCCGTGGCATGGGCCTATCCCGCACCGCCTGCTGGCCAGCGCCAGACGGTCCCGGCCACGCCGATCATCCCGGCCGAGGCCACGCGCAACTACCGCTACGGCCTGACAGGCGACAGCTCGCCGTGGCGGCCGGTTTCCGTGTTCGATGATGGACGCCGCGTCTATGTCGTCTTCCCGGCCGGGATCGTGCAGGGGGAGATGCCGCCGATCTTCGTGCTCGGATCAGACGGCGAGCCGCAGATCGTCAATTCCCGCATACACCAGAACATCCTGATCGTGGACCGCCTGTTTGGTGCGGCCGAACTGCGCCTTGGCAGCGGCAATCGCCAGCAGGTCGTCAGGATCGTCCGCACCAACCCGACGCAGGCAGCAGCAGAACCAGCCAGCACGACCACGGGAGGATCGTCCTCATGAGCGATACCGATACCGCAGCCCCCATGCGCCTGCGCGCCGAACCGCCCCGCGTCACCCGCCTGTCCCGCAAGATGCTGGCAGGCGTCGGAACCGTCGCGATTCTCGGCATCGGCGGAGCGCTGATCTACGCGCTCCAGACCCGCGAAGCGGGGCCGGGAGGCGAAGAACTCTATTCGACCGAGAACCGCCCCACGGCGGACGGCTTGTCCGGCCTGCCGCGCGACTACACGGGTCCCGTCTTGGGGCCGGCATTGCCCGGCGACCTCGGCCGTCCGATCCTCGACGCGCAGAACCGGAGCCAGCCGGTTGCGCCGCCCGTCATGACGACACCCGCCGTCGATCCCGAGGAAGAACGCCGCCGCGCCGAGGAAGAAGCCGCGCGCTTGAGCAACGTATTCTTCCAGTCCGGCCCGCGCACGGGATCGCCAGCAGGGACGGCCATGCCCGGCTTTGCCGGCCTCGGCCTCGGCGGACAGCCCGCGACGCAGGACCGGCACACGGCTTTCTTAAGCGGCCCCGTGGGTCGACAGACCATCGTGCCGGATCGCGTCACGCCGCCGGCATCGCCCTACATCCTTCAGGCCGGGGCCGTGATCCCCGCTGCGTTGATAACTGGCATCCGTTCCGATTTGCCCGGCCAGATCACCGCGCAGGTGACGGAGAACGTCTATGACAGCCCGACCGGCAGCTTGCTCCTGATCCCGCAGGGCACCCGCATCATCGGCCAATACGATGACGGCGTGACCTTCGGCCAGCGCCGCGTGTTGCTGGTGTGGAATCGCCTGATCCTGCCGGGCGGCCGTTCCATTGTGCTGGAGCGCCTGCCGGGCGCGGACGCCAGCGGCTATGCCGGCCTTGAGGATGGTGTCGATTACCATTGGTGGGATCTGATGAAAGCGGCTGGCCTCTCCACGCTGCTCGCGGTCGGAACCGAACTTGCCACCAGCGACGAGGACCGGCTGATCCGGGCGATCCGCGACGGGGCGCAGGATACCGTCAATCAGGCGGGCCAGCAGATCGTGCAGCGCCAGTTGCAGGTCGCACCCACGCTGACCATCCGGCCGGGCTTCCCGGTCAGGATCATCGTCACCCGAGACCTCGTGTTCGAGCCGGCAGGAGGTTGACCATGACCAAGCTGAAACTCGGCCCGCTGCCCGACGACAAGCCCGTGAAGGTCACGTTAGAGCTGCCCGCAACGCTCAACCGCGATCTGATCGACTATGCCGAGGTGCTGACCCGTGAAACCGGCAGGCCCGTCACTGATCCCATCAAGCTCATCGTGCCCATGCTGGAGCGGTTCATCGCCACGGATCGCGGGTTCGCCAAGGCTCGGCGTCTGACAAAATGAACACCAGTAAAGGGCGTATACCTATCAATTCCACCGAATGTAATCGGCTGACAGCCGCTTAAAATCCGTGCTGGTCGCGCAGCCGGGATTCGTTTCGATGTGGTCAATTAGGTAGGTCATGCACTCTATCAGCCGTTGGTTGATAACGTTGGTGCGAGCAGCTTCCAGAGCCTGCTTAGCTTGCGTGCGGCATATCGAGCGACCCAACTGCCCCGAAATCTCATAGTGGGTGAACGCAGCCATAATATGCGGCGCGAACTTATCGCCGCCGAGGTTTAGGATAGCGTCATAGTAGCGCTTTCCACCCGGAGAAACGCCGTTGTTGTAGGATACGCCCCTGCCGATCCGACAAAGTAGCACCGTCTTGAAAAGGCGTTCGGCGAGATTGTCAAAGATCGAGTTTTGATCCGGGACATAGGACCAAAGGTTGGCGGCCACCGGAGCTTCGTGATGAAAATTGTCCCAACCGTTGTGCTTATCCAGTAGCTCCGTAATTAGCGTATCGACAATAACGAGGCGCTCGGATGGGGAACGATATGCGTTTCCAGAAACGAGAGCAAAGAACTGTTCCCCGAGCGCATATTTATCCTTGTAGAGATTGGTGTTGTATCCTTCCAGCACGATCCCAAGCCGGTAGCGTGGCTCATCCGCACATGTATTCCAGAGCGCGGGTGCAAGGACTGCGATATTCTTTCGCACTCCTTGGTCAGTGTCCGGCGCGACATAGATTCCGAAAACGGTCCTAAGCAGACTTCCGCATAGGTGGCTTGGCAGTTCAGTAAAGCGGCGTTCAATGGTCTGTTTCGTCGCTGAGTCGAGCGGTGCCGTATGGCTCTTGAGGTTTGCAATAAATGCCTGAACTTGAAGCGCTGCTTCGGTAGGCCGGTCGTGCAGAACGTCCTGCACACAGGTCTGCAACCAACCCAGTAGCTCGAAGGCGTTGATGTTGTAGTTGGTTGGGTGAGAGATGCCGATATCGTTCCGCATATCTAGGATATGCTTGAGCTTTTTGTAGGTCGTATCAGAGATAAGCTCCAGTTTTCGGCATGTATCAAGGAGGACAGCATCCTTGAGAGCGGGAAGATCATTTTCAGTCTTGTAGAATTCGCGCGTTTTATTGCCACCAACAGCGGCGTCGAAGAAAATATCGAGGCCATAAAGCGATGCCTTTTTCCGAAGGTCGATCACAACCTCGTTCCAGATCGCATTAAGCGCATAGTCGAACAGGCCGGAACCAGCCCCGATCACGAACTTTGATAGATATCGCGCGTCGCGCTTGACCTCCGCCGGCAGCGACTGAAGGTATCCGGGAAGGTTGCTTGCGATGATCGAGCGCTCGGACGGGTCCGCCATGATGTTCTCATGGGGCAGCCCCACATCACGCAGGAAGTCCACTAGACGCTGGGCCTGCGGATCGACAAGGCTATTTGAAGTGGTGGTCGTAATGTTGCTGTTCATCAACAGGGCCTAAATCACATGACTGCGTTGCTATGACTCGCTGCCACAGTATCCGCTAGGACAAGATAACGCGAGGCAACAATCGTCAGGGGTGCCGCCAGCGCACAGGCGCAAATGCGGCACGCTACAGGCCGCCGACTGCCCTCCATGGTTCGCTTAATTCCGGGGCCTTGAGCGCCCCGGAATCCACACCGAACCAAGGAGGATTTCATGAGCGCAGAGCGCCGCCGCGCCCGCAAAGGGCGACCGCGACACCCGGCCCCCGAAGCACTTCCCGACGATCTTTTCGGCTACGCCGATGAACCCACGCCAGACGGCCGGGAACGCCGCAGGTCGCCACTTCGCATCGTCGATGTGGAGTCGTTGCCGGTCTTCGACGACTGGCCCGAGAAGGTGCCGATCACCGAGGAAGAACTGCAAATCTTCGAGCGGTATTTCGGCCATGTGCTCGACCGCCTGTTTGGCCCCATTGACACTGATCCCGACAATCAGGGCTTGCCATCGTTAACATCAGATGATAACAGTAAGTCATGAGCGAGGATCGTGACCAGAGCCTCGACACGCTTCTGGACCTCGACGGTCAAGTACTTGTCGTCGATCCCGAGGGCGGCCATTGGGTGAAGTTCGTCGTCACCCGCGTTCCGGCATCGCCGGAGAAGCCGCACGGCCTCGATTATTCGCTCACGCTTCACGGGCCTTCGGGCGAACGGCTGGTCGGCTTCGATAACGCCCATCCGGTCGGCCGGGGCAGACGCGGCGGGCCGATGGACCATCGGCACCGCCTCCAGACCGTGAAGCCCTATGCCTACGAGGACGCGGCCACGCTCTTGGCCGACTTCTGGCAGGCGGTGGACGCGGTGTTGAAGGAGCGAGGTGTCCTATGACCACATTGAAAGTCGGGATTGCCGGCTACGACGAGATGAAGGCCCGCACCATGCGGATAGCCAAGGGCGAGGAAAAGCCGGCGACGGACGATCCGAAGGTGTGGTTCACATCCATGGAATCGTTCGCGCAACTCCTTTCCAGCGGGAATCGCGAGCTGCTGCGCGTCATCGACGAGCAGTCGCCCGGATCGCTGGAGGAACTGTCGCGGATCACGGGGCGGGCGAAGCCCAGCCTGTCCCGAACCCTTAAGAAGATGGCGAGCTACGGCCTGATCCGCATGGACCCCGGCGAGGGCCAGAAAGTCGTGCCCAAGGTGCTGCATGATCGTGTCGAGCTGGACTTGCCCTTGCTCAAACGCCGCGCGGCGAAAGGAGGCGCACTATGAACATTCATTCCCCGCACGTCGCCTTGCGCGCCGCGCTCTATCTGCGCGTCTCGACGGCGCGGCAGGCCGAGCATGACGTGTCGATCCCCGACCAGAAGCGGCAGGGCGAAGCCTATTGCAAGTCTCGCGGCTATCAGCTTGTGGAAACCTTCGTCGAGCCGGGCGCATCGGCGACCAACGACCGCCGCCCCGAGTTCCAGCGCATGATCGAAGCCGGCACGTCGAAGCCGCCAGCGTTCGACGTGGTGGTGGTGCATAGCTTCTCGCGCTTCTTCCGCGACGAATTTGAAATGGAATACTACTACCGGAAGCTAGCAAAGAACGGCGTCAAGCTCGTTTCCATGACGCAGGAACTTGGTGACGATCCGATCCACCAGATGATGCGGCGGATCATGTCGCTGTTCGACGAATACCAGTCGAAGGAGAATGCCAAGCACGTCCTGCGCGCCTTGAAGGAGAACGCGCGGCAAGGCTTCTGGAACGGTTCGCTGCCGCCCATCGGCTACCGCGTCGTCGATGCCGAGCAGCGCGGCACGAAGATGAAGAAGAAGCTGGAAATCGACCCGCTGCACGCCGACACCGTGCGGCTCATCTTCCGTCTTGCATCGGAAGGCGACGGCACGTCCGGCCCCATGGGCGTCAAGAACATCGTCAACTATCTGAACAAGCACCGCATGTTCACCCGCAGCGGCAGGCGTTGGGGCATCGGCCAGCTTCACCGCGTCCTGACCCGCCGCACCTATATCGGCGAACATCGGTTCAATCGCCGTTCCAAGAAAGGCGAGGTGAAGCCCGAGGAAGAAGTCGTCACCGTCGCGGTGCCGCCGCTGATCGACCTTGAGATATTCGAGGCGGTGCAGAAGCGGTTGCAGGTCAACAATCCGAAGGTGACGCCGCCGCGCGTCGTCAGCGGCCCGAACCTGCTGACCGGCATTTGCTATTGCGGCAATTGCGGCGGGGCCATGACGCTCCGCACCGGCAAGAACGGCCGCTATCGCTATTATGCCTGTTCGATCCGGGCACGGCAGGGCGAAACCGGCTGCAAGGGCCGCGCGATCCCGATGGACAAGCTGGACCGCATCGTGGTCAGCCACATCGAGGAAAGGCTGCTGGACCCCGAGCGGATCGAAGACGTGCTTGCCTCGCTTTTGGATCGCCGGCAGGAGAGCGTCGAGCGGCGCGGCCAGCACATCGCCGAATTGAACCAGCGCGCGGCCGAGGCCGACATGCGCCTCAAGCGGCTCTATGACGCTATCGAGGCGGGTTCGCTCGACCCGGCCGAATCCGCCCTCGGCGAACGCATCGCGGGCCTTACGGCGATACGGGATCAGGCACGGGCCGACGCCGTAAGGACCGAAGCCATGCTGAAAAACTCGGCCCATAAGGGCCTCACAGGGGCGGCCGTGCGGGAACTGGCGAGCGAGGCACGCACCGGGCTTCGGCTTGAAAAGGGCGGCTATCGGCGGGATCACGTCCGGGCTTTCGCCCAGCATGTCGAGGTCGCGGACGACGCGATCTATATCAACGGCAGCAAAAACACGCTGTTGAAGGCGCTGATCGCCGCAAAGGGAGGGAAATCGGCGGGAATCGGCGTTCCCGGTTTTATACCAAGGTGGCGGAGAGAGAGGGATTCGAACCCTCGATACGGTTTCCCGTATACACGCGTTCCAGGCGTGCGCCTTCAACCACTCGGCCACCTCTCCACGGCGCAGCTTTATCGGCTGCGCGAGGGTCATCTAGTCGATCTGATCGAGAATGCCAAGTCCAGTCTGTGACAGTTTTGCAATTTGCTGCACTTTCCTGCACCCAGCCCTCCCATACACTCAACTTTCCGTAGGGTCATTGCCAAGTCCGGCCGCCCGGCCTATGTCTCGCACGGGTCGTTTGTGGATTGGCGTCCCACGCCGGCAGCGGCACAGAGGTGAGGCCTGAATGTTTCGTCTGTTCTTCCGGATACTGGCTGTTGTTGCTCTTGCAATCGCTGTCGTCATGGCCGTGATCGACGCGACACGCTCCATCGCGGCGTCCGTCATGACATTCACACCTCTGGGCGAAAGCTGGTATGCAGTGTCACCCGATACACTCAATCTCGCGCAGGCCGCCATCCAGCGCTACACATTTCCCTTCATCTGGGACCCCGTGATCATCCATATCCTGACCCTGCCGGGCTGGCTGGTCTTCTTCGCTCTTTCCTTGCTTTTCTACATCGCCGGATACCGGCGTCGACGAGCTGTTTTCGTCTGAAAGCTGCAAAGAGCCGGACACTGCTTCGGTTACAAAACAGCCTGCAAGGCCACCTCAATTGGTTTTTCCGAACGGTCAAAATTCCACGTGAATTTTCATTTCAGCCATGCAAGAGTGGCCACAAGGGGAGAGCGGAAGACTTTCTCCATGCCGTCCCCGATGGTCCACGGCCCGTTGCGGGACGCTCGCAAGAGCGCTTGAGCGGTTTCGCCAATCGAGGCTGCCCGTTCATGCGGCGCAGACATAAACGCAAGACAACCGACAGGGTGTGGATCACATGAAGCGTATTGTTCTCGGCCTTCTGGCCGCCACCGCACTATCCGCAAGCGCGTTCGCGGAAGACATCACTCCGGCTCTCATCTACGATCTGGGTGGCAAGTTCGACAAATCCTTCAACGAAGCAGCCTATAATGGCGCCGAGCGGTTCAAGGAAGAGACCGGCATCGAGTATGTCGAGTTTGAAATCTCCAACGACGCCCAGCGCGAACAGGCCCTGCGCCGCTTTGCAGAGAACGGCCGCAACCCCATCGTCATGGCCGGCTTCACCTGGGTGGATTACCTGAAAAAGGTTGCGCCGGAATATCCAGAAACCAATTTCACCATTATCGATGATGCGGTCGACGCCCCCAATGTACGCTCCGTTACCTTCAAGGAGCAGGAAGGGTCCTATCTCGTCGGCATGCTGGCAGCACTCGCCTCTGAGACCGGCACGGTCGGTTTTGTCGGCGGCATGCAGGTGCCGCTGATCGGCAAGTTCGAATGCGGCTATGTGGGTGGCGCCAAGGCTGCCCGCTCCGATGCCAAGGTGATCCGCAACTACACGGGCGACACGCCTTCTGCTTGGAACGACCCGACCAAGGGCGGAGAGATTACCCGCACGCAGATCGATCAGGGCGCGGACGTGATCTATCACGCCGCGGGCGGCACCGGTGTTGGTGTGCTCCAGGCGGCAGCTGATGCCGGCAAGCTCGGCATTGGCGTCGATTCCAACCAGAACGGCCTGCATCCCGGCCATGTCCTGACCTCCATGGTCAAGCAGGTGGACGTCGCTGTCTACGACGCCTTCATGGATGCCAAGAATGGCGAGTTCAGCTACGGCCTCCAGGACCTCGGTCTGGCAGAGGACGGCGTTGGCTATGCGGTGGACGACAACAACAAGGACCTCATCACGGACGAGATGAAGGCTGCGGTTGAAGAAGCCAAGCAGAAGATCATCGATGGCGAGATCGAAGTGCACAACTTCCTGAGCGATAACGCCTGCCCCTACTGAGGGTCCGCCGCGTTCGACTGGACCAATCCGAAGGGCCGCCCGTGCGGCCCTTTTTCCTTTCCTCATCACTGCCGGTATGTGTTAGGTCGCTTCAGTATCTTCTCCGAACAGTCTTCAGGAGCTTTCCATGTCCGACATCGCCCCGGTTCTCGATCAACTCGATCGTTCCATCGATCAGAGTCTGGAGCGTCTCTTTCATCTGCTGAGGATCAAATCGATCTCCACCGACCCGGCGTTCGCCGGTGATTGCCGCAAGGCTGCCGAATGGCTGGTGGAAGACCTGAAGACAATCGGCTTCGACGCCAGCGTGCGTGACACGGCAGGCCATCCGATGGTGGTCGCGCATCACGACGGCGAAGGGCCGCATGTGCTCTTCTACGGACACTACGATGTACAGCCTGTCGATCCGCTGAACCTGTGGGACAACGACCCGTTCGACCCGTCGGTGAAAGAGATCGAGCCCGGACGCAAGGCGATCGTTGGGCGCGGCTCCTCCGATGACAAGGGCCAGCTCATGACCTTTGTGGAAGCCTGCCGCGCTTACAAGGGGATCCATGGCAAACTGCCTTGCAAGATCACCATTCTGTTCGAAGGCGAAGAGGAATCCGGTTCGCCCTCGCTGCGTCCGTTCCTGGAAGAAAATCGCGAGGAGCTTTCGGCAGACTATGCGCTGGTGTGCGACACCGCCATGTGGGATCCGGAGACGCCCGCCGTCTGCGTTGGCCTGCGTGGGCTTGTTGGCGAGGAAATCACCATCAAGGCGGCGGACCGCGACCTGCATTCGGGCTTTTTCGGCGGCGCGGCGGCCAATCCGATCACGGTTCTGGCCCGCATTCTGGGCGACCTGCATGACGAGAACGGACGCGTGACCGTTCCCGGCTTTTACGAGGGCGTTGAAGAAACGCCGGCAGACATCCTGAAGAGCTGGGAAGGGCTCGGCGAAACGACCGAGAATTTCCTCGGTCCAATCGGTCTTTCAAAGCTGTTTGGCGAGAAGGACCGGTCGGCACTCGAACTCGTCTGGGCCCGTCCGACGGCGGAGGTGAACGGCATCACCGGCGGCTATACCGGCGAAGGCTTCAAGACTGTCATTCCGGCGGAGGCTTCGGCAAAGGTTTCGTTCCGACTGGTGCACAAGCAGGACCCGGACAAGATCCGTGCCGCCTTCCGCCAATTCGTCGAAGAACGCCTGCCGGACGATTGCCGCGTGGAGTTCCACCCGCATGGTGGCTCGCCTGCCTTCCAGCTTGATTACGACATGCCGTTGGTAACAAAGGCACAGGGTGCGCTGAGCGACGAATGGCCGAAGCCCGCAGTGGCGATCGCGATGGGCGGTTCCATCCCGATTGCCGGCGAATTCCGCCGCATGCTCGACATGGAAACGCTTCTGGTCGGTTTCGGCCTTCAGGATGACCGGATCCATTCTCCGAATGAGAAATACGACCTGAATTCATTCCATCGCGGCCAGCGCTCCTGGGTCCGCATTCTCGATGCCCTGAGCAGCACGTAAGCCTGGAAGAGCACCATGACGATCCGATTTCACAAGAACGACCTGCCCGATCTCAGCAATTACAATGTCGATGCCGTCGCAATCGACACGGAGACACTGGGACTGAAGCCCCACCGCGACCGGCTGTGCGTGGTCCAGCTCTCGCCGGGCGATGGCACCGCGGATGTGGTGCAAATCGACGCCGGGCAGAAGAAGGCGCCGAACCTTGTCGCGCTATTGAAGAACCGCAAGATCACCAAGCTGTTCCACTTTGCGCGTTTCGATCTGGCGGTACTCTATCACAGCTTCGGCGTGATGCCGGAGCCGGTGTTCTGCTCCAAGATCGCCTCGCGCCTCACCCGTACTTACACGGATCGGCACGGGCTGAAGGATCTGTGCAACGAATTGCTGGGCGTGTCGCTTTCGAAGGCACAGCAATCATCAGATTGGGCAGCCGAAGAGCTTTCGCCCGAACAGCTCGAGTATGCGGCGTCCGACGTGTTGTACCTGCATCAGCTGCGCGAAAAGCTCATAGAGCGGCTTGAGCGCGAAAAGCGCACACGCGAAGCTGAAGCCTGTTTCCGCTTTCTGCCGACACGGGCGAAACTGGACCTGATGGGCTGGGAAGAGGCGGATATTTTCGCCCATAGCTGAGCGCCTCCGGCCGCTTTTGTTTAATTTGACTTAACTGCGCCTTAAACCGCTGCCTCTTACTGTGCCCGCACTGACAGGTGCGGGTGCTGGTTGACGGGGTTTGTGAGTATATGGCGCGCAGGACGAAAAACCGAAGGATCGAGCCGACTTTCGACGCGCCGGCGGCGCGCCGGAGCGGGGACGATCTGAAACTCGGTGACGGCGACCGCGTCGTACCTTCACGCCAGCGTCGCAAGCCTGCCAAGGGCAAAAGCGCCAGGGGAGCGAAAAGCGCTCGCCGCACAGGCCGGCAGCGCAAGAATGGCGGTGGCGGAGGCTTCTTCGGCTTCCTGCGCACCGCCATATACTGGTCGCTCGTTCTGGCCCTGTGGGGCGGCATCGCCGCTGCCGGCATCACCGCTTACTATGGTGCCAAGATGCCGTCGGCGACCACTTGGGAAATCCCTGACCGACCACCCAATGTGAAGATTGTCTCGGCGGACGGTGACATGATCGCCAATCGCGGCATGACAGGTGGCGAGGCGGTGGGCCTGCACGAAATGTCACCCTTCATTCCGCAGGCCGTGATCGCCATCGAGGACCGGCGCTTCTATTCACATTTCGGTGTCGATCCGATCGGCCTTGCCCGCGCCATGGCGGAGAATGTGATGGCTGGACGGTTGACACAGGGCGGCTCCACACTGACGCAACAGCTCGCCAAGAACCTGTTTCTGAAGCCCGACCGGACGATAGAGCGCAAGGTGCAGGAGGTGCTTCTGGCGCTTTGGCTGGAGCAGAAACACTCCAAAGACCAGATCCTGGAAATGTATCTGAACCGTGTCTATTTCGGTTCGGGCGCCTATGGCGTGGAGGCGGCGTCGCGGCGCTATTTCAACAAGTCCGCACGGGATGTTACGCTTTCCGAAGCCGCTCTTCTCGCTGGTCTGCTGAAGGCTCCCTCGCGCCTATCGCCCGCGCGCGACCCGCAGGCCGCCGAAACACGGGCGCAGGTGGTGCTGACCGCCATGCGCGATCAGGGCATGATCGGCGACAGCGAGATGACAACCGCCATGAGCCGGCCCGCCACCCGCGCAGCCGCCTACTGGACGGGTTCGGAGCATTATTTCGCCGACCGGGTGATGGAGGAACTGCCGAGCCTCATCGGCGACGTGAAGAGCGACATCATCGTGGAAGCCACGGTCGATATGCGTCTGCAGAAGCAGGCGGAGAAAACGATCCGCAATCTGATCGACGAGAAAGGCGGGAAACTTGCGGTCAGTCAGGGCGCGCTCGTTTCCATAGACACCACTGGAGCGGTGCGGGCGATGGTGGGCGGCTATGACTATGCCAACAGCCAGTTCGACCGCGCTTCCGAGGCACGCAGGCAACCTGGCTCGGCCTTCAAGCCATTCGTCTTCATGGCCGCGCTCGAACAGGGCCGGCGGCCCGACAGCGTGCGCAATGACGCGCCGGTCAAGATCGGCAACTGGACGCCGGAAAACTACAAGGGCAAATACTATGGTCCGGTGACGCTTTCAGAAGCCCTCGCGCGTTCGCTCAATTCGGTCGCCGCCCAGCTCGCCATGGAAGTCGGACCCAAATCCGTGGTCGAGCTCGCCCACCGGATGGGCATCGAGTCCGATCTGAAAGCCAATGCCTCCATCGCACTTGGGACCTCTGAAGTGACCCCGCTGGAGCTGACGGCAGCCTATCTGCCCTTCGCCACCGGCGGGTACAGGCCTGAAGTCTATTTCGTACAGCGCATCACCACCTCATCCGGCAAGGTGCTTTACCAGCACGACCGGCCGCGTCTGACGCAGGTAGCGAGCGCGGACATCATCGGCATGATGAATGCCATGATGCGGGGAACGGTGGAATATGGCAGTGCGCGCGCGGCGAACATCGGCCGCCCGGCAGCGGGCAAGACAGGCACCACCCAGCAATCGCGCGATGCCTGGTTCGTCGGATATACGGCCGATCTGGTGACGGGGGTCTGGTTTGGCAACGATGCCTCCAAGGCGACAAAGGCAACCGGCAGTTCCCTGCCCGTTCCGGCCTGGAAAGCCTTCATGGAGGAAGCAGAAAAGGGACGACCAGTGAAACGGTTGCCAGGCTCCTGGAGCCCTGGCGCTCCGGCGCCCGGCATTGCAACAAGCGAACCGCAGGCACCGCCGGTCCCGCAGGCGTCCGTTGGTGGCGGGACGCAGGCCCCGCAGGGGCACCCCACACCAACCGTTGCGGTGCCCTCCGGCGGCAATCCGGATCACACCGCTTCGGTTCGCCGCCCTGTACCGCCTGCCGATGTGGGAGGCAGCGGGCAGAAGAAGCAGACCTCAATTCTCGACATCATTCTGGGAAATTAGAGCCCGCCGCTCCGCTTTTGCCTATCGCATTCACCTCCACTCTCGCTTACATAGGAGCGGAACAGGGAGCAGGGCATGGCCGACGAACGCAAGACACTGGTTTTGACCGGCGCAAGCCGGGGCATTGGTCACGCGACAGTGAAGCGCTTTTCCCGGGAAGGCTGGCGGGTGATCACCTGCTCAAGACAGGCCTTTGCCGAGGATTGCCCATGGCCCGCGGGACCGGAAGACCACATCAAGCTCGATCTTTCCGACCAGGAAGACGTGGGCAACGCCATCGCTGAGATCCGCCATCGGCTGGAGGCCAATGGAGGACGGCTCGACGCGCTGGTCAACAATGCCGCCATCTCGCCCAAGCTCGAAGGCGGGAAACGCATGAACTCCATCGAAACGCCCATGCATATGTGGCGCGATGTGTTTCAGGTGAATTTCTTCGCACCGATCATGCTGGCGCGCGGACTCTTCAAGGAGTTGGGGAACGCGAAGGGCTCTGTGGTGAACGTAACCTCCATCGTCGGCAGCCGCGTGCACCCTTTCGCCGGAACCGCCTATGCCACTTCCAAGGCGGCGCTCGTGGCGCTAACCCGCGAGATGGCGGCCGATTTCGGTCCGCACGGCATTCGCGTCAACGCCATTGCGCCGGGCGAGATCGAAACCTCCATACTCTCCCCCGGAACGGAAAAGATCGTCGAAACCATCCCGCTTCGCCGGCTGGGGCAGACATCGGAGGTGGCTGAGACGATCTACTTCCTGTGCTCGGATCAATCGTCCTACGTGTCTGGTGCGGAAATCCATATCAACGGCGGACAGCACGTTTAAGGAACCTGACGGTGCTCCTGCGTTCGCTGCGGTCAGCCTCTCGATGACCCGTGCGGCAGCGCGTCTTCAGGCACTGCCGCACTCCGCGTCTCCTACTGCATCAGCACCTTCTCGATATCGCCGACCGTGTGATTGGTCAGCGTCTTGGCGACCTCGCCGATCACCTTGTCTTCCACTTCCTTGTGCATCTCCTTGCGCAGCTCACCCAGCACCAGCGGCGGGGCGACGAGCACCAGCTTGCTGAACTTGCCCTTGTGGGCAAGCTTGTAGAGCCGCTCGGCGACGTCAGCGGCAAAACGCTCCTTTTCGATACGGTGCCAGTCGGTTTCGTCCACTGCGCTGCGGTGAACCCCGTGGCCGTCGTTGAAGCGTCCCGGCTTGTCAGTGCCCTGCTCACGGCTTGGCGGATTTTCTTCGTGGATCGTCCGTACCACCTGAAGATTGGGATAAGTCGCGTCGCCCTCATTGCGAAGAAACAGCGCCTTTTCACCATCGGCGACGACAACCCAAGCATCATGTACGAGCCGGAACTCAGCCATATCAATCTCCATTGCTTCTATGGTTCTGAGGAAACGCAGCCTGTCGCTTCCCGTTCCACAAAGTGGATATGGGTATCCGCGCGGGGCCGGGGAAGGATTTCCTGCCGCGAAGCGGTGCGGCGAAAAAGCAATCTTGTCACATTCATGCGGCAGCGAGTGTGTTTCTTCTCAGGCAACGCTGCAAACCGCCATTATTGCGGGCATCGTTCGAGAAGGCTCGCAAACCATGACGACAAAGATCCAAAAGCTTGCCGCTTTCCCCGTGTTTCTGCGGGTGGAAAACCGCGCTGTCGTCATTGTGGGCAATGGCGAGGAAGCGCTTGCGAAGGCGCGGTTGCTGGGCCAGTCGAGCGCGGCACTCACGCTGGTTGCAGACGCGCCCGAGAAAGCGCTCGCTGCATGGGCGGCGGAAAATGGAGCCCATCTGATCCGCGCGCCCTATGCTCCGCGTTACATCGAAAACGCAGCGCTTGTTTTCGCCGCCACCGATGACGAGGCGCAGGATCGCGTCATTGTCGCGGATGCGCGGGCTCGCTCCATCCCCGTAAACGCAGTGGACCGGCCCGAGCTTTGTGATTTCTACACACCGGCTCTCGTGAACCGTGCGCCGCTTGCGGTTGCCATCGGGACAGAGGGTGCCGGCCCCGTGCTGGCGCAAATGGTGCGGGCGCGCGTCGACCAGATGCTCTCCCCGTCGCTTGGCGCACTTGCCCAGCTCGCCACCCAATACCGCGATGCCGTGGACCGACTGGTGCCGCGCGGCCTAGCGCGCCGCCGTTTCTGGAAAGCCTTCTTTACCGGCGACACGGCGCGGTCGGTCGAGCGCGGAGACGTGGCCGCTGCCCGGCGCAATGCCTCGAGCCTTTTGGCGGCCGGTGACGATATCCCCGGTCATATTGCGCTGGTGGGCGCCGGTCCCGGCGCGGAAGACCTTCTGACACTGCGCGCGCAGCGCCTTCTGATGGAGGCGGATGTCATCGTTTACGACGCCCTGGTGCCGGAGGCCGTGGTCGCCATGGGCCGGCGCGATGCCGAGCGCATCTCCGTCGGCAAGCGCAAGGGCTGCCACTCCAAGAGCCAGGAAGAGATCAACGATCTTCTCGTGGCGCTTGGCCGCGACGGCAAGCGCGTGGTGCGGCTGAAGTCCGGCGACCCGCTGATCTTCGGGCGTGCCGGCGAGGAAATGGCGGCGCTGCGTGAAGCGGATGTGTCCTATGAAGTGGTGCCGGGCGTGACCGCCGCCTTCGCCGCCGCCGCCGATTTCGAGCTGCCCCTGACCCTGCGCGGCATTGCCTCTTCGATCGTGTTCACCACCGGCCATGACCTGAAGGGCCGCACCCTGCCCGACTGGGCGAGCCTCGCCGTCTCCGGAGCGACCATCGCCGTCTATATGGGGCGTTCGGTGGCCGCAGATGTAGCGGAGCGACTTGTCGAGGCGGGGCTTTCTCCTGATACGGCCGTGGCGGTGATCGAGAATGCGAGCCGCGACGACAGACGGCTTCTGCATGGAACGCTGAGTGACCTGCCTTCACTTGCCGACTGCAACGAACTGACCGGCCCCGTGATGACGCTGATCGGCGACGCGGTGGCGGGTGCGAATTTCGAGCGCTCGGAAGCGCTTGCCACTTACAAGCAGCAGCTGGAGCGCGCGTGATGAAGATTGTAGCCGCCAATCGCCTGACCGATGGTGAGACCGTGTGGCTGGGAGCCGGCGACCGCTGGGTCGACACGATCGACGCCGCCCATGTGGCGAAAGATGCTGAGGACGAGGCCCGCATTGCCGCTGCCGGAAACGCGGCACTCTCAGCCAATATCGTGGTCGATGTCACGCTGGTCGACGTGGAGATCGTCGAAGGCCGCATTCTCCCCAAACGCCTGCGCGAGCGCATTCGCGCCGGCGGTCCCTCCATTCACCCCGAGATCGGCAAGCAGGCGCGCGACGCCGCGCTAAGCGCCGCATAAAGCCAGGTCACGTTTCATGTATCGTTACGACGAATTCGACCAAGCCTTCGTGAAAGCCCGCGTTGCGGAGTTCACCGACCAGGTGAAGCGCCGCCTGTCGGGCGAGTTGACGGAAGACCAGTTCAAGCCACTCCGGCTGATGAACGGGGTTTATCTGCAACTGCACGCCTATATGCTGCGGATCGCCATTCCCTATGGCTCCCTCTCGCCGAGGCAGATGCGCAAGCTCGCTCATATCGCGCGCACCTATGACAAGGGCTATGGCCATTTCACCACGCGCCAGAACCTGCAGTTTCACTGGCCGAAGCTGGTCGACATTCCGCGTGTGCTCGAAGAGCTTGCGGAAGTGGAGATGCACGCCATCCAGACCTCTGGAAACTGCATCCGCAATGTGACGGCGGATCACTTTGCAGGCGCGGCGGCGGACGAGGTGGCGGACCCCCGCCCCTATGCGGAAATCCTGCGGCAATGGTCGTCGCTGCATCCGGAGTTTTCCTATCTGCCGCGCAAGTTCAAGATTGCCGTGACCGGGGCTGCACGAGATCGCGCCGCGATCGAGGTGCACGATATCGGTCTGCATCTGAAGAAGAACGACAGGGGCGAGCTGGGTTTCGCCGTGTTTGTCGGTGGTGGTCTTGGTCGCACCCCCATGGTCGCCAAGAAGATCCGCGATTTCCTGCCGGAGCGCGATCTTCTCACCTATGTGACAGCCATCCTGCGCGTCTACAATCTGAACGGACGGCGCGACAACAAATACAAGGCCCGGATCAAGATCCTCGTGCACGAGACCGGCACGGAAGAGCTGAAAGCGCAAGTGGAGAGGGAGTTCGACGCGCTTCGCGAAAGCGAACTGAAGCTGCCCGAGGCCGACATTCGCGCCATCGAAACCTATTTTGCTCCGCCCAAGCTGAAGGCGCGCCCGGAAGGCGACGCGGCGGTGAGCAAAGCGGTGAAAGCCAATCCGGGTTTCGCCGACTGGCTGCGCCGCAACGCGCACACGCACCGCAACGCCGACTATGCCTCGGTGACCGTTTCGCTGAAGGGCATCGGAGAGGTACCGGGAGATGCGACCGATGCGCAGATGGATGCGATTGCCGACCTCGCAGAGCAATATGGCAATGATGAAATCCGCGTCAGCCACGAGCAGAACCTGATCCTGCCGCATGTGGCGCGGGCCGACCTGCCGGCGGTGCATGCGGCGCTTGTCGAGATCGGACTGGCGACCTCCAATGCCGGGCTGATCACCGACATCATCGCCTGCCCCGGGCTCGATTATTGCGCGCTGGCCAATGCCCGCTCCATTCCGGTGGCGCAGGAAATTTCCGAACGGTTTGCCTCTCAGGCCCGGCAGGACGAGATCGGGGATCTGCAGATCAAGATATCCGGCTGCATCAATGCCTGCGGGCATCACCATGTCGGCCATATCGGCATTCTCGGTGTCGAGAAGAAGGGTACGGAGCTCTACCAGGTAACCCTTGGCGGTTCGGCGCGTGAAGGCTCGACCATTGGCGAGATCATCGGGCGCGGCTTTGCGCCCGACGAGATTACCGACGCGGTGGAGACGATTGTCGACACCTATCTCGCACGACGCGAAAACAGCAATGAGAGTTTCCTCGACGCCTATCGCAGGCTTGGCCCCGCACCATTCAAGGAGGCCCTTTATGGCCACGACGCCAAGGCAGCTTGATCGCGATTTCGCCGCCAGTGGCGATGCGACCGAACTCGCTATCGCGCTGAATGATCGGTACGGCTATCTTCCTGCCGAAGAAATCATCGCCGTCGCGATCGATCTGTTTCGGGATGCGGGCGGCATCGGAGCGACGTCTTCCTTCGGGGCGGATTCGGCCGCCTTGCTGCATCTGATCGCGAAAGTCGATCCGGGGATTCCGGTGGCGTTTCTGGACACGGGCCAGCATTTCGGTGAAACGCTGGACTATCGTGATCAGCTCGTCGCCGACCTCGGGCTGACCAATCTCAAGATCGTCGCTCCGCGCGCCAAGGCGCTCGCCGAGCAGGATCCGGATGGGACCCTTCACCAACGCGATACGGATCTCTGCTGCGATATCCGCAAGGTGGAACCGATGGCACGTGCGGTCGAGCCTTATCGTGCGTGGTTTACCGGCCGGAAGCGCGCTCAGGCTGCGACCCGTGCCCAGATGCCCGTGTTCGAGGCGGTGGGACCGCGGATTCGCGTGAACCCTCTGGCCCGGTGGACCACCGAGGATCAGGCCAACTACATGCGCCAGAATCAGCTGCGCCAGAACCCGCTGGTGGCTTTCGGCTATCTTTCCATCGGCTGTTTTCCATGCACCAGCCCGGTCAGCCCGGGAGAAGACCCGCGTGCGGGGCGCTGGGCGGGGCAAACCAAGATCGAATGCGGTATTCACCTGCCCGGCCTCGAGGCCGCGCTCTCTCCGTCACGTTAGGAACGGCTTCATGAACGGAACGCAGCCAAAGCTCTGGGATGGCGGGGCATTTCGCAAGAACATCTGGCAGAAACGTGAAGAGGCCTTGGCACCGGCGGACGACGAGCATGTTATCCTGCCGCTGGCTGCATATCTTGAACTCAAGGAAAACACGCGCGAGGGTGCCACAGAGCAAATCGGCGTCGAACTGCAGCCGGGCGAAGCGCTGGATCTTCTCTTGCCGCATCTTGAGCGCCTTCCGCTGGTGGCACTGTCGTTCCCCGCCTTTGCCGACGGGCGCAGCTATTCCAAGGCAGAACTGCTGCGCACCCGCCACGGGTATCGCGGGGAAATCCGGGCAACGGGGGACGTGTTGATCGACCAGGTCGCCCATATGTTCCGGGTCGGGTTCTCGACGCTCGAGATCGTCAATCCTTTCACAATCAGCCAACTGGAGGCTGGAAAAGAAGCGGGTATCCCGCTTTACTATCAGCCGGCAGCGAAGGCAGCGGCCGCCCCTGCATCCTATGCGTGGAGGCGTATTTCCGCCTGATTTTCGAGAGAAACTGAGAAAATTGCAGATTTGAGACGCCATTCTGCGTCATTTCATCTCGAAATCCCCAGCTTCTGACCTATATCAGAGCCAAGGGGTGCATTCCGCGCAACTTCTGTTATGGTGCGCCCCATCTTGAGTCGCCCCTTGCTTGGGCGCCTTTGCATCTTTGCGCCGGCTGACGCCAGGCCCTTGCACCGATGTAGAATAAGATTGATCGAGAGCTGCTCTTCGCGCTTTCCAGCGCCTTGGCCATGCTCAACCACTGAAACGCCAACTGAAGAAGGAAGTCCATTGCAGGTTATCGTTCGCGACAACAATGTCGATCAGGCCCTTAAAGTGCTCAAGAAGAAGATGCAGCGCGAGGGTGTTTTCCGGGAGATGAAGTCCCGCCGTTCTTATGAAAAGCCATCGGAAAAGCGCGCACGTCAACGTGCCGAAGCTGTCCGCCGCGCACGCAAGCTGGCCCGTAAACAGGCCCAGCGCGAAGGCCTTCTGCCGAAGAAGCGCCGCGCAGCCTGAGGGCTGTCGAACTGGGGTTGCCCCGGTTTTATCGGATTTGAAAACAGGGACGGTGCGGCTTAGGCCCCGTCCCTGTTTTGATTCACGGTTTCAAATCTGAAAAGGATCAGCCAGCGCGTCGCTCGGCTTCATCCAGCTTGCCGAGAAGGTCGTGAAACTCTTCAGGCATGTCGGTATCCAGAGAGAAGTGCGGCATCCTGCTCAGAAACCGCGCGTTTTCGGGATGGCCAAGACGCTGTCTGACACTGCGCGCAGTGTCAGCGCGATTTGCGTCGCTCTGCCGCTCCTGTCGTTTTTCGTGTCGCGTCATAGTGTTTACTCAATCGTTTCAAATCGCACTTATGGAGTTAAACCGCCAGATAAGGATTTGTTCCGAGAAATGAGGCACTTCGGCCATCTTCGGATAACAGGGTAAACTTTTCATAAAATTTTAGATATCGACCCAGGTGTCCGAGATTCGATACCCTTCAGGCCATGGATCGGACGGGTCGAGCATCAGTTGATGCGTGCCGGTGACCCACCCCCGCCCGGCAATCTCCGGTATGATAGCCGGCTTATCTCCTGAAAAAGTTTCGCTCACGATGCGGCAGTCAAAACGCGAGCCCAGCACCGACACGCCCGTGAAGCGATCCCCTGTCTTCATGCGTCCGCGCGCATGCAACACAGCCATACGCGCGGAGCATCCGGTGCCGGTCGGCGACCGGTCGAGCTTGGCCGGGCGGATGACGACCGTGTTGCGGCCGATCAGCCCCTCCGCGGTTTCCTCCACCGGAAGGGTGAGCTGGCAGAAGGAGATGTGATCCCATTCCGGGTTGTCGGGATGGGTGAAGCCAAGCTGCTCATTGGCAGCCCTTGTGATCTTCGCGCCGGTTTCGGCCAGATCGCGGGCTTCATCCGGCCTGACGGAAAAGCCGAGTGCGGCGGCATCGGCGATCACGAAACTGTCACCGCCATAGGCGGTATCGACCGTGATCGTGCCGAGCCCGGCAACCTCCAGGGGCGCGTCGAGACGGTCTGCGAAGGAGGGGACGTTGGTGACACGAATGCGCTCGGCCTTGCCATTGCGGCATTCGGCGACAACCTGGACCAGACCGCCTGGCGCTTCCAGAACGAGATTTGTCTCGGGCTCTGTCATGAGCACGATGCCCGTATCGAGCAGCACGGTGGCAACACAGATGGAGTTGGAACCGGATATGGGCGGCGTGTCTTCCGGCTCCATGATGATGAAGCCCATATCCGCTGCCGGGTTCTTCGGCGGAACGAGAAGATTGACATGCCGGAAGACACCACCGCGCGGTTCATTGAGCACGAAATTGCGCAGTTTTTCATCGCGGGCGATGAAATTGCGCTGATCCCACAGCGTATCCCCGGGCGGAGGGAGCACGCCGCCGACAATCACGTCGCCGACCTCGCCCTCGGCATGACAGGAAACGATGTGGATTGCCCGGCTGGAACGCACGACTCAGGCGCCTTTTCCAAACGACAGAACCGGTGCGCCAAGCGTTTCGAAATCAGGCTCGATGCCAAGACCCAACCCTGACGGCGCTTTCATGCCACCATTGACGCGGTTCGGTGCATTGGCGGCGATGGTTTTGGTGCCGTAGGAGTTGAAATCCGTTGCCGAAAAGACGAAGTCGGACGGCGTGGACTGCGCAAGATGCGCTATTGCGGCGGTGACGATGTCACCGCCCCATGTGTCTTCGATGGTCATGGGGATGCCGTGTGCGAGACACACATCGCGCATGGTGCGCGCCTTCGAGAGGCCGCCGACCTTGGAGATTTTCAGGTTGATGACGTCGAATGCGTCGTCGGCCAGACCGCGCACGAGCATATCCAGGCCGGTGATGTTTTCATCCATCACGAAAGGCTTTGCCGTGCGGCGGCGGATCGACAGGCATTCATCATAGGTGGGGCATGGCTGCTCGATATAAACATCGAGATCGGCCACCGCATCGACCACGCGTGCTGCCTCATGGCGAGTCCAGCCGGTGTTGGCGTCGGCCACGAGAATGTCCGTATCGTCCAGGATTTCGCGGCAGGCGCGGATTCGGGCAATGTCGTCATCCGCATTGCCGCCGACCTTGAGCTGGAACTTGGTGTAGCCCTCGGCCTTGTAGCCGGCGATCTTCTTCGCCATCGTTTCCGGATCTTCCTGCGAGATGGCGCGATAGAGGCGCACTTCGTCCTGTGCATGGCCGCCCAGAAGCGTGACCAGCGGCAGGCCACTTGCTTTGCCGAGAAGATCCCAACAGGCGATGTCGAGCGGCGCTTTCACATAGGGATGCCCGTTGAGCGCGGCATCCATCGTTCGGTTGACGAGACCGAGATTGCTGGGGTCGAGGCCGATCAGCTTTGGCGCGATCTCCTCAAGGCCAGCCCGCACACCGCGCGCATAGGACGGCAGATAGGCCGAACCCAGCGGACAGCATTCGGCATAGCCGGTGAGGCCCGTATCCGTCTCGATGGCGACGACGGTGGAATCGAAGACTTCGACGAAGTTTCCATTCGACCATGAGTAGCGCCCTTCCTTTAGCGGCAGGTCGACCTGATGGACGCGGATAGCTGTGATGTTCATGGTCTCTCCTCAAACGACAACAAAGCCATGGGCATAGGGATCGCGGTCGTCGATCATGATCGTGTTGTAGCCCGTGACGCGCGCCCAGCCGGCGACCGAAGGCACGATGGCGGGTTTGCTAGCAACCTGCGTTTCGGCCTCCACACGGCCTTCGAACATGGAGCCGATGATGCTTTCGTGGACGAAATCGTCGCCGGGTTTCAGGAGCCCTTTCGCATGCCAATGCGCCATGCGCGCCGAGGTGCCTGTGCCGCAGGGCGAGCGGTCGATGGCCTTGTCGCCATAGAAAACGGCGTTGCGCGCATGCACTTCAGGCCGGGTGGGCTTGCCGGTCCACAGAATGTGGCTCAGGTCCTTGATGTCGGGCTTTTCAGGGTGGACGAATTCGTATTTGGCGTTGAGGGCAGCGCGCAGTTTTGGGCTCCAGCCAATGAGCTCGCCCGCCGTGTGGTTCGCCATATCCTCGAAGGCCGCCTGCGGCTCGACGATGGCGTAGAAATTGCCGCCATAGGCGACATCGACCGTGATTTCGCCAAGCCCCTCGACCTCCGCTGTCAGTCCGGTCGCATGAACGAAGGCAGGCACATTGGTGAGGCGCACCTTTTCCACGAAACGATCGTTCTGCTCATATTCCGCGACGACAAGGCCCGCCGGGGTATCAAGGCGGACCACACCGGGCTCGCGCGGACGGATGAGGCCGTTTTCGATGCCGATGGTGATGGTACCGATCGTGCCATGCCCGCACATGGGCAGGCAGCCCGACGTTTCGATGAAGAGGATGCCGATGTCGCAATCCTCGCGCGTGGGCGGATAGAGGATGGAGCCGGACATCATGTCATGGCCGCGTGGCTCGAACATCAGACCGGTGCGGATCCAGTCATATTCGGAGAGAAAATGCGCGCGGCGCTCCAGCATGGTGGAGCCCTGAAGCTGCGGACCGCCGCCGGCCACGACCCGAACCGGGTTTCCGCATGTGTGTCCATCAATGCAGGTGAACGTGCTGACCGCCATGGTGTTTTCCTGTCAAAATCGGTCGGGCCGGAAGGGCGATATGTCGATGGGTGTTTTTCGCTCGAGGATCAGATCGGTGATGAGCCGTGCCGTTGCCGCCGATTGGGTGAGCCCCAGATGGCCGTGGCCGAAGGCATAAAGAATGCGCGGGCTGGAGGAGGCACGGCCGATGACCGGAAGCGAATCCGGCATGGAGGGGCGCGAGCCCATCCACTCCGTTCCGCCTTCGCGCTTCAGCCCCGGCAGAAAGCCGGCAGCCTTGTCGAGCATGTACCGTGCGCGCTTGTAATTGACCGGGGCATCGAATCCGGCGAGCTCGGACGCGCCGCCGACACGGATGCCAGTGGCAAGCGGCGTGACCACGAAGCCGTGTGCTGGAAAGATGACCTGCCGTTTCAAATCGAAACTGCCGGGCGGCAGCGTGGTGTTATAGCCGCGTTCGGGTGTGACGGGCAGTTTGTCGCCGAGGAGGGCAGTGAGGCTGTTTGACCACGGCCCGGCGGCGAGAACGGCATGGCCGGCCTTGAGGGTTCGGCCATCCTCAAGAGTGACAGCAACGCCTTCTGTGCCGTTGGTTAGACGCGAGACCGTTGCACCTTCGATCAACTGAACACCGCGTACCCGGGCGATTTCCAGCAGGGCAAGCGCATAGTCGCGCGGATCGCTGACCGTTTTCCATTGCGGCAGGAACACGCCCTTCACAAGCCGCGAGGAGAGCCCGGGCTGCAATTCGGCAAGGCGCGCGCCTTCCACATGTTCCACCTCGATGCCGGCCTTCTCACAGCGCTCCCAGCTTTTCAATGATGCGCGCCATGAGGCCTCGCTCTCATAAAGCTCCAGAGCGCCATCGTGGCGCACCAGATGGTCGAGCCCGGCTTCCCGCGTGAGGTTTGCGGTTTCTGTTTCGGAAAGCCGGTTCAGGGCTGCCTGCGCTGCCGTGCTGGCCTCGATGCGGTCTGGCATGGAGGCGCGGAAGAAGCGCAGAAGCCATGGCAGAACCGATGGGAACTGCGCCGGCGGAATGGAGAGCGGCCCCAGCGGATCGAACAGCCATTTGGGTGCTTTGAAGAGAATGCCGGGCGAAGCAAGCGGGAGAATGGAGGGGAAGGCAAACGCACCCGCATTGCCCCGGCTGGCGGCGTTGGCCGGCGCACCGCGCTCTATGAGCGTGACCTGCAGGCCCGCCTCCGCCAGGCGGAACGCGGTGGCGATGCCGATGATGCCGCCGCCGATGATGGCGACATCGAACTTCTCTGCCGACCGGGTTTTGCCCATGTTTCCTCCGACAGATCAGGGCTGGGTGTAGGCCGTTTTCACCGTCGTGTAGAACTCGACAGCGTAACGTCCCTGCTCACGTGAACCGAAGCTCGAGCCCTTGGTACCGCCGAAAGGCACGTTGTAGTCGACACCGGCGGTCGGCAGATTGACCATGACCATGCCAGCCTGCGACTTCTGCTTGAAATCGCTCGCATATTTGAGCGAGGTGGTGCAGATGCCCGAGGAGAGGCCAAAGCTCGTGTCGTTGGCGACGTGCAACGCCTCCTCGTAATCCTTGACACGGATGACGCTGGCGACAGGACCGAAAACCTCTTCGCGGTTGATGCGCATATCGTTGCTGGTTTCGGTGAAGAGTGCGGGCGCCATGTAGAAGCCGGGCTTCTCCAGCGTCAGGCGTTCGCCGCCGATGGCGAGCTTTCCGCCTTCCTGTCCAGCGATCTCGACATAGGAGAGGTTCTGCTCAAGCTGCTTTTCATCGACCACCGGGCCCATCTGGGTCTTGGGGTCGAGCGCATCGCCGACGATGAGGGTCTTGAGCTTTTCGGTCAATGCGGAGACGAAACGGTCGTGAATGCCCTCCGCTACGACGAGGCGGCTGGAAGCCGTGCAGCGCTGGCCGGTGGAGAAGAATGCGCCGTTGAGTGCGGCGCCGACTGCCACGTCGAGATCGGCATCATCCAGAACCACCAGCGGGTTCTTGCCGCCCATTTCAAGCTGAACCTTTTTCAAATGCTGCCCACAGGCGGCCGCGATGCCGCGACCGGTGGGCACGGAACCGGTGAAGGAGATTGCGCGGACCTTCGGGTTTTCGATCATGCGCGGGCCAAGCTCGGAACCGCGGCCCGCAACCAGATTGAACACGCCTTCAGGCAGGCCGGCGCGCGACAGGATTTCCGTCAACGCCCAGGCAGACCCGGGCACCAGCTCTGCGGGCTTCAACACGACCGCATTGCCATAGGCGAGCGCGGGGGCAATCTTCCACGCCGGGATGGCGATGGGGAAGTTCCACGGGGTGATCATGCCGATCACGCCCATGGGCTCGCGCCGCATGTCCACCTCGACGCCGGGACGGATGGAATCGAGACGCTCGCCCGGCAGGCGAACCGCTTCGCCTGCGAAGAACTTGAACACCTGACCGGCGCGGACAACCTCGCCGATGCCTTCCGCCAGCGTCTTGCCTTCCTCGCGGGAGAGAAGCCGGCCAAGTTCGTCCTTGCGGGCAATGATCTCGCTGCCCACTGCGTCGAGCACATCAAAGCGCTGCTGCGGAGTGGAGCGCGCCCAGCCCGCGGCCGCATCATGTGCCGCATCGATGGCGCGGTCGAGATCGGCAGTGCCCGAACGGGCTGCCAGACCAACTATATCGCGCGTATCGGACGGGTTTATGTTTTCGACCTGGCTGTCGCCTTCGATCCACTCGCCGGCAATGTAATTTTTGAAATGGTTGGTGCCTGTTTCGCTGAGTGCCATTGGCGGATTACCCCCGAATTCAATCTGTTTTCAGTTTGGCCGTCTCTAGTCCACGGGTAGCCTAGC
Organism: Nitratireductor kimnyeongensis; assembly: GCF_019891395.1. Classification (NCBI taxonomy): domain Bacteria; kingdom Pseudomonadati; phylum Pseudomonadota; class Alphaproteobacteria; order Hyphomicrobiales; family Phyllobacteriaceae; genus Nitratireductor; species Nitratireductor kimnyeongensis. Next base: position 2,086,688 of record NZ_CP078143.1, on the reverse strand, counting down.
GCACACGCGGTCTGCCAGTCATGCGATGGTTCGTTATGCCAGACTGCCATTTGCACATAAGACGTCTCTCGGCCCGCCGGGTCGAACGACCATGGAAAGCTCATCAGACATCGTATCGGAGTCTTTAACTCATATCGGATCCAATATACAATCATAAAATCGGCACCGGAGAACGAATGTTGCGTGTCGCCAGAGCTGGTGTACACAGCCATGAGAAATCCAATTGGGCGCAAGCGGGATTGAAACGATGAAGCTGGAAAGCGTTGATATAAGACAGACAGCGTCGGCCACCGATCTGGTCTTTGAAGCACTGCGCAAAGCCATCATCGAGGGCGAACTGGCGGAGGGTGAACATCTGCGTCAGGACCATATCGCGCAGATGTTCAACACCAGCCGCATTCCCGTGCGAGAGGCTCTCCAGCGGCTGGAACAGGACGGGCTGGTGACCACTCAGCGCTACAAGGGTACTGTCGTGGCAGCTCTTTCGACCGTGGAGATCGAGGAGATTTTCGAGTTTCGTGCTCTGCTGGAGAGCGAGATGATCCGCCTCGCTGTGCCCCATCTCACAGACGAGCAACTGAGCGCGGCGCGCTCGAACCTGGAAACCTTCGCAGCCACGTCAGACCCGGGCGGCTGGGGCGAGGCAAACCGAAACTTTCACTATAGCCTTTATGAAGCAGCCGACCGTCCCTACCACCTCCAGATTATCCGCTCATCACTTGACCGGGTCGATCGCTATCTGCGCGCGCAGCTCACGCTCACGGATGGAGTGGAGCGTGCAAACCGCGAACATCTTGCCATTTTCGAGGCCTGCGAAAGAGGCAACGCGGACGAGGCAGCCGACCTCACCCGCGCCCATATCCTCGATGCCGGCCGTTCGCTGCTTGCCATCCTGGAGCAGCGGCGCATCCCGACCGGTTCGGCGTCGGCGCCCTAGCAAGAGCCGGGGCTGATAACCCGGAATCCTGCGGCGCGTGCGGTGCAGGAATTGCCGAAGGTGCGGCGCTCGCCACCCTTGCGTGCACAGACGGGCTTGAATTCTCGGGTACATGCCTGCGGACGACCCTGACCCGGGCGGTTCGACTGGGCACTGCAGGTTCCCGGCTGCACAACCCTGTACCCTTGCGCCCTTGCGGAGCAGGCGTTGCCGAAGGTGCGCTGCTGTCCACCGCGTTTCGCACAAACGGGCTTGTACTCCATCGTGCACATCTGCGGACGATCCGGCCGTGGCGGGCGGGGCCGATCTGGTCCTTCCTCGACCACAACCGTGCAACTCGCCAAAATGATCGCAGCGCCTGCAAGCGCGCCGAATCGGGAAATCAACTTCGCAATAATCATCACTCTGCCCTCTCCAACAGTCGTGCGGAAATTCCGCTCCGTCCCCGAAGAGAGATTAGCTGATTTGCAAACAGCTTCCAGTCCGTCGTCCAATATTCGTAAACAGGAGATTCGGGATCAGCGAAGGCGGCCAACGGTATCGCCAGCGGGAAAGCAGGTGGGCGCGAAACCGTTCTTCGATTGCCAGTCGCCGATCGACCGGCGTGTCTTGAACCCGACCAAGCCGTCTGCACCGCCGACATCATAGCCGAGCTTTTCGAGCCCGCGCTGCATGGCTGCAACATCACCGCGATTGAACCCGCCAACCCGGCCCCATGATGTAGCGAATTCGCTGTTTCCATACATGATGCGGTCACCCGCATGGCCTACGAAGAGCGCATAGAGATCGCTCTCATTGTAATCCTTGAGGCGATAGAAATTCGGCGTGACGATGAAGGCCGGACCAAATCGGCCAGCGGGCATCATGAGATAGCCCTCGCTTCTCAACTCGTGCTCTGGAAACGCCTTGCCGCCGACCCGGCGAACGCCGAGCGCCTGCCAATCCGCGATGCGCTTTCCCTGGTCGGGACCTTCCAGCGCACAAGAAATCGTCTGCGGAACGGTGACTTCGAATCCCCAGTCGCGCCCGCGCACCCAGCCATGTTGCGCCAGATAATTGGCAATGGAGGCCAGCGTGTCGGCTTCGGAACTCCAGATGTCGGCCGTGCCATCGCCATCGCCATCCACCGCGTATTTCAGATAGGACGTCGGCATGAATTGGGGTTGCCCCATCGCACCGGCCCAGGAGGAGCGCATGGCGCGTGGAGACACACCACGACGCTCGACCATTTCGAGTGCCGCCAGAACCTCTTCGCGAAACATCTCCTTGCGGGTGGCCAGAAAGGCCTTGGTGCTGAGCACTTCAAAAGCGTCATAGGGGATTTTTGCGCGCCCGAAGCCGGATTCACGGCCCCAGATCGCCAGTACGATGCCGCGTGAGACGCCGTAGCGTTTCTCGATTGCAGCCAGAACGCTGGAAAGCTGGCCCGCGCGGGATCGACCGCCCGAAACCACCCCGCCGATATGCTGGAAATAGGCGGATGGTGCTCGGAACTCGGCCTGATGCTGGGTGTCGCTCCGTGGCTTGCTTTCCCCCGGCAGGACGAGATCAGGCAGTTTCAGATTGGGCGCGACGTCTGCAAAGGCCGCATTGAACGTGGTGGAGGAGATACCGCGACGCTGCGCCTCGGGCCAGAGATCGGAGGTCAACCAAGTGCGGAACTGCCCTTCGATGGATTGCGCGAAGGCTGGCAGGGCGATCAGACTCATGAACAGGAGGGTGGTGAGGCGGATCGCGTGACAAAATCTCAAGGCGTTTCTCCCGTTGATCAAAAACTCGTTCGCGACTTCAGGGCTGCCGAAAGCGTTCCCTCATCCAGATAGTCGAGTTCGCCACCGACCGGCACCCCATGAGCAAGGCGCGTGACTTTGACCTCCATCCCCACCACCTGATCGGTGATGTAATGAGCGGTGGTCTGGCCTTCGACCGTGGCGTTGACGGCCAGGATCAGCTCCACCACGCCGCCTTCGGCCACTCGGCTGACCAGTCCCTTGATGTTGAGATCATCGGGGCCCACGCCATCGAGTGGCGAGAGCGTGCCGCCCAGCACGTGGTAGCGCGCATTCATTGCGCCGGCGCGCTCCAGCGCCCAAAGATCGGAGACGTCTTCCACCACGATGATGGTGCTGCCGTCGCGGCGCGGATCGGTGCAAAGCGTGCAGGGATCGCTGGTGTCCACATTGCCGCAGGTGGCGCAGACCCGCACCTTGTCGACCGCCTCGGCCATGGCCGCCGTGAGTGGAGCGAAGAGCTGATCCTTCTTCTTGATCAGATGCAGGGCCGCCCGCCGGGCCGAGCGCGGCCCGAGCCCCGGCACGCGGGCCAGAAGCTGGATCAGACGTTCGATTTCAGGTCCGGCGATTGATTTTGACATGAATGCTCCGCCCACAGATGGCCAAAAACAGCCCGGCCATTAATACCGCTAGAAAGGCAGCTTCATGCCGGGTGGGATCGGCAGGCCGGCGGTCATCTCCTGGGTCTTTTCCTGAATGGCTGCCTCGAGCTTCGCTTTCGCGTCATTGTGCGCCGCGAGGATCAGATCTTCGAGGATCTCCACATCGTCTTCCTTGAAGAGCGACGGATCGATTTTCAGGGCCTTCATCTCTGATTTGCCGCTGAGCGTCACCTTGACCGTGCCGCCACCGGCCTGGCCGTCGATCTCCATCTCCGCCATTTCTTCCTGCATGGCCTGAAACTTCGCCTGCATTTCCTTGGCTTTGCCCATAAGGCCCATCAGATCGCGCATTGTGGTCTCCAGTTCACTTAAAAGTCGTCGTCGTCATCATCGTCCGGATCAACCGGCACCATGGCGTCTGCTGCTTCTTCAACGGTATCGGGGTCGGTCGCATCGGGGATGCGGATATCGATGATCTTCGCACCGGGGAAGCTGTTGAGGATCGCCGCGACCGCCGGATCGGCTTTCGCATCGGCGATTGCGCTCTCGCGGCGCCCTTCCTCCTGCTCGGCCAGCGTCGGACCGCCAGCTTCACTCGACAGCGAGACAATCCAGCGGCGGCCTGTCCACTCCTTCAGCCGGTTGGTGAGATCACCCATGACGGTCTTGGGGGCATCTTCGGTCAGGCTGATATCGAGGCGACCCGGCTCGATTGATACCAAACGAACGCACCGCTTGAGCAGAACCTTGAAGGCCATGTCCCGCTTCGCATCGGCAAGTTTGGCTATATCCTCAAGCGATTTGAGCGGAACCGCATCGGGCGCAGCGACCTCTGTCACCACCGCCTGCTGCATTGGCGCGGATGATGGTTCCGGCTGTACGAGGCGCATCGTCTGTCCGCCTCCGGGCCCAGAGACCGGAGCATGCTGCGTGGCAATCGCCGCGGCCATAGTTCCACCCCCGCCATTGCTGGCGGGTGCTCCGCCAGCCGACGCGGGCGGCTGCCCCTGCCCCTGCCCGCTGCCAGTCCCTGCCGGCAGGTCATCGAGCCGCTTCAGCGCCTCATCGAGTGTAGGAAGGTTTGCGGCGTGGGCGATGCGGATCAACACCATCTCGCCAGCGGCCATGGGACGACCGGACGATTGCACCTCCTGAATGCCCTTGAGCAACATCTGCCAGGTACGGGAAAGAACACGCACCGACAGCGCTGTGGAAAATTCCAGACCGCGTGTGCGCTCATCCTCCGACAGTGCCGCATCATCAGCGCCTTCCGGTACAAAGCGCAGGCGAGTGACCAGATGATTGAACTCGGCAAGATCGTTGAGCACCGTCGCCGGGTCGGCGCCAACATCATACTGCGCACGGAATTCCGCGAGCGCGGCAGCCACATCGCCTTTCATCAAATGGTCAAACAAGCCGATGATGCGACTGCGATCGGCCAGGCCCAGCATGTCGCGCACGGTTTCCGCAGTCACCTTGCCGGAAGAATGGGCAATCGCCTGATCGAAGATCGACTGGGCGTCGCGCATCGAGCCTTCGGAGGCGCGCGCAATCATGGCCAGAGCCTCGTCTTCGGCCTCCACACCTTCCAACCCGCCGATACGGCCGAGATCAGCCTTGATCATTGCTGCATCGATACGACGCAGATCAAAACGCTGGCAGCGCGACAGGATGGTGATGGGAACCTTGCGGATTTCCGTGGTGGCGAAGATGAACTTCACATGCGGCGGCGGCTCCTCAAGCGTCTTCAACAGGCCATTGAAAGCCTGGTTGGAGAGCATGTGAACCTCATCGATGATGAACACCTTGTAGCGCGCGGAAACCGGCGCATAACGTGCCTGGTCGATGATGTCGCGGATATCGTCGATACCGGTATGCGAAGCGGCATCCATCTCCACCACGTCCACGTGGCGGCCTTCGAGGATGGCGCGGCAATGCTCGCCTTCGGTGGAGAGGTCAACCGTCGGCTTGTCAATGGAATCGGTCTTGTAGTTGAGTGCGCGCGCCAGAATGCGCGCCGTCGTCGTCTTGCCCACACCGCGCACGCCGGTCAGCATCCACGCCTGCGCGATGCGCCCGGCATTGAATGCGTTGGTGAGCGTGCGCACCATCGGCTCCTGGCCGATCAAGCCGGAGAAATCGCTGGGACGGTATTTGCGGGCCAGAACCCGGTAGGCGCCGCCGGCCTTGTCGCTTATCTTGGTGCCGGCCTCGGTCATTGCCCTCTTGCGCTCCGTGTTTTGTCCTGACGCCGGCAGTGTCCCCTTGGACAAGGTTCTGCGTCAATGGACAATGTGGACGGCAAGGCTGAAATCCGGTGAATGCTGCCAGGAAAGCAAGAAGAAGGTGGGAGGCTGGCACGGCGACCCGTGCCTGGCTCGTTAGGGCTGCTTCCTTCCGGACCTGACCCGGTTGGCGAGTGGCGCGTCCACCACCAACCTCCCGGCCCCCATATCGGAAATTGTGAGGACAAATGCAAGGGGAGGAGATGCGGTTTCCTGAGCTTGGCCAATCATTCGCTTGCAGGCGCCGGCGGCTCCCTCTAGCGTTGACGGGCACAATGAGGAGAGCCGATGCTGCCGGACGCAAAACAGGGTTTCGAGCTTGACCCAAAGCTGGAGGCTGAAAGCCTGCATGTGATGTGGCTCGGCCTGTGTGAACTGCGCCTTTGCGACGACAAAAGATGGCCCTGGCTCATTCTTGTTCCGCAACGCCCGGGTGCGGAGGAGATCCATGATCTGACCCCTCTCGATCAGGCCATGGTGAGCTTCGAGACCAACATGGTCGCACAGATGCTGAAAGAAATGACCGGCTGCACGAAGATCAACAGCGCCGCGCTTGGAAACGTGGTTCGCCAGTTGCACATCCATGTGGTCGCGCGCAGCGAGAATGACCCCGGCTGGCCTGGCCCTGTCTGGGGACATGGCGTGCGCGAACCTTATCGACGTGAAGACCTGCACCAGTTCGCCGAGACGATTCGCGGCAAGCTATGAGCTTTTTTTGAAACCCGGTAGATCGCCCTACATGACCTTTCCATTCTTCGACACCCCACGCGACGAGGCGAGCCAGCGCGTCGCCTTTTCCGGAAACCGCATCGACCGCCAGGCCGAAGCCCGTACAGACGATGCCAGCGCCCGGGCGCTGGAGAACCCGGATGCGCGTCTTCTTCTGTTTGCGCAGGGTCGGCTTTTTATGCGTATCGAAGGTGACGAGGCGTTAGACCCCTATTTTACCTTGCACGATGCCCGGAACTTTGCACCAGACCTCGAACAGACGGTACTGCTGGGCCACGAGGCTGGGAGACCCGTCCTGGCCGTACCCTCGACGGCAGATATCGAAACCCTGCCTGAGCCTCTCAAGGCATTCGACTATCGTTCCATCTATATGCAGGGACTTCTGGAGCCGTCTCAACTTGGCGCGATGGCACAGGGAGCGGCGCTTCTTGCGTGGCACGACAGCCACCGGTTCTGCGGTCGCTGCGGCAATGAGACGGAAATGCGCGACGGTGGTTACAAACGGCACTGCCCGTCTTGCGGTCGCGATCATTTTCCGCGCACCGATCCGGTGGTGATCATGCTTGCCGTGCGCGGTGAGCATTGCCTTTTGGGCCGCAGCCCTCATTTCGCACCGGGCATGGTTTCCTGTCTTGCGGGATTTGTGGAACCCGGCGAGACAATCGAGGCTGCGGTGCGACGCGAAACGCAGGAAGAGGCCGGCATAACTGTGGGCTCTGTCGCCTACCATGCCAGCCAGCCCTGGCCGTTTCCCTATTCGCTCATGATCGGCTGTTATGGAAAGGCCGAGACCGAGGCGGTCACTATGGACGAAAACGAACTGGAGGCATGCCGCTGGTTTTCCCGCGAGGAGGCCCGGCTCATGCTGGACGACAAGCATCCGGAGGGCTACCGCGTGCCGCCCACGGGCGCCATAGCCAACACACTCATACGCGACTGGGTGTTTGCTTCATAAGCCCTTTCAGCGACGCAGTTAGTCCTCATCCTCGGTCTGCGTGGCGCGGAACGGATGTGCCTCGTAGACGCCCAGAATGCGCACTTCACGCGAGAAGAAGCTGAGTTCCTCAAGAGCCAGAGCGACATTGCGGTCGTCGGGATGCCCTTCCACATCAGCGTAGAACAGAGTGGAGAAGAATTTCCCTCCGAGCTGATAACTTTCCAGCTTTGTCATGTTGACGCCATTGGTGGCGAAACCGCCCATGGCTTTATACAGAGCGGCAGGAACGTTGCGCACCCGGAAGATGAAGGTGGTCATCATAAGCTGCTCGGAGGAGGTCCGCGCGGCCTGCTTCTCCTCCTTCGACAAGACAACAAAGCGGGTGACGTTGTTGTCGGTGTCCTCGACATTCTCCATGGCGATGTCGAGACCATAGAGTTCGGATGCCAACCGCGGTGCGAGCGCGGCATTGGAGCGCTCGCCCAACTCTGCGACAAGGCGGGCGGCACCTGCCGTATCGCCGGCGACCGTGCCCTTCCAACGGTTCTCGCGAATGATATTGCGGCACTGCCCGAGCGCATGAATGTGGCTGTAGACCGTCTTGATTTCCTCGGTCTTCACACCGGGCAGCACCATGAGCTGGAAGTGGATCGGCAGGAAATATTCCCCGACAATATGGAGCTCCGAACGCGGAAGAAGATGATGGATGTCCGCCACCCGCCCGGCGATCGTGTTCTCGATCGGGATCATCGCGAGATCGGCTGCGCCGGTCTCGACGGCGGTGAAGCAGTCCTCAAATGTCGGACAGGGAAGTGGCTCCATGTCGGGAAACATGTTGCGGCAGGCGGTGTCGGAATTTGCACCGGGCTCGCCCTGGAAAGCGATCTTGTTTGTCTTGACTGCCATGATCATGTGTCCGTTTTCAATGCAAGTCTCTGCCTGGCTTTCTCCAGGTCTTCAGGTGTATCCACACCAAGCGGAACCGACGCGACGATCTGCGCGTCAATGCGCATTCCCGCCTCGAGCGCCCGCAATTGCTCCAACCGTTCGCGTGTTTCCAGAACGGAGGGGGAAAGGGAGACGAAGCGCTCCAGCGCCGCGCGGCGATAGGCATAAATGCCGACATGGTGATAAAGCGGCCCCTCACCCCAGGGGGCGGTGGCGCGCGTAAAGTAGAGCGCTCGCAAACGCGACGAATCGTTATCGACGGGCGCGCCCACGATCTTCACCACATTCGGGTTGGTTTTCTCGGCCTCGTCTCGGATCTCGACACCGAGCGTCGCGATATCCACCTGCGGATCGTTCAGCGGGCCGGCAACGGCGCGAATGTCCTCAGGGGCGATCGTTGGCAGGTCACCCTGCAGATTGATGATGCTCTCAAAACGGCCGCCCGGATCAAGGCTACCCAAGGCTTCGAAGATGCGGTCGGAACCGGACTGGTGATCGGCGCGTGTCATGATGGCGGTGAAACCGGCTTTCTGGACGGCCGCGGCCACCTCCGCTGAATCGGTTGCTACGGCCACATCGCCGGCCTCGCTCTCGCTTGCGCGGCGAGCAACATGCACGATCATCGGCGCACCCGCGATATCGGCCAACGGCTTGCCCGGCAATCTGGTCGAGGCCATACGCGCGGGAATTATGATCAGGCTGGACATGGAGGCCGGAACTCTTTTGAATTGCTAAAGTGGCAAAAAGTCTCACTGGGAAGTGCCTTATATGTGTTGCATGCGCGGAGCAAAAGACCTAGTTTCCGCGCGATTTTACCGGCAACGGCCGAACGCGGGGGACACTGGCGCTGAAGTTTCCATCTTCTCGCCACCGCGAGCGTCCGGAATAGGGAGCCTCAGGGCGTATGAACTCGTTCGAACTCAACAAAATCCTCGGCGCGCTTCTGGGCGCCGTTTTCGTTATCTTCTCGGTCAGCATTCTCTCGGACGCGATTTTCTCGTCGCCGCCGCCAGCCACGCCGGGCTATGCGATCGAGGTGACTGAGGACGCTGGGGCCGGCGCATCCGACGGACCGGCCGAACCGGAGCCCATTGCCCCGCTCCTCGCCTCCGCCGACGCCGGAAAGGGCGAGAATATCTTCAAGCGCTGTCAGGCCTGCCATACGGTGGATGAAGGCGGCGCAAACAAGGTTGGTCCCAACCTGTGGGAGATCGTCAACCGTCCGGTCGCCAGCCATGAGGGCTTCGGCTACTCAGCGGCCATGCAGGAATTCGCGCAGGGCGGCAGCGTCACCTGGACCTATGAAAACCTGGATCACTTCCTGACCAACCCCAAAGGTTTTGTTTCGGGAACAGCAATGGCATTCGCCGGCCTGAAGAAGATCGAAGACCGGGCCGATCTGATCGCCTATCTGCGCCAGCACGCTTCGAGCCCTGCACCTTTGCCAGAGCCTGAGGCAGAGAGTGGTGATGATGCTGCGACCGCCCCGGCGGAAGACGAAGCGGCTGCTCCCGCCACCGAAGGCGAGGCCGAGGCCGCTCCGGCTGAAGAAACAACAGCGCCGGCTGAGACGCAGAACGGCGAAGAAGCTGCTCCTGCAGAAGAAGCTCCCGTCGAAGGTGAAGAGAACACCACATCCGGCAACTAACGGAAATTTAATTTTGCAGAGCTTGAAAAAGCCGGTTTCGACCGGCTTTTTTGTTGCCCGAAAGCGGCTCAAACAAAGAGCTTTGGCCCTTGCCATGCGTTGGGGATGGTCTACGTTTCGACTGGGAACCAAAACAATATGAGGAGAATGCCATGCGGGTGATCGGTGCGACAGCAACACGGGCGATCGGCCTTGCCGCGGCTCTTCTGTTTGCCAGCTATCCCGCAAGCGCCGAAGACGAATGGCTCACCAGTTCGTCGCTCATCAAGTCTGAAAGCCAACAGACCACGTTCGAGCGCTATGATTATGTGAACCCGGATGCGCCGAAGGGCGGGACGCTGAATTCCGTCGCGCTGGGCACCTATGACAGTTTCAATCCGTTCATCGTGCGAGGCACCCAGGCAGCCGGGCTCAACTATTTCGGTGGTTTCCTCTGGGACACGCTGATGCAGCAGTCCCTGACAGAGCCCAGCACGAGCTATCCGCTGATTGCCGAAGCCTTCAAGCATCCCGAGGACAATTCCTCGGCCACCTATCGCATCAACCCCAAGGCGCGTTGGCATGACGGGACGCCGATTACGGCCGACGATGTGGTTTGGTCTCTCAACATGCTCAAGAAACACAGTCCTCAACACACGCGGTATTTTTCCAGTGTTGTGGAAGCGGTGGCTCTATCTGAACGCGAGGTGGAATTTCGCTTCGATCAGGCAGGCAACAAGGAATTGCCGCACATTATGGGAGACCTGCCGGTTCTGCCGAAACACTGGTGGGAAGGTACAGACCCCGAGGGCAAGAAGCGCAATTTTACCCAACCCACACTCGAGCCTCCGCTGGGAAGCGGCCCTTACATGATCGAAAGCTTTGCACCTGGATCCGAGATCGTCTGGAAGCGTGTGGAAGATTATTGGGCGGCCGATCTGCCTGTGCATGTCGGGCGCTATAATTTCGATCGCCGCAGATACACCTATATCCAGGACGAGAATGCTGCCTGGCTCGCCTTCACCAAGGGTGGCCTGCAGGATATCCGCGTGGAGAACCGCTCGCGCCGCTGGGCGACGGAATATACTTTTCCGGCAGTCAAGGATGGCGATGTCATCAAGAAAGAGTTTCCGACCGGCGGCGCGGAGCCGATGCAGGGCTTCGTTCTCAACACGCGCCGACCCAAATTTCAGGACCGCCGGATTCGGCAAGCGCTGACGCTCGCCTTCAACTTCGAGGACATGAACCGGACACTGTTCTTCGATAGCTATACCCGTACGGACAGCTATTTCGAAGGAACCGAGCTGGCCGCAACCGGCCTGCCAGAGGGACGCGAACTGGAGATTCTCGAAGAATTCAGGGACAAACTGCCGCCGGAAGTGTTTACCGATGCGTTCAAGCTTCCGGTCTATGACAACCCTCAGGCAGAACGGTCCTATCTGCGTGAAGCCATCAAGCTCTTTTCCGAAGCGGGATGGAGCATCAAGGGCGGCAAGATGACGAATGACGGCACCGGCCAGCAATTCACCATCGAGTTTCTTGGCAACAGCCCCACTGATGAAATCACGACCGGGCCCTACATGGCGGCCCTACGCAAGATCGGCATCGACGTAAGGCTCCGCATCATCGACCCGTCGCAATATGTGAACCGCATCCGCAATTTCGATTTCGACGCGGTGGCGAGTATCTTCGTCAACTCGCTTTCACCGGGGAACGAGCAGCGTGAATACTGGGGTTCGAAGGCGGCCGACACCCCCGGCACCCGCAATCTTGCGGGGGTCAAGAGCCCCATCGTGGACGCGCTCGTTGAAAACATCATCTACGCGCAGGACCGCGAGGAGCTTGTCGCGGCAAGCCGGGTGCTCGACCGGGTTCTGTTGTGGAATTATTACTGGGTGCCCCAATGGCATGCACCTTACGTTCGCATCGCCTACTGGGACAAGTTCGGCATGCCGGAGAAACAGCCTGAATATGCAGGTGTCGACCTCGATTCGTGGTGGATCGACCCGGAACGCGAGGCGGCACTCGCCGAGAAATACCGGAGTCAGAATTGAGCGGGCCCCACAAGGTACCGCGCAGGGAATTCCTCGCGCTTGCCGGTGCGGCAATCGCCACACCCCTGTTTCCACGTGAGGTGTTTGCAAATCTGGAAACGGGCGTACCTCTGCATGGCCTTTCCGCATTCGGCGACCTCAAATATGCGCCGGGCTTCAGCCATTTCGACTATGCCAGCCCCAACGCACCGAAAGGCGGCACGTTCAACTTTCAGCCCGGATACTGGTTCTTCAATCAGAACGTTCTGACCTTCAACACGCTGAACGCCTTTGTACGCACAGGCGATGCGCCGCCGCGCATGGAGATCTGTTTCGATTCGCTGATGGTGCGGGCCTATGACGAGCCCGATGCGATCTACGGGCTCCTGGCCGAAAGCGTGACGCTTTCCGACGACCGCAACGGGTTCACCTTCAAATTGCGGCCGGAGGCCCGCTTTCATGATGGGTCACCCGTCACAGCCGAAGACGTGGCTTTTTCCTACGACCTGCTGAAGGAGAAAGGGCACCCGCAGTTTCAGCTCCCTCTCACCGAGATGACGCAAGCCGATGCGGACGGGACCGATCTCGTGCATTTGCGGTTTTCCGGCGCGCAATCACGCCGCAACATTCTCACTGTCGCGGGCTTTCCGATCTTCTCGAAAGCGTTTGTCGAGGAAAACGGTTTCGACAGCTCCCGTCTCGTGCCCCTTCTCGGATCAGGCCCCTATAAGGTGGGTCGCTTTTCGGCCGGGCGCTACGTGGAATACGATCGCGTGGAGGACTACTGGGCGCGTGATCTCGGCCCAGCCAAGGGGTTCAACCATTTCGATACGATCCGCATCGACTTCTACCGCGACCGCAATGCCGGGTTCGAAGCCTTCAAGAAAGGTGACGTCTACTGGCGCGAGGAGTTCACATCGCGCGTCTGGGCGACGGGTTATGATTTTCCCGCCATTCGCGATGGCCGCGTGGTCCAGAACGAGATCCCCGGTGAGAAGCGCCCGCAGCTCTATGGTCTCGTACTCAACCAGCGACGGGAACAATTCAAGGATGTGCGGGTGCGCGAGGCCATCAGCCTGTGCTTCGATTTTGAATGGACCAACCGCAACCTGTTCTACGGCACCTACACGCGGTCGCACTCCTTCTTCGAGCGCTCATCATTCATGGCCGAAGGGGAACCCTCGCCCAAGGAACAGGCACTGCTCGACCGCTTTCGTGGCGAAGCGCCGGAGGCGGCATTTGGAGAGGCGGTGAAGCAGCCGGTTTCCGACGGCTCCGGCCGCGACCGCAACAATCTGCGTCGGGCGCGCCAACTCTTGATGGAAGCGGGCTGGACACCGCGCAATGGTGTTCTCCACAATGAAAAAGGTACGCGCTTCAAGCTCGAGTATCTGGTGCGAGATGAGCTCTTCCTACGTCAGGATGCCAGCTTCGGAGAGAATCTGCGGGCCATCGGCATTGATGCCTCTACACGCGTGGTCGATGCCTCGCAGTATCAGAGCAGGCAGAGTGCATTCGATTTCGACATGATTTCCATGGCTATCGGTCTGACGCCCACGCCGGACGCGAACGGGCTCGAACAGATATTCCATTCGCGCACGGCAAGTGTCGAAGGAACCTATAATTTTGCAGGCACCGCCGATCCGGTGGTTGATGAACTTATCGAAATTGCCGGTAAGGCGAAAAGCCGCGACCAACTGATCGTGACGCTAAAGGTGCTGGACAGGGTCTTGCGTGCAAGGCGCGACTGGATTCCAAATTGGCACCTGACGAATCACCGTCTGGCCCACTGGGATATGTTCGGGTACAGCGACAACAAGCCGGATTACTTTTTCCCGGTGGAGTCTCTGTGGTGGTTCGAGAAAGAAAAGGCGAAAGCGATTGGCAAAGCGTAGGGGCGGCGTGGCAAATTTTTCCTCAATCCCAAACGTGAAGAGAGCGGCTGACTGATGGGCGCCTATATTCTCCGTCGACTGCTGCTCATGATCCCGACCCTTTTCGGCATCATGGCCATTTCCTTCATCGTTGTGCAGTTTGCACCCGGCGGCCCCGTGGAGCAGGTGATTGCGCAGATCACCGGACAGGCCGGCGGCGCCGATGCGCGCATTTCCGGCGGCGGTGGAGATTTCGGCAATCAGGGCTTTGACGGCGGGTCTGTCGAAGGCAGTGGCGTAACCTCTAAATATCGCGGCGCGCAGGGTCTCGATCCCGAGTTCATCGCCTCGCTTGAAAAGCAGTTCGGCTTCGACAAGCCACCGCTTGAGCGTTTCGCCCTGATGATCTGGAATTATGCACGGTTCGATTTCGGCGAAAGCTATTTCCGCGACATCTCGGTTATCGACCTGATCCTTGAGAAGATGCCCGTTTCAATTTCCCTCGGCCTCTGGATCACGCTGATCTCCTATGGGATCTCCATTCCGCTCGGCATCCGCAAGGCGGTGAAGGACGGCTCGGCATTCGACGTTTGGACCAGCGGTGTGGTGATTGTCGCTTATGCCATTCCCGGCTTTCTGTTCGCCATCCTCCTGATGGTGCTTTTCGCCGGCGGCTCCTTTTTCGACTGGTTCCCGCTGCGCGGTCTGACCTCCGACAATTGGGAGAGCCTTTCCTGGCCGGCGCGCATTCTCGACTATTTCTGGCATCTTGCGCTGCCTTTGACGGCCATGGTGCTCTCGGCCTTCGCCACGACAACACTTCTGACCAAGAACTCGTTTCTCGATGAAATCCGCAAACAGTATGTGGTGACCGCCCGCGCCAAGGGGCTTTCGGAACGGCAGGTGCTTTACGGTCATGTGTTCCGCAATGCGATGCTGATCATCATTGCGGGCTTTCCCGGTGCGTTCATCTCCGCCTTCTTCACAGGCTCGCTGCTCATCGAGAGTATATTCTCCCTTGATGGGCTCGGCCTGCTGGGCTTCCGCTCGGTGATCGACCGCGATTATCCGGTGGTGTTCGCCAATCTCTACATCTTCTCGCTGCTCGGCCTGGTCATCAGCCTGATTTCGGACGTGACCTACACGATGATCGACCCCCGCATCGATTTCGAGCGGAGGGATGTGTGATGTCCGACATGCAGGTCCAAAGTGAGGTGGCAGCGGTGCGCCGTCCCGGTGCGCGGCCGTGGCTTTCGCCGATCAACAAGCGCCGCTGGCAGAACTTTTGCGCCAACCGGCGTGGCTACTGGTCTCTCTGGATCTTCCTGATCCTGTTCGTGCTGTCGCTATTTGCCGAATTTCTTGCCAACGACAAGCCGGTGCTCGCCTACTACAAAGGCGAGGTTCTGTTCCCGGTTCTGGTGGATTATCCGGAAGAAAAATTCGGCGGCTTCCTCGCCGTGACGGACTATCGCGACCCGATCATCTCAGAGGAGATTGAGGCCAATGGGTGGATGGTGTGGCCGCCCATCCGCTATTCCTACCGCACGGTGAACAATGAAATTCCCGAGGCGGCGCCGGCCAAGCCTTCATGGATGTACACCAGGGAAGAGCGCTGCGGACGCTATCTGCAGGGAGCGGACGATCCGGCCTGCACACCCGGAAACTGGAACTGGCTCGGCACCGATGATCAGGCCCGCGACGTGCTTTCGCGGGTGATCTACGGGTTCCGTATCTCGGTTCTTTTCGGCCTGATCCTGACCGGTGCCTCGGCGCTGATCGGCGTGAGCGCCGGCGCGATCCAAGGCTATTTCGGCGGCTGGACGGACCTCCTGTTCCAGCGCTTCATCGAGATCTGGTCGTCAATCCCGGTGCTCTATCTGATCCTGATCATCGCCGCCGTTCTGCCGCCGGGCTTCTTCATCCTGCTCGGCATCATGCTGCTTTTCTCGTGGGTGGCTTTTGTGGGCGTGGTGCGCGCCGAATTCCTGCGCGCACGCAATTTCGAATATGTGAGTGCGGCGCGGGCGCTTGGCGTTTCCAACCGCACGATCATTTTCCGGCACCTTCTGCCCAATGCGATGGTGGCCACCCTCACCTTCCTGCCCTTCATCCTGAACGGCTCGATCACGACGCTGACATCGCTGGATTTTCTGGGATTCGGACTACCGCCCGGCTCCCCTTCGCTGGGGGAACTTCTGCGGCAGGGCCAGCGCAACCTCAACGCGCCATGGCTCGGCATCGCCGGCTTCCTGAGCCTTTCGATCATGCTGTCGCTGCTGATTTTCATCGGCGAAGCCGTGCGTGACGCCTTCGACCCGCGGAAGACGTTCAAATGAGTGACGCTCCCCTCCTCTCGATCCGTGATCTGTCCGTAGCCTTCAGGCAAGGGGCTCAGGAGACACTTGCGGTCGATCACATCTCATTCGACATCGCGCGTGGCGAGACTGTAGCGCTAGTGGGTGAATCGGGGTCCGGCAAGTCCGTTTCCGCACTCTCGGTTCTACGGCTTCTGCCCTATCCGGCGGCGAGCCACCCGTCCGGCGAGATATTCTACAATGGTGTGGACATCCTTGCCGCCGACGAAGCGACACAGCGCAAGGTGCGCGGCAACGAGATCTCCATGATCTTTCAGGAGCCGATGACTTCGCTCAATCCGCTGCACACGATCGAACGGCAGGTTGGCGAGATGCTGAAACTGCATCGCGGCATGGGCGACAAGGCGGCGCGGGAGCGCACCCTTGAACTGCTGAACCAGGTCGGGATCCGCGACCCGGAGAAGCGGCTCGATTCATTCCCGCACCAGCTTTCCGGCGGCCAGCGCCAGCGGGTGATGATCGCCATGGCGCTCGCCAACGAGCCCGACCTCCTGATCGCCGATGAACCGACCACCGCGCTCGACGTGACGGTGCAGGCGCAGATCCTGGAGCTTCTGGCCGATCTTCGCCGCAAGAATTCCATGTCGATGCTTTTCATCACCCATGATCTGGGCATCGTGCGCAAGGTGGCGGATCGGGTCTGCGTGATGACCGACGGCAAGATCGTGGAGAGCGGGCGGACGGAAGATATCTTCACCAACCCACAGCATGCCTACACACGTCATTTGATCGAAGCGGAGCCGAAGGGGCGTCCGCCAAAAGCGGACCCGACTGCGGAAACCGTGATGAAAGGCGACGAGATCAAGGTCTGGTTTCCTGTAAAAAAGGGGCTGATGCGCCGCACGGTCGACTATATCAAGGGTGTCGACGGGGTGGACGTGACGGTGCGCGCGGGACAGACGCTCGGCGTGGTGGGTGAATCGGGCTCCGGCAAGACGACACTCGGCCTGGCTCTAGCCCGCATGATCGGTTCCGAGGGGCACATTCAGTTCTCGGGCCAGGAGATCGACCAACTGTCCTTCCGCCAGATGCGCCCCTACAGGCACGCCCTGCAGGTGGTGTTTCAGGATCCTTATGGTTCGCTCAGCCCACGCATGTCGGTTGCAGAGATCATCGAGGAAGGCCTGCGCATTCACGAACCCGGCCTCTCGGCCGATGAGCGCGACGCCATGGTGGTGGATGTTCTGAAAGAGGTCGACCTCGATCCCGATAGCCGGTTTCGCTATCCGCACGAGTTTTCGGGCGGTCAGCGCCAGCGCATCGCCATTGCCCGCGCCATGGTGCTGAAGCCGCGCTTCGTGATGCTGGACGAACCCACCTCGGCGCTCGACATGAGCGTGCAGGCGCAGGTGGTGGATCTTCTTCGTGATTTGCAGAAGCGACACAATCTGGCCTATCTGTTCATCAGTCATGATCTGAAGGTCGTGCGCGCGCTTGCCAATGAAGTGATCGTCATGCGCGCCGGCAAGGTGGTGGAGGCCGGCCCGGCGGAACAGATATTCGATGCACCGCAAACCGACTACACGCGTGCGCTGATCGCAGCCGCATTCAACATAGAAGCCACGCCGGGAGGTGTGGTGAGCGAGTAAGATCCGAGGGACAAACCATGAGCACTCAGAAACGCGGTCGCGTCCTTCTTTCCGTGACAGGCTTTAATCCCCAGCGCTGGTACGACCTCCTTTCGAAGGAACGGGAGGTCGTGCTGGAGCCAGACGGCGCGGAAGACCCTTCCATTGATTATGCCGTGGTTTGGAAGCACCAGCCCGGGGTGCTTGCCAAACTGCCGAACCTGAAAGTCATCTTCTCCATTGGAGCGGGCGTGGACCACATCTTCGCCGACGACCAGGTGCCGAATGTGCCCATCGTCCGCGTGGTGGCGGACAATCTTACGCAGTATATGTGTGAGTATGTGACGTGGCGTGTGCTCGACCATCACAGGCAGGGTTCCGTCTACAGGGAACAACAGACCCGGAAGGTCTGGCACGAGCCTCGGCAGCCGCCAGCCAACGAAGTTTCAGTTGGCATCATGGGACTGGGACAGCTTGGCACACGCGCCGCGCAGGCGCTGCGTGCGGTCGGCTTTTCGGTGAATGGCTGGAGCCGTACACCCAAGGACGTTGAGGGCATCAGGGGCTTTGATGGCGAAGACGAATTGACGCCCTTCCTCAACGCGACCGACATTCTGGTGGTCCTGTTGCCGTTGACGGCTGTGACCCAAGGAATCGTCAATTACTCATTGCTCTCGCGACTGCGGCAGGACGGGCCGTTGGGCGGCCCCTGTCTCATCAATGCCGGACGCGGTGGCCTGCAGCGCGAGATCGACATCCTCAAAGCACTTGAAGAGGGTGTGCTGAAAGAAGCGAGCCTCGACGTGTTCGAACGCGAGCCACTGGCGCCGGAGAGCCCTCTCTGGTCGCACCCCCGCGTTTTCGTGACGCCCCATGCGGCTGCCACCTCCAACCCCGCACATCTGGCGCCCCTCATGCTGCAGCAAATGGATGCGTTTGAACGTGGTGGAGCGCTCGACAACCTGGTCGATCGCAACGCCGGATATTAAGGACGACGGTAATGGGTTGGACGGCCGTAGAGCCGTTCGATCCGTTCAATGGCATCACTGAGCAGTTCGCGTGCGACGGTCATGGTATTGCCGTTTGCGTGAAGCATCATCGCGTGATCGAGCATGATCGCCACATGGCCCTTCCAGAACACGAGATCGCCGCGTTGAAGCACGGTCCCGGCAGGACCAATCAACATACCGATGCTGTCGGCCTGCATGTCCGTATCGCGGAGCACGGATTTTCCGGCCATGCGCATGGAAAGCTGCACCAGACCGGAACAATCCATTCCGAAACCGCTCGTGCCACCCCACAGATAGGGTGTGTGCAGAAAGGTTTCTGCGACCGTGACATAGTCCTCGTGATATGCGTCGAGAGGCTGCAGGTGGCCCGCAACCATCGCGCCACCTGACGCGAGAAGCATATATTGCGTACCCCGGTTTTCGACAATCTCGCTCACGCAGACAGCGGCGCCCATGCTGTGAGCGGCGATTGCGGGTTTCTTCAATTCCGGCTCGGGGTAGACAAAACTGCGCTGTGCGGTGACGCGGTGCGTGGGCGTGAAATCCGTATCGGCAAGTGTATGTGCATTCACATAGCCGACATATCCATCGCGTTCTGCCTGCACCCAGGCCCAGCCTTCGCGGTGTTCGAACACGCGTACCGCATCACCATGGAGGAACTGGGTGTCCATGCCGGCGTCGTGGCGCGGGGCGCTATGCACATCGGCAACAGGTGCTCCGATACGGGCGGGTGTGCCGGCGGTGAAACGTTCTGCCTTCACCTTGCCCTCCAAACGGGCATCGGCAAGATCCGGGCGGTGAGCGTGCAGGCGGCGATCGAGTATCGTCATAGGGGCAACTCCGCAGACCTGGCCACCACCACATCGCCGAACCGCTCCACGAAGAGCGCACCCTCGACAGTGCGCTTGATCAGAACATTTCGGCGGTCACTCGGGTCGCGATGGCGTGAAACAAGTTTCAGGGCACCCATTGTATCGAGGGCGCGGGTGATAACGGGTTTGGATACATCGAGTTTCTCGGCGAGGCCCCGCACGGTGTGCGGTGGCGGGTCCAGATAAATCGTCAGAAGAATCGCAAGCTGGCGCTCCGTCAGATCAGGTGCCTTGCCGCGGACCTCGGCGAGGCAGACCTGCTGCCACAGACGCAACGCCTGGCTTGGCCTTAGCTGGACGGACATGTCAGGATCTGCCTTCGCGTGATACCGGAAACCGTTTCGGCTCCGTTTCATTCATGCCGCGAAAGGCGGGCCGGCGCAAGTATCCACCGAAGCTTTGTCAGGAGGCACTCCCGTAGCGGTTCGCCAAAACGCGCTCGATGGCGCGGATTCCCTGTGCTTCGCCACCGATGGGCGCGTAAGGCTTGTCTGCCGGGTTCCAGCCATAGATGTCAAAATGCGCCCAGCTCTTCGCCTTCTCCACGAACCGGCCAAGGAAAAGGCCGGCAATCGGAGAGCCCGCGAAGCCATCGAGTGAGACATTGTTGATGTCGGCGATCTTTGAATCCAGACGCGAGAGATAGGGCTTCCAAAGCGGCATGCGCCAGAGTGGGTCGGCAACGCTCTCCGAGGCTTGCGCCAGGGCACCTGCCAGCGCTTCGTCATCGGTGTAGTATGGGGGGACATCGGGTCCGAGCGCGACGCGCGCTGCACCGGTCAGCGTCGCCATGTCTATCAGAAGTTCCGGTTCCTCCTCGTCCGCCAGTGCCATCGCATCGGCAAGCACCAGCCGGCCCTCGGCATCGGTGTTTCCGATCTCCACGGTGAGACCTTTACGGCTGGTCAGCACATCGCCGGGACGGAAGGCATTGCCCGCAACGGCGTTTTCCACTGCCGGAATGAGCACACGCAGACGAATGTCCAACTTTGCCGCCATGAGGATTGCGGCAAGACCGAGAACATTGGCCGCACCGCCCATGTCCTTCTTCATGAGCAGCATGCCGGCGGCGGGCTTTATGTCCAGGCCGCCGGTATCGAAACAGACCCCCTTGCCGACAAGCGTGATCTTCGGTGCATTCTCACGCCCCCAGCGCAGATCGAGAAGGCGCGGTGCAGCTTCAGCAGCGCGGCCGACCGCGTGGATCATGGGAAGGTTTTTCTTGAGAAGGTCGTTGCCAAGGGTCACCGACAGCGAGGCACCATGCTCATTGGCGAGTGCGCGGGTGGCGTCCTCGAGCGCATCAGGGCCCATATCGCCGGCAGGTGTGTTGATGAGATCGCGCGCGAGGAAGCAGCCATTAGCCAACCGCTCGACGCGATTCGCATCGACACCTTCAGGCAGGACAAAGCCAAGAGCATTGCGCGGCTTCTTACCGTAGCGTGTGAATGCGTAGGACCCGAGCAACAGACCGAGGATTGCAAGTTCCGCGTCTTTCGGAGCATCGGCAAAGTGCCAGTCGCCCTCCGGCAGGTGCCGGGCCAACGCACCGGCAGCAAGCGGGTTGCCTGCATCAGTCTTGCCAAGCCCGAAAAAAGCGCCGGCGACGGCGCCATTTTCACCGGGTACCGTCAGAACCGTGGCCGCAGCCCCTGAGAAGCCGTTTGCCTTCGCCCAGGAGATCGCTGTCTTCGGCGCTTTGCAAGCATCCAAGGCATCCGCCTCTACCGCGTATACGGGCAGGGATGAAGCCTTTGGCGAGCTCAGGAGCGTAACGGACATTTGGTGTCTCCTCATTTACGTTTCGCGGTGCGCTTTAACGCTCCGTTAGGGTTAACAGAATATTTCTCTCTGTTGAGAGTTGGCCGTGGAGCGGCCGAAGCCAACCGGAGGGCGCGCGCAGATGTTTACCGAACAGCGCACGAATGCAACCGTAAACAGGATCACGAAGACAGCGATTGCGCTGATTTTGGCGGTGTCAGTGGCGGGCTGTGCCAAGGACCGGATCACGACCGGTTCCGTCAGCCGCAGCACGCCCAAGGCAGTTTCCAATGTTTCAGCCATGAGCGAATCGCAGTTGCGCAGCACCGCCGATTCGCTTGGGCGCGCCTACACCCAGAACACCAAGGACAAGGGCACCGCGCTACAATATGCATCGGTTCTTCAGATGACCGGTCGGGTCGACCAGTCTCTGGCAGTGATGCGAAAGCTCGCGATCGATCATCCCACGGACCGCGACGTTCTGGCCGCCTATGGCAAGGCATTGGCCGCCGCCGGCGAGCTTCAGCCAGCGCTGGACGCGGTACGCCGGGCGCAGACTCCGGAATATCCGGATTGGCGGCTGCAATCGGCAGAGGGCGCAATCCTGGATCAACTCGGACAGAAAGATGCAGCCCGGACGCTTTATCGTCAGGCTCTCAACCTCAAGCCGGGTGAACCCTCCGTGCTTTCGAACATGGGCATGTCGTATCTGCTTGAAGGTGACCTGAAGTCAGCCGAGCATTATATGCGCCAAGCCGTACAGGCTTCCGGTGCCGACAGCCGCGTGCGCCAGAACCTGGCGCTCGTCGTCGGGCTCCAGGGGCGTTTCGGCGAAGCGGAGCAACTGGCCCGGCAGGAGCTTTCGCCCGAGCAGGCCGAAGCCAATGTCGCCTATCTTCGCTCCATGCTCGCGCAGCAGAATGCGTGGAGCCAGATCTCTGACGACGAAAAAAAGAAGCGCCAATAACAGCGCTTTCAAATGAAAACAGAATTGAAAAAGGCCGCTTCGAGCGGCCTTTTTTTGGTAAGCTCAGAACAGCCCCTGTTGCTTGATCTGGATGCCTGCCGGCCCGAGAATCACGGCAAACAGGACGGGGATGAAAAAGAGGATCATTGGAACGGTGAGTTTGGGCGGCAAAGCGGCGGCCTTCTTTTCCGCCTCGTTCATCCGCATCTCTCGGCTTTCGTCCGCAAGCACCCGAAGGGCATGGCTCACCGGCGTGCCGTAGCGCTCGGCCTGGATCAACGCCTGGGTGACGCTCTTGACCGTCTCCAGCCCTGTACGTGCGGCTAAATTCTCATAGGCCTGACGGCGTTCCTGAAGGAAGGAGAGTTCCGCGGTCGTCAGTACCAGCTCTTCGGCCAAAGGTACCGACTGAATGCCGATCTCGTCTGCCACGCGCCGGAAAGCTGCTTCGATCGACATGCCCGATTCGACGCAGATCAACATCAGATCGAGCGCGTCAGGCCACGCGATCTGGATCGACTTCTTTCGCTTTGATGCCAGATTGCTGACATACAGAACAGGTGCGTAAAAGCCTGCATAGGCGGCGATGACACAAACAAAAAGCTTCACGAACAAAGGCTGCTCGGGGAGCCCGCCAAGGACGAAAATATAGACGACTGCGAGAAGCAGCGTGACGAACGGAAGAATAAGCCGGAAGAAGAGAAACTTCGTCAGCGGGTTCTGGCCCCTAAAGCCGGCCGTGCGCAACTTCGCCACCGCCGCATCGTCGGCCAGCGCGCGGCGCAGATCGAGGCGGTCGACGATGGCGCGCATGCCTTCCGACTGATGCTCGCGCAAGCCCCGGCGACGCTTGTCGGCCTCGGCGGCAAGACGCGCGCGCTGCCGCGCCCGCAATTCCTCACGCTCGAGCGCAACGCTTTTCATGCGCGCCTTCAGAGGATCGCCACCAAATGCCGGCAGAAGCGTAAACACGGTTGCGAAAACCGCAACTGCGACCAGAAGCGCGATCAGGAAACTGGGTTCGATGATACTTCCGATGACGTTTGAAGGCATTGTCTAAACCTCGAAATTGATCATGTTCCGCATCACAAGAATGCCGATCGTCATCCACATCGCAGCGAAGCCCAGAATCAGATGCCCAGCGCTGGTGGTAAAGAGCGGGATGATGTAGCTCGGGCTGGTGAGATAGACGAGGAAAGCGACGACAAAGGGCAGGGCTCCGATGATAACGGCCGATGCCTTGGCTTCCATCGACAGCGCTTGAACCTTCGCCTTCATTTTCTTGCGGTTGCGAAGCACGCGGGACAGGTTTGACAGCGCTTCGGAAAGATTGCCGCCCGCCTGAGACTGAATCTGAATAACGATGCCAAAGAAGTTCGCTTCCGGGCACGGCATGGTCTCGCCCATCCTTACGCAAGCTTCCGGTGTCGAAACGCCCATTTGCTGGGCTTCCACGATCCGGCGAAACTCGGTACGCACCGGTTCCTGCGACTCACTTGCAATCAAACGTATGCCGTCGTTGATCGGCAGGCCCGACTTCACCGCACGGACGATCACATCAAGCGAATTCGGAAATTCATTCAGGAACGCTTTCACGCGGCCACGGCGCCGCCAGGACACAAACCAGCGCGGCAAGCCCAGTGCCCCGACAATCAAGGCGCCCGGAAGCACGAAGAGCGGAACACCCATGAAGAAAACTGCCAAGGTCAAAACCAATCCGCAGATTGCCGAAACGATGTAAAAACGCTCCGGCGTTACATTCATCCCAGCCTGCTTGAGCTGCATTTTAAGTGGTGGTTTGCGAACCCTGCTGTCGCGCTTTTTCTGCCTCTCTTCCAGATCCTTCAGCGAGTCCTGAATCGATTTGCGACGCTTCGCCGTTTCGGCAACACGGTCGCGTGAGGCTTTGATCGAAACCTGATCTGTCTGGGCCCGCTTCACTGAGTCCAGTCGCCGCCCGACTTTTTTCTCTGCGGTAATGTTGTTGAACATCAACGCATAAGCCACCGCCCCGGCGCTGCAGCCGGCCAGAAGAACGAACGCAATCAGAGTGATGTCCATTCCAAACATGGATTTACCTGTCCAAACCGGAACAGAAAGGCGCCGACATCCTAGTCAGTCTTCCGTTCCATCGCTTCCAGCGCATTCGCCAGACGCTGCTCTTCACCATAATACCGGGCACGGTCCCAGAAATGCGGCCGTGCGATGCCGGTCGACACGTGTTCGCCAATAATCTTGCCGTTCGCGTCCTCGCCCTTCATGTCATAGAGAACGAGGTCCTGCGTGATGATCACATCGCCTTCCATGCCGATCACCTCGGTCACGTGCGTGATGCGGCGCGAGCCATCACGCAGACGCGTTGCCTGGATGATGACATCGACCGAGCCGACGATGATTTCTCGCACGGTTTTCTGCGGCAGCGTGAACCCGCCCATGGCGACCATGGACTCGATACGGTTCAGACATTCACGCGGATTGTTGGAGTGGATGGTTCCCATCGAACCATCATGGCCCGTGTTCATCGCCTGTAGGAGATCGAAGACCTCCGGGCCGCGCACCTCACCCACGATGATCCGCTCGGGACGCATGCGCAGACAGTTGCGCACGAGGTCACGCATGGTGACTTCGCCCTCGCCCTCGAGGTTGGGAGGGCGCGTTTCGAGACGGACCACATGCGGCTGCTGCAGCTGCAGCTCGGCGGAGTCCTCACATGTGATGATGCGCTCATCGAGATCAATGAAACTGGTGAGACAGTTCAGCAGCGTCGTCTTGCCCGAACCCGTGCCGCCCGAGATCAAAACGTTGCAGCGGACGCGACCGATGATCTTCAAGATCTCGGCACCTTCCGGCGAGATCGCTCCGAAGCGCACAAGCTGATCAAGAGTCAACTTGTCCTTCTTGAACTTACGAATGGTCAGTGATGCGCCATCAATGGCAAGTGGCGGGGCGATGACGTTGACACGCGAACCATCGGGCAGGCGCGCATCGCAGATCGGGCTCGATTCATCGACGCGGCGACCGACCTGACTGACGATACGCTGGCAGATGTTGAGTAGCTGCTGATTGTCGCGGAAGCGCACGCCGGTCTGTTCGACCTTGCCGTTGACTTCGATGTAAACATGCTCGGCACCATTGACCATGATATCGGCGATATCGTCACGTGCCAGAAGTGGCTCGAGCGGACCGTAACCCAACACATCGTTACAGATGTCTTCGAGCAACTCTTCCTGCTCGGAGATCGACATCGCGAAGTTCTTGATCGCGATGATGTCGTTGACGATGTCGCGGATTTCCTCGCGCGCGCTATCGGGGTCGAGATTGGCGAGCTGCGAGAGATCGATGGTCTCTATCAGCGCCGAGAAAACCTGGCTCTTTGTATCGTAATACGACTCGCTGCGCGCACGAGCGGGCTGCGGCGATCGTGCCGGCGGGGGAGGAGGCGCGACCGGAGCGGGCCTGGGGCTTTCTGCGCGCGGACGTGACGCTGCTTCCGGCGACGCCGGCGCTGCATTCTGCGCGCTCGCGGGGGCCGGACGCTCCGGCGTCAATACGTCGGTGCCGCCCGAAAAGGCTTTCGGGGTTTCGGTGTGCGGCGCTGTGGGATGCGGGACGCCTGCCCCTCTCTTTCCGAACATCTGACGCTACCAATCCGTATCAGCTTTTGCGTTTCAACCTGCCCAGGATTCCGGACAAGCCACTCTTCTTTTTCGGCTTCACATCACGCCGACCTGTCAGAATATGAGCGAGCTCATTGATCGTTTCGACGATGGGGTTGTTTGCGTCCATTTCGCCCAGCATGCGGCCGTTGTTGGCAGCATTGCCGAACAGTTGCGGCTCGAAGGGAATGGTCGCTGCCGGGGTTATACCGAGCGGTTCGGCGAAGTCTTCCAGCGATATTTCAGGCCGCTTCGGTATCCCTGCCTGATTGAGCAGAAGAACCGGCGCCTTATCGTTCGGCCGCAGCTTCTTCAGCGTGTCGATCAGGTTTTTCGTATTGCGCAGATTGGCAAGGTCGGGCGTGGCCGTGATGACGATCTCATCGGCCTGTGCAAGGGTCGTCTTGGTCCATCCGTTCCAGACATGCGGCACGTCGAGAACCAGCACCGGCGCGGTGCGCTGCGTCGTGTCGATGATTTGCGCAAAAGCCTCGGGATCGAAATCGTAAACGCGATCGAGTGTGGAGGGAGCCGCCAGAAGGGAAAGTCTTTCGGCGCACTGGGCCAGCAACCGATCAAGATAGACTTCATCAATGCGCTCAGGCGAAAACACCGCTTCGGCGATGCCCTGCGCGGGATCCTGATCGAAGTTGATGTTCGCAGTACCGAAAGGCAGATCCAGATCGGCAACCACCACTTCGTTCTCGAACAGATTGGAGATCGACCAGGCCAGGTTGTGGGCAACAGTCGAAGAACCGACCCCGCCTTTCGCACCGATAAACGCGATCGAGTGCCCCAGCGGCTCGGCCTCGGGGTCGACGAAAATATTGGCGATCACGCTGACAATGTCCGCCATCGAGATCGGCGCGACCACATATTCGGAAATGCCTGCGCGGATCAGCTCCCGATACAGCCAGACATCGTTGTAGTGACCGATGATGATGACTTTCGTCGATGGGTCGCAGACCGACGCCAACTGTTCCAGCGAGGCGAGCAGTTCTCGCGGCTCGGAGGACGATTCCACGATAACGAGGTTCGGCGTGGCCGCAGTCTGATAAAATTCGACCGCCGTAGCGACACCCCCCATATGCACCTTCAGATGGGTCTTCGCCATGCGCCGATCTTCGCCTGCCCGTTCGATCGGATTGGCAACGCTGTCGGTCTCGCAGAATGCCTGAATAGAGATTCTTGGGATCGGCCGCAATTTCTGCAGCGCTGGCGATGTGCCATCCTCTGGAACGAGATCCTCGTGGTCCGTTTCGTAGGCCAGATTGCTCATGTCATGCCCCTCGCCTAGTACGCGATCTCTCTAGCGGCCCGGAAATCTTCGGACACCGTGCCAGGTTTATAAATGCTCTCAGCACCACGATACTTGTCGATGACACCCATCCGGTTCTCTGCATCAATCTCACCCTGCTTGCGCGGCCCAAGGAAATCGTTCGGGTTCGCGACCTGCGCGGCCAGATTGTTCTGATAGGAGCAACCAAAGTTCGCGTAATGCTTGTTGTCCGTCGTATCCAGGATGTCTTCCGGCCACCGGCCACATGGAGTGGTGGAAGCCTTGACCACGGGATAGGAGACGCGGATCGGCGGTGCGGTGTCCGGTGCAAGAGCCTGATAGGAGACAACCGAGATGTTCTCGGGAGGGACACCCTGCTTCTGGAGCAGTTGCGTGATCTGGGAGGCAACGTTGGACGCGCCCAGCTCATTGATGGAACCTGAGGGCACAAGTACGGAAACCGTGCCGCCGGAACGGAGGTCATATCCGCTCATGAAACCTGCCAGTGTCCCCATCTGGTCGCGCGTCATTTTCCGCGCGGAAGCCGCAATTGGCAGATCGATTTCCTGCGCCTTCTCGGAGATGACGATCGGGTGATTGGTGCGATAGTCATCCGGTATCGACCCAACTATGACCGAATCCCGCTTTGCGGCGCATCCGGCCATGGCTACAGCCGCGCAGATAACCATCGCCGTGCCGGCGAGCCTGGCCCGATGTGTGTTCCGTGTCGTGTTCTTCATCATGACCACCCCCGGCATAACCTTTCCCCAGCTCATTTGTAGATGTAGCCGACAACGCCGTGGTAGCGGCCATTGGGCAGGTTGGTTTTCATGCTTCCGTAGACGCGGTTTACGCGGCCAAGGAACATTCCCGCGCCATCGCTGGCGGGCGTGAAATTATCGTCCGGCTTCGCCAAAGCATTGCGCGCGGTCGGTTTGGACAGGTACGGCGTTACGATGATCACCAGTTCCGTTTCATTGCGAACGAAATCGCGGCTGCGGAACAGCGCACCAAGTACGGGGACCTTGGAGAGCCCCGGCACCCCGTTGAACGCCTGGCGCACGTCATCCTGCACAAGGCCGGCGATCATCATCGACCCGCCGGAGGGCAGTTCGACCGTGGTATCGGCGAGGCGCTTGCGGATCGAAATCGCGTTCATGCTAGAGGCATTGCGGTAGCGCTCACCCCGTCCCATGCCTGCGAAGAAGGTCTGGGATCCCTGCATGGTGGGTTCGGAAACCTGCGTGCGGATCTTCAGGCTGATGCGGCCGGCAGAAAGAACTGTTGGAAGGAACTCCAGACCAATGCCGTAGTCGATCTTTTCGACCTCGTATTTCAGCGCGTTCGTGTCTGGGTCGATCTCCTGCGAGGTGACGATGTTGAACTCACCACCAACGCGGAAGGTCGCTTTTTCGCCGGAGACAGCCGTCAGAGCCGGCTCGGCCAGCGTCTTCATCACGCCTGCCTGTTCCATGGCGTTGATATAGGCGTCGATCAGCGATCCACCGACCGAAAACTGTGTGGGGGAAAGCGGCTTGCCGAGCCCGAAGGCATTGTCCACCACAGCGCCCCAGGAGATGCCGTCGGCACTGCCGGAGCCGATCATGTTTACGCCGAGCTGCTTCATGACGGAGCGGCTGACCTCGGCGACTGTGACTTTCAGCGTGACCTGGTCCTCGCCGATGATCTGGATCATGTTGACGATCCGGCTCGTCTGGCGCTTCTGGTCGGGGTTGTTGATCGCAACACCACCGCCATCTGTTGGCGCTGCCGCGCTTTGGGAGTATTGGCCAGTCGTGGCCTCACCACCGGTGACGAATATCTGCGCAAGCTGAGCTGCGCGGGCGGCATCAAGCGGTGTCTCAACCGTTCCGGTGAGGACGACGTTGTCGTTGATAAGTTCAACATCGATATCGGAATGGGGAATAAAGCGCTTGAGATACTCTTCAAGCCCGGCCACATCGCGCTCCACCGCAAGGTCGAGACTGGCGATTTGCTCGCCATTGGCGCCAAAAACGAAGATATTGGTCTCGCCCACCTGCTTGCCGAACAGATAAATGCGTCTTGCGGTGCGCGTCACAGCGTCAGCGACCGTTGGGTTGGCCACCAGAATGTCGTAGGCATCGCTCGGCAGGTCGAGCACAAGCGACTTGTTGAGACCGAGCTTTACCCGCTGGTTAACACTGGCTCCGCCACGCGCCTTGACGACATTCTCCTGGGCCACGGCCGTGCCATCCGGCAAAGCAGTTTGTGCGGCCAAGATTGTGACGCATCCCAATAGTAGGCGTGCAGTCAGTTTCAACGTGCTGCGCATTCCCCGCTCCGACTGTTTCACCGCCCTCGCCTCATCCATGCGCTTCGTCATTTCCGGGTCCCCACTTCGGTGACTTCACCGGATTTGATCAGACGGACACTGTTGCCCCTGCCTCTGCCTGAAACGAGGTAGGACCCGTCATTCTCCGATGTTTCGTTCGTATCGGTAATCGCCCGCAATGAAAGCGTGAGACGATCAGCCATCTGCTGTGCAACCGTGATGATCTCCGCCTGCTCCGGCGTCAGCTCGAGCGTGGCGGTTTCACCCACCTTGACCCGACGACCCTCCTCGTCTTCCTGGATCGCCTGGTCGATGGCGAGGACCTTAATGTTCTTGAGAATTGTCTCGGTGATGAAACCATTCGCAGTGCCGTTCTCTTGCGAACGGCGCGTCATGATCACATCGACATAGTCATTGGGAAGAATGAAACCGCCTGCAGACGTATCAGCAGCGATCTGGGTCGCGACAGCGCGTTTTCCTGCTGGCAGAATTGCCGACATGAAGCTCATCCCCTCGCCGATGAGCTTGGAGCGCCTGAGGGGCTCGCCCGTATAGAGCCCGACGCGCGCAATGGAACTGCGCAGCTCTTCAAGCGCTTCCGGGCTGTCGTTGCGGGTGATCATGTTGGCGTTGATGTTGTTCGCGGGCCATGATTGCCATGACAACGCGCTGCCAAGCTCGGTTCCCATCGGGACATCCTGTCCGATGACGAGAACGTCGACCAGGTCAATGGCTGGTTCTTCTGGCCCCGCGTTTGCGACCGGCTGTTGCGGAGCCGGTGTCGTCAAGTTCTTGGCGACATAACCGGCGCCAAGGGCAGCCAGCACGGCCACTCCTAATATGACGATCCGGGATTTGCTCATGACTCCGCCCCTTGTACTCGGTCTTCCGTTGCGTGAAGCGGAGAATGAAGTGTCAATCGTCAAATTATGGTTAACGCGAACCTTACAAAAATGATTAATTCAAAGTTGAATAATCCTCAGGGGCCAAAATACGCAAAAAACGCCCCGTCCGAAGATCGAGGCGTTCATCCGCATTACCGGATTCTGGAGGGTTTCGGGGCTCGGGGCCTCGGATATCCAGATCAGAGGCTAAAGCCCGGCCAGCCGGGCGAGAGCCCATTGAACAAATGAGGTTTCCGGGTAAGCGAAAAGGCCTGCAGTGCCCAGTGCAATCCCGTAGGGGATCCCCGCCTTGTGATCGGCAAGATTGCGCAACAGGAGATTGTTGACCGACACGTAGCCGATATACGAGTTCCTGAATTTAAGGATCAGGAGCGTAAGGGCGCCACCCAGCAACGCTGCGGTCAGAAAGTACTGGATGAGAATCGGACTGAAGCCAAACCAGATTGCGGTGGCTGCCATGAGCTTCGCATCTCCGCCACCCATGCCCCCAAAGGCGAAAAGGGCGAACGTCACGGCCAGCACAAGTGCGCCTGCTGCCAGATGCAATCCAATCTGTGTCCAATCCATGCCGATCATCGGTGCAGCGACAGCGAAAGTGGCAAGAAGCAACACGGACACACGGTTCGCTATGGTCATGGACAGCAGGTCCGAGACCGCAGCAAAAACCATACAGAAGGGAAACACCACGAGAACGATTGCTTCAAGCATGCCATGACACCTCAGTTTCTTTGGGATTATCCGGATCGCCGCTTAAAACTTGATGAACCGACCTTCGGGACCATCAACGAGAAAGGCCGCCTCTCCGGTGGAGAAGCGGCCCCAATCTCTGGAACAATCCAGTCGGACGTTCTTAGTTGCCCGGCAGGTCGTCCGCGATGCCCTGGAAGGTGTCGCTCAGCTTGCCGCCGAGTGCGGTGGCGCCAGCAACGATACCGAGAGCGATCAGAGCAGCCAGAAGGCCATACTCGATAGCGGTTGCGCCGGACTCGTCTTTCATGAAACGTGCAAACAGATTAGCCATTTGGGAAAACTCCTCTTCCGCGTTTTTTGTTCAGCAAGACCGTCAACGTTTTTTGTTGTGTTGATCGGATGGCCTGACCATACGAGGGAGCTCTTTCAACCTGCTTAAGAAATACCCTTACCAAAACCTTGCCGTCTGAAAGCGCGGGTATTGGTTAACACGTTCATAAAGCACCCGGCAGCGGCTGTTTCGCCCGAACACTTTATATATAACGTCGAGAACCATGCCGCTTCCACACCTCTCCGGCGTGTACTTAACCCTTGGTTCACCAATCAGGTTCATACTCTCTTCAGCTTGACGTGGGGAGCAGGGTGATGCGCGCCGTATATTCCAAAACCGGAACTGCCTTGAAAACAGTGTTTCTGACCGCAGGTCTGGTTGCACTGTCGGGAATTACCTCGGCGAACGAGGCCGCAATCGAAGTCGTGATGAACCAGGCGAAGATTGTCAAACTCGCGCGTGAAGCCGACACGATCGTGATCGGCAACCCCGAAATCGCTGACGCAGCCGTGCAGGACGCGACGACCATCGTTCTCACAGGGAAGGGATTTGGCGTCACCAATCTCGTCGTGCTCGACATTGACGGGCAACCCATCGTTGACGAGCAGGTCATGGTCAGCAGGCAGTCTGCCAGCTCTGTGCGCATCTACCGCCGTGCCAACGTTCAGACGCTTTCTTGTACTCCATACTGCGAGAGCTCATACAAGACCGATGCGGAGCGGGCTTCTGAAGCCGAGATCAGCGCCAATCAGTAGGGCGCATGACAAACGCAGACATATCGATTGGCGCGTCCAGTCAGGACACGGTTTGCAAAGCGTAAACAGAACCTCTGCAATTTAACCTGCCGTCAAAACCGGAATGCAACCGGGGCTGGTTATAGTCCCCCCTGACAACGCACACTTCAGGGGTCGGTTATGGGCGATCAGACAAAAGGCAAAGCGTGCAGCGCGCCATATCGGCGCCGTGTGCTGGGCCGGTTCATCAAGAACGAGGAAGGCGTGGCGGCCATCGAGGTCGCCTTTCTCGGTCTCCCTTTCTTCTTCCTGATCTTTGTGATTCTGGAAGCCTGCATCGGCTTTGCGGCGCAGCAACTGCTCGCCAATGCGACCGACGACGTCGCTCGGTTGTTCCGTACCGGTCAGGTACGAGCCAGCGAACTGAATGAAACGAAGCTGCGCGACCTGCTGTGCAACCGCATGTCCATGTTAATGTCGGAGACCTGTCCTGGCCTTGAGGTGGATCTGCGGCAGTTCGACACGTTCGATGACGCCGCCAAGTCGAGCCTCGGCTTCAATGACGATGGCAGCATCGATACGAAAACCGATCTGGGCCCGGCGCTCACGAAGAACATGATGCGCGTTTACTATCGCTGGCCCGTGGTCACAAACCTGCTGGCGGACCGGCTGCCTGACGGTAAGCTACTGCTTTTCTCATCGAACACCTGGCAGAACGAGCCATTCTAACTACGGGCAATAGGTCGTTGGGGGACCAGGCAATGACAATCGATCAAAAAACAACGGGCGCCATGCGGTGCGGGTTCTTGTCCACTCTGGGAGCTTTCGCGCTCAACAAGAGGGGCGTGGCTGCAATTGAGTTCGCGCTCATCGCGCCCATTCTCTTTGCGATGTATTTTCTGACTTTGGAGTTCGGTCAGGCGATCGACGTCAACAAGAAACTCAGTCGCGCTGCCAACATGGCTGGCGACCTTGTAGCGCAACAACCATCGATCACCGCAAGCGAGGTCGATGCTGTCATGAAGATTGGCAGCGCCATAATGAAGCCCTACAATCGCTCAATGCCGACGATGACACTTACCGCGATCGAGGTCACGGACGAGCAGAACCCGAAGATCAAGGTGGTCTGGTCACGCGAACTGAAAAACGGAACGGCATCCACCGGCCTTCCCAAAGGCAGCACCACCACGCTGCCCGAAGAACTCAACATCAAGGGAGCGTTCTACATACGCGCCAGCGCCGCACTCGGATACAAGCCCATCCTCACCTGGTCGAAGGATGGCACAAAATCAACCGGTCTGACGGCGATGGCGGGGCTGGATAACCTGCAGATGAGCGAGCGCTTCTACCTGCGTCCACGCATGAGCAGCACTGTGCCTTGCGACGACTGCTGACCGGTTGCGACGCCCCGCCCCAGGAAAAACATCGTACCGGCCCGCAATCCCGCGCCTCCTACCGAAGGAGGCACCAGGACCATTCATTCTCCTGATCGCCGGCCTCCTAGCTCGTCGACCTCCTGGCTCGTCTACCTGTATGCGAGATCAGGTGATTCCACCGCTTTGTAAAATGCTCTATGTCTTTGACGAAGGGTATCAACGGTGAGTGGAAATGGTGCGCGCATTGCTTTTCGGACAGGAGCTTTTCGGCGAATGGCTTTCGCCGGATGACCCCAAAGGCTTCGAAGGTAAGCCAAACTCTCGACGCTCCAACTCGGTTTTCCATACCCGGGGGCATCTCTCCTTTCCCGCCCTGCTCCATCGCCGGCCTTTCCTGAGTGAGCTTTTCCATCATGCCTGAACTGCCCGAGGTCGAAACCGTCCGCCGAGGACTGCAGCCGATCATGGAGGGTGCGCGTATCGATTCCATTGAATTGCGGCGTCCGGACCTGCGTTTTCCGTTTCCTCGTGGGTTCACCGAGCGGCTTCGCGGACAAGAGATCGTCGCACTCGGCCGTCGGGCAAAATATCTCCTCATCCATCTGGAAACCTCCGACGTGGTTCTGTGCCATTTGGGAATGTCCGGTTCGTTTCGTGTCGACGAGGATGACAACGCGGAACAGACATTGGGAGAATTTCACCATCCGCGCTCCAAAGCGGAGAAGCACGACCATGCGGTCTTTCATCTGACAGCGGGAGACGGGCGCAGTATTCGCGTGGTCTACAATGATCCACGCAGATTCGGATTCATGCTTCTGCATGCCGAAGGGCCGCTGGACAGCCATCCGCTCTTATCCACGCTCGGCATTGAGCCAACCGGAAACATTCTCGACGGTGCATTGCTTTCTGAGCGCCTGCGTGAGAAGCGCGCACCGCTGAAGGCCGTCCTGCTGGATCAGCGGGTGATCGCCGGCCTCGGGAACATTTATGTCTGCGAGGCGTTGTGGCGCGCAAGGCTTTCACCCAAACGCAGCGCCGACACGATCGTCGCCCGGCGTGGATCGTCTGAACGGTGCGAACGACTGGCGCTATCGATTCGCGCTGTCATCGCCGAGGCGATCGCGGCAGGCGGCTCATCTCTGCGCGATTACGTGAAAGCGGACGGGTCGCTGGGATATTTCCAGCACTCTTTCAAGGTATATGGCCGAGAAGGGAAACCATGTGCTCACGATGAATGCAGCGGCACCGTTCGCCGTATTGTGCAAAGTGGGCGGTCTACCTTCTATTGCCCGACCTGCCAGCGTTAGCAATTCAAGAACAACGGAGAGGAATTCAGATCATGGCATATGAGACGATTCTGGTTGAAACACGGGAACGCGTCGGGCTGATCACGCTGAATCGGCCCAAGGCGCTGAACGCGCTCAATTCGAAAGTGCTTGAGGAAGTCGTGGGTGCGTTGGAGGCGTTTGACGACAATCCTCGGATCGGCGCCATCGTCATCACCGGATCGGAAAAAGCTTTCGCTGCCGGCGCCGACATCAAGGAAATGGCTTCGAAGTCCTACGTGGACGCCTATATGGAGGATCTCTTTGCCGGTTGGGAAGGCCTGACCCGTGTTCGCAAACCGATCATCGCCGCGGTTGCGGGGTATGCGCTTGGTGGAGGCTGCGAGCTGGCCATGATGTGTGACTTCATCATTGCCGCCGAGAACGCGAAGTTCGGACAACCGGAAATCACGCTCGGCGTCATGCCGGGTATGGGCGGTTCGCAGCGCCTGACCCGCTTCGTGGGCAAGTCGAAAGCCATGGACATGTGTCTGACGGGCCGTTTCATGGAAGCGGAGGAAGCAGAACGCTCCGGCCTCGTCTCCCGGGTCGTCCCCCCCGGTGAATTGATTGAGGAAGCCCTGAAAGCAGCAGAAACCATTGCCGGTTTCTCCCTGCCAGCCGTGATGATGACCAAAGAGGCTGTGAACCGTTCCTATGAAACAACTCTCGCAGAAGGTCTGCGTTTCGAGCGACGGGTGTTCCATGCGATGTTCGCACTGGACGATCAGAAAGAAGGCATGGCGGCATTTTCGGAAAAGAGATCTGCGAATTTCAAGAATCGCTGACAATCTCGGGAGAGAAGCAGGCGCATAGACGCCAATAGGCGTTGACGTTGCCGGAAAGCTCCACTATAAGCCGCCA
Source organism: Nitratireductor kimnyeongensis (assembly GCF_019891395.1). Taxonomy (NCBI): domain Bacteria; kingdom Pseudomonadati; phylum Pseudomonadota; class Alphaproteobacteria; order Hyphomicrobiales; family Phyllobacteriaceae; genus Nitratireductor; species Nitratireductor kimnyeongensis. The sequence continues at coordinate 2,050,893 of NZ_CP078143.1, read as the reverse complement.
CGACTGTGGTGGCCCTGCGGCTGCCCTTTTTGTTTTGCGCCCGCGAGGCATTCATCGCGGCAGGATCTGTAGAGACAAGAGAGGAAACATGGCCAACACGACTTCGGCCAAGAAGGCGGTGCGCAAGATTGCTCGCCGTACTGCGGTTAACAAGAACCGTCGCTCGCGTGTGCGTAGCTTCGTTCGCAAGGTCGAAGAAGCTCTGGCCTCCGGCGACAAGGCAGCAGCGGAAAGCGCGTTCAAGGCAGCTCAGCCTGAGCTTATGCGCGCCGCCGGTAAAGGCGTCCTGCATCGCAACACTGCATCCCGCAAGGTTTCACGCCTTGCTCAGCGCGTGAAGGCCCTCGGCGCCTAATACGCCTGACGAGACGCCTTGATGAACCCGGCCATCCAGCCGGGTTTTTCTTTGCCCTTCAGAATGGCTGTCCGGCAACAACCCTGTGTTGTTGCCGGCCGACTTTTTATGCACCTGACCGTAAGTGATTGAGAATCGTATTATTTTCGTCACATAAGCAGAGCGTTAAATTGCGCCGCTCCGGATATTTCTCATATATTTCAGATAGTTACGAGAGTTTATCCACAGGTTACGCATGTCACGGTGAGCGCAAAAAGCGACCTGAAATGTCAAGTGTTTTTTTATGATTTTTTTTCGATGTGCACGCGAAGTGCACTTATCTGGAAAAGGCTTTTGAATCCAAAAGGCTTATCCAGACGCCCCCTTGGCGATGCCGATTTTTTCGCCGCGCACAAGACCAGATTCGAGAAAAAAGCGGCAGCCCTGCCCTTGCCCTTTCCACAAGGATTTCGGTAATGTCAGGCCATCGAGAGGGCAAGAGAAGCCCGGCAACTTAAGCCAAAATCGGCACCCATTGCGACGTGGTTTTTTCTCCACGCGGGGGTTTCGTGCGCTCTTGAAGACAGCCTCGCCAGCTCGGTTGTCGAGGACCCATTTGATGGCGCGTTCGCGCCAGGATCAAACGAGCTTGAGTTGCACGTCCGCCGGACGAAAAAAACAACCGGTGATTGAATATTCTATTTCAACGGCGCCTTCAGCGCTGTAGAGAGCGAAGGAGAGTTTTTTGAGCAGAGGCCGGGCGGACATACGATCATCATAAAAAAACGGATTGGGTAGGGGTTAGTCGCCAGACGGCGCAAGCCCATCCGTAAAAACACCACTCAAAACGACAGGGACACGAGGAATGCAAAGCGGCGCGGAAAGGGAAACGACGGGGGGATTTTCTTTTCAGGAGCAGATGTCTCAGCAGGAGGGAAAAAAAGAGACAGCAGAAACAAGAAAGGGCGACGGCAAGGCCGGACCATCTGATGCGATCTTCGAGCGCGTGAAAACGCAGCTCCGTGCGCGTCTGGGAAGCGAGGTCTACTCCAGCTGGTTCGGCCGCATGAAATTGATGGAAGCATCCAAAGGCTGCGTCCGGATTTCCGTTCCCACGGCTTTTCTGCGCTCCTGGATCAACGGGCACTATCTCGACCTCATTACCGATCTGTGGAAACAGGAAGCGCCTGACACGCTGAAGGTGGAGATCATCGTACGAACCGCCACACGCAATGTGCGGGCCACACAGGAAAGCCAGCCGGCTGCCGCCCGCAAGGTTTCGAGCCGGCCACAAACGGCGCTCGCTTCCGGCACACTCGCAGGCAACCCATCTGCTCGGGCAATTCCGGCAAAAATGCAGGAAACGGACGGACGATCGAACATTCTCGGCTCGCCGCTCGACAGCCGTTACACGTTTGACTCCCTGATAGAAGGCGCGTCCAACCGTGTGGCCTGCGCAGCTGCCCGGACGGTGGCCGAGTCGGATTCGAACGCGATTCGTTTCAACCCGCTCTTCCTTCACGCCTCGGTCGGGCTCGGCAAAACGCATATGCTGCAAGCCATCGCTGCCGAGTCCTTGCGTCGCAAGCCGCAGGCACGTGTCGTCTATCTGACGGCGGAATACTTTATGTGGCGCTTCGCCACGGCGATCCGCGACAACAACGCGCTCACTCTGAAGGAGCAGCTCCGCGACATCGATCTTCTCATCATCGACGACATGCAGTTCCTGCAGGGCAAGTCCATCCAGAACGAGTTCTGCCATCTGCTCAACATGTTGCTCGACAGCGCGCGACAGGTCGTGGTCGCGGCAGATCGGCCGCCTTCAGAACTGGAATCGCTCGAGCCACGCGTGAAGTCACGCCTCAACGGGGGCGTATCGCTCGAGATTGGGGCGCCCGATTTCGCCATGCGCCTGTCGATCCTCAAGCAGCGCCTCGCAAGCGCTCAGGCAGAGGATGGCTCGCTCGAAATTCCGGAAGAAATTCTTGTGCATGTAGCGCGTTCGGTGACCGGCAGCGGCAGGGAACTGGAGGGTGCCTTCAACCAGCTCCTGTTCCGGCATTCCTTCGAACCGCAGATCACCATCGATCGAATTGACGAAATACTCGGCCATGTCTGCCGTGCAGGGGAGCCGAAGCGGGTTCGCATCGAGGACATCCAGCGGATCGTTGCGCGACACTATAATGTTTCCAAGACGGAACTGCTTTCGAACAGGCGCACTCGCACCATCGTCAAGCCGCGGCAGGTGGCCATGTATCTTTCCAAGGTCATGACCCCGCGCTCCCTGCCGGAAATCGGACGTCGCTTCGGTGGCCGCGATCACACCACCGTGCTGCATGCGGTGCGCAAAATCGAAGGGCTCACCGACGGTGACAGACAATTGGCCCAGGAGATCGAACTCCTGAAACGCCTGATCAGCGACCAGGCCTGATCGCAGGCATCCTATCCGCACCCCGCCAATGGGGCGGCGCACGAGGAACATGGAAGGGCCGGCAGCAACTGCCGGTCCTTTCTCTTTCAACCAGCCTCCTCAAGCCGGAACTCCGTTTTCCCCAGAAAGCGGGTCGAAGGCGGACCTAACGCTGTGAAAGACTTGCGTTTCTTCTCGATTTCCTGTCATTTTGGCGGAAATCAAAGCCTGTTCGAGGCTGCCCTGGACATGCGCCATGTTTGCAGGGCTTATCTTCATATTTGTGAGATTGATTGGTCATGCGTGTTATTCTCGAACGCTCCACCCTCCTGAAGTCACTGAACCACGTTCACCGTGTGGTGGAACGCCGCAACACGATCCCGATTCTGTCGAATGTGCTCCTCAGCGCGGATGGTGCAAGCTTGCAAATGAAGGCGACCGACCTTGACCTGGAAGTGACAGAGGCAGCAGGCGCGACCATCGAACAGGCCGGCGCGACAACCGTACCGGCACATCTGCTCTACGACATTGTCCGCAAGCTTCCCGATGGCGCAGAAGTGATGCTGAAGACGGACGAGGACGGCAACGCCATGTCGGTGGTTGCCGGGCGCTCCAGTTTCCGGCTTCAGTGCCTGCCCCAGTCCGATTTCCCGGAGCTCTCCGCCGGCAATTTCTCGCACATTTTCCGCCTCGATTCGGAGGCCCTCAAGGGACTGATCGAGAAGACGCAATTCGCCATCTCCACCGAGGAGACCCGGTACTATCTGAACGGTATATTCCTGCACACGATCGAGGCTGATGGCGGACTCAAGCTGCGCTCGGTTGCGACGGACGGGCACCGTCTCGCTCGCGCCGAAATGGAGGCCCCGGCAGGCTCCGAGGGCATGCCCGGCATCATCATCCCGCGCAAGACGGTCGGTGAACTGCAGAAACTGGTCGACGATCCGGATGTGGCGGTCACGGTCGAGCTGTCGGACACAAAGATCCGCTTCACCATCGGCAGCGTCATCCTCACCTCAAAACTGATTGACGGGACGTTCCCCGACTATCAGCGCGTGATCCCGACCGGGAACGACAAGAAGCTTGTGATCGACCGTCAGACCTTCGCCTCGGCGGTTGACCGTGTGTCGACCATTTCTTCAGAACGCGGGCGGGCGGTGAAGCTCACCATCGCTGAAGGACAGGTTACATTGACGGTGAACAACCCGGATTCGGGCTCGGCGACGGAAGAACTGGCAGCCGATTACGAAAGCGATCCGATCGAGATCGGCTTCAACGCCCGCTACCTGCTTGACGTTGCGGCGCAGCTTTCGGGGAGTGAGGCGCGTTTCCTTCTTGCCGACGCCGGATCGCCCACGCTTGTGCAGGATGAAGGCGATGAAAGCACGCTTTACGTTCTGATGCCGATGCGCGTTTAGAGCGCGCCGGCTTTGGCTTTCTCTTGGTCGACCAGGCATCCAATCGGCAGGCCGCAGCCCAGGTCAACGTCACCCGGCTGAACCTCACCGACTTCCGAAACTATCACGCACTGGCGCTGGACCTAGCTCCTGGCGCCGTGGTGCTGACAGGTGAGAACGGCGCGGGCAAAACGAATCTGCTGGAGGCGGTTTCTTTTCTTTCACCGGGCCGTGGATTGCGCCGCGCCACGCTTGACGATGTGGCCCGGGAGGGCGCGGAGACAGGCTTTGGCATCCATGCAAAGCTCGAAGGCCCTTTCGGCGAATGCGATATCGGAACCGGCACGGCAGGGCTTCAGCCGGGCATGGAAGCAGGCGGCCGTCGCCTGCGCATCAATGGCGAGACTGCACGAACCGCGGACGCCATGCTCGAATGGGTGCGTGTCCTCTGGCTGACGCCGGCAATGGATGCGCTGTTTACGGGCCCGGCGGGCGACCGCCGGCGATTTCTTGACCGCCTTGTTCTGGCCATCGACCCTGCCCATGGCCGCCGTGCGCTCGATTACGAGAAGGCGATGCGCGCGCGCAACCGGCTGCTTTCGGAGGATTCGCGCGATGGTGGCTGGTTCGATGCCATTGAGACACAGATGGCCGAGACCGGCGTGGCGATTGCCGCTGCACGCGGTGAAATGGTGCGGCTGCTTGCGGCCATGAACGACCGTTTGCCAGAGAATGGCCCTTTTCCTTCCGCGCGGATTGCGCTGGACGGCACCATCGATGAGGCGATCGGGCGAGAGGCCGCTGTCGATGTGGAAGAAAAATTCCGCACTCTTCTGCGCGATCAGCGCCCCCGCGACCGCGCGGCCGGGCGAACGCTGGAAGGACCCCACCGCAGTGATCTTCTCGTCCGGCACGTGCCCAAGGACATGCCGGCAGCGCGATGCTCCACCGGCGAGCAAAAGGCGCTTCTGGTGGGGCTGGTGCTCGCTCATGCCCGGCTTACGGGTGAGCTCTCCGGGACCGCACCGATCCTGCTTCTGGACGAGATTTCCGCACATTTCGATCCCGACCGGCGGGCAGCGCTCTTTTCGATCCTTGAGGAGCTCAACTGCCAGGCTTTCATGACAGGCACGGAAGCAGTTCTATTTTCGGCGCTCGAAGGCCGCGCCCAGTTTTTGTCTGTCTCGGGTGGCGCAATTCACGAACGTCGCTGACACCTTCCCTGCCACTGGATAAGATCACTGCATGGCCGAAACACCTCCCCTACCCCTGAGCGAAAGCGAACTTGAACGCTATGCCCGCCATATCGTTCTGCCCGAGGTCGGCGGAGCGGGGCAGCAGAGGCTGAAGAATGCCCGCGTTCTGGTGATCGGTGCCGGTGGGTTGGGCGCACCGGTTCTCTGCTATCTCGCTGCCGCCGGCATCGGCACGCTGGGCGTCGTCGATGACGACGAGGTTTCGCTCTCGAACTTGCAAAGGCAGGTGATCCACGACACAGCCCGCGTTGGCGTTTCGAAGGTGGAAAGCGCGAAGGCGAGCATTGCCCGCATCAACCCGCACGTGGCCGTGGAAACACACCCCGTCAGGCTTGATGAAGACAACGCCACCGGGATCATTGCGCGCTACGACGTGGTGGTCGACGGTTCTGACAATTTCGCCACACGTTATCTTCTGGCCGACACCTGCGAGGCCATGAAGCGCCCGCTCGTGACGGCGGCTGTCGGCCGCTTCGACGGGTCACTGACCGTGCTCAAGCCGTTCGAAACCGGCGCCGACGGCGCTGTTCTGCCAACCTATCGCGACCTCTTTCCCGAGCCGCCACCGGCGGGCCTGGTTCCCAGTTGTGCCGAAGCGGGCATTGTCGGCGCGCTGACCGGCGTGATGGGCACGCTGGAAGCCATGGAGGTCATCAAGTTGATTACCGGCATTGGCGAACCGCTCACTGGCCGCCTGCTCCTCTATGATGCGCTGGCTGCGCGCTTCGAAACCGTGAAATACCGGCGGCGCACCCGCTGAGGGCGTTTTTTTGCCTGCGGGTGGGAACGGGCTTTGCTCGCTCCGTGGCCTATTGCATTGACGGTGTGCGTGGTTCGACAAGCTCACCATCAATGCCACGAGATCGCATGCGCAAAGCGATCAGACGTTCCTGGGCAGGACACGGTCCGGCGGACGATGGCCGTCGAAGAGGGCGCGGATGTTGATGATCACCTTCTCGCCCATATCGATGCGGCCCTCAATGGTGGCCGAGCCCATATGCGGCAGGATGACGATCTTGTTCTTTTGAGCGAGTTTCAGGAGTTTGGTGTTGACCGATGGCTCGTGCTCGAACACGTCGAGCCCCGCCCCGGCAAGCTTGCCTTCCTCGATCAGCCGGATCAACGCATCCTCGTCCACCACGTCTCCGCGCGCGGTGTTTACAAGATAGGCACGCGGCTGCATGAGTTCGAGCCGCCGGGCGGACAGGAGATGGAACGTGGCCGGCGTCGACGGACAATTGACGGAGATGATGTCCATGCGCGCCAACATCTGATCGAGACTGTCCCAGTAGGTCGCTTCCAGTGCATCTTCGATGGAAGGCGCAACGCGCTGACGGTTGTGATAGTGGATCGACAGGCCGAAGGCCTTGGCGCGCCGCGCCACTGCGGTTCCCACGCGGCCCATGCCGACAATACCGAGACGTTTTCCCCATATGCGATGCCCAAGCATCCAGGTGGGCGACCAGCCGCCCCACTTCTCGCCGCTGCGCAAAAGCTGCGCGCCTTCCGTCAGACGGCGCGGCACCGCGAGCATGAGTGCCATCGTCATGTCGGCAGTGTCTTCATTGAGCACGTTGGGCGTGTTCGTCACGGTGATGCCCTTTTTGGCAGCCGCAGCCACGTCGATATTGTCGACACCATTGCCAAAATTGGCGATCAGTTTCAGCCGCTCACCGGCCTGGGCAATGAGCGCTGCATCAATGCGATCCGTGATCGTTGGAACAAGCACGTCGGCTTCCTTGACGGCGGCCACCAGCTCGGGCTGCGTCATGCGCTTGTCGTCTAGATTGAGGCGCGCGTCGAACAGTTCTCGCATACGCGTTTCAACCTGGTCCGGCAGCTTGCGGGTGATGACGACGAGAGGCTTCTTCCTGACGGTCATAAGGTCTCCAAAATAACGCCCTGTTGATACCTCTTTAACCAAGATGCACGACACTGCAATGCCGAGCCGGGCTGCCTTCTCTCTATCAAGAGGGGGACGCCAAGACAAAGAAAAAGGGTGGAAGCGCTCGCTCTACCAGAACCAGGGTACCGGGAGTTTGTAATGTCGGCCAACGTGCCATTCCGTTTGCTGTTTGCCACCATCTTTGCCGCAATGCTGGTCGCGATGCCGGTTTCAACCACCGCGCAGGCAAATACCGAACAGAGTGTAAAAGTAGGACCGAGCGGCCTTCCTCTGCCCCGGTTTGTCAGCCTCAAATCAAGCCGCGTCAACATGCGGATCGGTCCGGGTCTCAATTACGCTGTGAACTGGCGCTACCTGAAATCCGGCCTGCCCATGGAGATCATTCAGGAATACGATAATTGGCGGCGCGTGCGTGATGCAGAGGGCGCGGAAGGTTGGATCAACCAGGCATTGCTATCGGGACGCCGCACAGGCATTGCCGCTCCCTGGTTCAAGGGCAAGGACGCCGATATCAACCTGATGGCCGACCCAAGGGACGATGCGCGCCTGATTGCTCGCGTGGAACCCGGTGCAATCGGTTCAATCAAGACCTGCAATGGTGATTGGTGCGAGATGGACTTCTCCGGCCATTCCGGCTGGGTAGACCAGTCGCTGATCTGGGGCGCCTATCCGGGCGAGGCAGTCAAGGAATGAACGACGCCGCGGCGAGGCCGCACACTTCAGTGCCGCTTGCGCCGCAATCTGACGACGATATCGACATTGGCGATTTCCGTTCCTTCCGGTGGTTCTGGAAGGTTCTTCACCTCAACCCCGCCTGAGGGAATGTCAAACACAGTCTCGTCTTCTTCGTAGAAGAAATGGTGATGGTCCGACACATTGGTGTCGAAATAGGTCCGTGCGCCCTCCACTTGAACGATCCGCAACATCCCCGCTTCGGTGAATTGGTGGAGTGTGTTGTAGACCGTGGCAAGCGAAACGGAAAAACCCGCTATCTGGGCTTCCTCGTGCAATGCCTCCGCGGAGACATGACGGTCGCCCGATGCGAACAGGAGGTCGGCGAGCGCCACACGCTGGCGGGTCGGCCGCAGACCCGCATTTCTCAGGCGCTCCTCGAGCGACATGTTCTGCGTTTCTTTCGAAATCGACACCGCGACCGTCCGTGTTTCCTGTTGGCTGAGCCGGGACTTCTTCCCATACTCTCCTGCAGTCATTCTTCCAATGACATATATTCGCTCAATTCAAAGCGATCAATAGCAGAGGAATTCCGGTTCAGTCCCTCAAGAGGCATCGCAAAATCCCACAACGGCGGTTTCCAGCAAGAAACAAGCTGTGATAGGGAGTTCCAACTATGACAAGAATGGTTCCGGAACCACCGCAACCACGGACGGGATGGCTATTAATGGCGCATACGAAAAACAGCTACGATTACGAAGACCTTCTGGCCTGTGCACAGGGTGAGCTTTTCGGCCCCGGCAATGCGCAGCTTCCAGCTCCCCCGATGTTGATGTTCGACCGTATCACCGACATCCAGGAAGAGGGCGGGGAATATGGAAAGGGCTATATTCGCGCTGACTTCGCCATCAAGCCGGACCACTGGTTCTTTCCCTGCCACTTTCCCGGCAACCCCATCATGCCGGGCTGCCTTGGCCTCGATGCACTTTGGCAGTTGACCGGCTTTTACCTCGGCTGGCTTGGCCTTCCGGGCAAGGGCATGGCCCTTTCGACCGGCGAAGTGAAATTCAAGGGTATGGTGACGCCTGAGACAAAGCTTGTCGAATATGGCGTCGACTTCAAACGCGTCATGAAGGGCCGCCTCGTTCTCGGCACCGCCGATGGCTGGCTGAAAGCCGATGGCGAACAGATCTACACCGCCACGGATCTTCGCGTCGGCCTGGCCAAGCAAGAAGCCTGAGTTTCAACCAAATGACTGGCGGCCGCCTGAGCGGCCCAAGGAGAGCATCATGAGACGTGTCGTCGTCACCGGTCTCGGGATCGTATCCTCGATTGGCAATAATGCAGACGAGGTCACCGCCTCGCTGCGCGAAGCAAAATCGGGCATTTCGTTTTCAGAAGATTTCGCCGAGCACGGTTTTCGCTGTCAGGTCTGGGGCGCGCCAACGCTTGACCCGGCCGAAGTGGTCGACCGCCGCGCCATGCGTTTCCTTTCGAAGGGCGGTGCGTGGAACCATGTGGCCATGGAACAGGCGATTGCCGATTCCGGGCTCGAGGAAGGCGACATCACCAACGAGCGCACCGGCATCATCATGGGTTCGGGCGGTCCCTCCACCCGAACCATCTTCGAAGCCGCGCAGACCACGATCGAAAAAGGCTCGCCCAAGCGGATCGGGCCGTTTGCCGTGCCGAAGGCGATGTCCTCCACCGCCTCCGCTACGCTTGCCACGTGGTTCAAAATCCATGGCGTGAACTACTCGATCTCATCGGCCTGCTCGACCTCGGCACACTGCATCGGCAATGCAGCAGAGATGATCCAGTGGGGCAAGCAGGACGTGATGTTTGCCGGTGGCCACGAGGATCTCGACTGGACCATGTCGAACCTCTTCGACGCCATGGGCGCCATGTCCTCGAAGCACAACGATACGCCGGCCACCGCTTCGCGCGCTTATGATGTTTCGCGCGATGGTTTCGTGATCGCCGGCGGCGCAGGTGTCCTGGTTCTCGAAGAGCTGGAGCATGCCAAGGCGCGCGGCGCCAAGATCTATGCCGAGCTCACCGGCTATGGCGCAACCTCCGACGGTTTCGACATGGTTGCGCCTTCGGGCGAAGGGGCTGTGCGCTGCATGAAACAGGCGCTTTCCACGGTGAAGGGCGATGTGGATTACATCAACACGCATGGCACCGCGACGCCAGTGGGCGATTCACGCGAGATCGACGCCATCCGCCAGGTCTTCGGGCAGAAAATGCCGCATATCGCCTCAACGAAATCCCTGACCGGCCATTCGCTTGGCGGCGCCGGCGCACAGGAATCGATCTATTCGATCCTGATGATGCAGGCAGGTTTCATCGGTGAGAGCGCCCACATTACCGAGCTTGATCCCGAGTTCGAGGGCGCGCCGATCGTGCGCAAGCGCATCGACGATGCCAAGATCGACACGGTGCTCTCCAACTCGTTTGGCTTCGGCGGAACCAACGCCACGCTCGTGTTCCAGCGTTACGCAGGGTGAATTAGGTCCATGGACGGTTTGATGAAAGGGAAACGCGGCCTCATCATGGGGGTCGCCAACGATCATTCGATAGCCTGGGGCATCGCCAAGAAACTGGCCGAACAAGGCGCGGAACTGGCGTTCACCTATCAGGGCGATGCGTTTGGCCGCCGGGTGAAACCGCTGGCCGAGAAGGTCAATTCAAATCTCCTTTTCCCTTGCGACGTAGAAGACAGCGCCTCCATCGATGCTGTCTTCGACGGGCTGAAGGAAGAGTGGGGCTCGCTCGATTTCATCGTTCATGCCATTGGCTTTTCCGACCGCAACGAGCTGAAGGGCCTCTACGCCAACACCACGCGCGAGAACTTCGTGCGCACCATGGTCATCTCCTGTTATTCCTTCACCGAAGTCGCCCGCAAGGCGGCGGAACTGATGGAAAATGGCGGGCAGATGCTGACGCTCACCTATGCTGGCTCCACCCGCGTGATGCCGAATTACAACGTCATGGGCGTAGCCAAGGCTGGTCTTGAAGCCAGCGTGCGCTATCTCGCAAGCGATTACGGCCCGCGCAATATCCGCGTCAACGCGATTTCCGCTGGTCCGGTGCGCACGTTGGCCGGCGCCGGCATCTCGGATGCGCGCTACATGTTCTCCTATCAGCAGCGCAATGCGCCGCTGCGGCGCACGGTTGTGATCGACGAGATTGGCGGGTCGGCGCTCTATCTGCTTTCCGATCTTTCATCGGGTGTGACCGGCGAAATCCACTATGTGGATTCCGGCTACAACACAGTATCCATGCCCACCATGGAAGAGCTGAAGCGACTGAGCGCGGCCACCGGCGACGACTGAGTCTGTTCTCCGGCGTGCGTCACTTGCGCGCCCAAAGAACCTTGAACACCGTATCGCGGCGCAGCTCACCCTGTGCCGCGAAATGCTTTTCTAGGCTCTCTTCATAAGGAAGCTGCCTGTTGGCAACGAGGAAGAGCCGCCCACGCGGCTTGAGCGCCTTAGCGGCCGCAGCGATCATGCTGTGCCCCATGTCCGGCTCCGCGGCGCGGCTACGATGGAAAGGCGGGTTCATGAGAATCACGTCATAGCGCTCATTAACCGGCTCCCCCAAAAGGTCATGCCAGAAAAAGCGCGCCGGTACCTGCGAAGCCTTATGTGCCATGTTGCGCCGTGCCGCCTCCACAGAAGCATAATGCGCCTCATAGAGATCGATGCTTTTGATGGCAGGAAAAGAAGACACTGCCGCGACCGAAAGATACCCCCACCCGGCGGCAAAATCGGCCATTCTACCTGACAGATTGTCCGGGAGGCATTTGACAAGCAATGCCGAGCCAGGATCGACGCCATCATCAGAAAAACCACCGGCTGCGGTGGTGTAACCGTCCGCCACGGTTTCGCCGATTTCCAGCGCAGCGAGCGCCGCGTCGATCGCATCCGGGCGCCGGAGCCAGAATACCACGCCATGATGTTTCGAGGCATGATCCTCGAGTTCCACGAGCTCACCCATGCGCTTGCGCACGCTGCCGCCGCCATCCTTCTTGGCGCAGGCGGCCACAATGCGGGCGCCCGGTCGGGTTCGCTTCAGCGCTTCGGCCAGCCTCTGTTCGTTCTCGCGCCGGTGGCGACCGAGCAGCACGAGCGCCAGATCATAGCCCTCCCCTTCCGGTTCGGGGAAAACCGAGATGCCCGTTCTCTGAAGAGCGAGAAAGTCCGGCCGATAGCCCTGAACCGCCGTCATGTTTCCTGCGAAATCGGAAGGAAGATGAAACGCTCCCGGTGCGCCTAGAAAAAGCACACGCTCATCCTCGCCCGGCGGATCGATGAGCCCGCGCTCGAACGGAAATAGAAGTGTGGGAAGCGGCGTGTCGTTCATGTCAGTTACCGGATGTGAAAACGGGCGCGGCCATGAAGGCGCGCGCCCGCTTGTCGTTCAAATGGAAAGCGGGATCAGCCGTCGGCGTCCTCGGCTTCTTCTTTCTTCTTATCCTGCACGATCTCCTGGCCGGTCTCCTGGTCGACGACCTTCATGGAGAGACGAACCTTGCCGCGCTCATCGAAGCCCATCAGCTTGACGAACACCTTGTCGCCTTCCTTGACGACGTCGGTCGTCTTGCCGACGCGCTCCTGAGCGAGCTGTGAGATGTGAACGAGGCCGTCCTTGGGCCCGAAAAAATTCACGAATGCGCCGAAGTCGGCGGTCTTCACGACCGTGCCTTCGTAGATTTCGCCCACTTCCGGCTCAGCCGTAAGCGAGTGGATCCACTTCTTCGCCGCCTCGATCTCCTTGGCGTTGGAAGAAGCGATCTTGACCGTGCCATCGTCCTCGATGTTGATCTTGGCGCCAGTCTTCTCAACGATCTCGCGGATCACCTTGCCGCCAGAGCCGATCACGTCGCGGATCTTGTCGGTCGGGATCTGCATGACCTCGATGCGGGGAGCGAACTCGCCCAGCTCACCACGGCTCTCCGAAAGCGCCTTGGCCATCTCGCCGAGAATGTGCAGACGGCCGTCCTTGGCCTGGTCGAGGGCGATCTGCATGATCTCCTCGGTGATGCCGTCGATCTTGATGTCCATCTGAAGGGAGGTGATGCCCTCATCCGTGCCGGCGACCTTGAAGTCCATGTCGCCGAGATGATCCTCGTCACCCAGAATGTCAGACAGAACGGCAAAGCGCTCGTCTTCCTTGATCAGGCCCATAGCAATGCCGGCAACCGGCTTGGCCAGCGGAACACCGGCATCCATGAGAGCGAGCGAGGTGCCGCAGACGGTCGCCATGGAAGACGAACCGTTGGATTCGGTGACCTCGGAGACAACCCGCAGCGTGTAGGGGAACTGATCGGCGGCCGGCAACATCGGATGAATGGCGCGCCATGCGAGCTTGCCATGACCGATCTCGCGGCGGCCGGGCGAACCCATGCGGCCGGTCTCGCCCACGGAATAGGGCGGGAAGTTGTAGTGAAGGAGGAAGGTCTCCTTGTAGGTGCCGGTAAGCGAGTCGATATACTGCTCGTCCTCGCCGGTGCCGAGCGTGGCAACCACAAGGGCCTGCGTCTCACCACGGGTGAAGAGCGCCGAACCGTGCGTGCGCGGGAGAAGGCCGGCCTCCGCAACAATCGGGCGGACGGTCTTCAGGTCACGACCGTCAATCCGGCCCCCGGTGTCGAGGATGTTCCAGCGAACGATCTTCGCCTGCAGGCTCTTGAAGACGGTGTTCACCTGCTCGGCCGACCATTTGGTCTCTTCTTCGCCTTCCGGCAGAAGCGTTTCCTTGACCTTGCCCTTTGCCGCATCAACAGCATCATAGCGCTGCTGTTTGTCGGTGATCTTGTAGGCTTCGCGCAGATCGTTTTCGACGATTTTGAGCATCTCGCCTTCGAGATCGGAAAGATCCGGCGGGGTGAAATCGCGCGGTTCCTTGGCGGCGACCTCCGCAAGCTTGATGACGGCATCGATGACCGGCTGGAAAGCCTTGTGGCCAAACATGACAGCACCGAGCATGACATCCTCGGGAAGCTCCTGGGCTTCCGATTCCACCATGAGAACGGCATCCCCCGTACCGGCAACGACGAGGTCGAGCTTGGTCTCTTCCATTTCGTCGACATGCGGGTTCAGAATGTATTCGCCGTTGATGTAGCCGACGCGTGCAGCACCGATCGGCCCCATGAAGGGCACGCCCGAAATCGTCAGCGCAGCCGATACGGCCACCATGGCGACGATGTCCGGATCATTTTCCAGATCGTGCTGGAGGACGGTGGCAACCACCTGGGTGTCGTTCTTGTATCCGTCGACGAAAAGCGGGCGGATCGGGCGGTCGATGAGGCGGGAGACGAGCGTCTCCTTCTCGCTCGGACGACCCTCACGCTTGAAGTAGCCACCAGGAATCTTGCCGGCAGCAAAGGTCTTTTCCTGGTAGTTGACGGTCAGCGGGAAGAAATCGAAACCGGCCTTCGGCTCTTTCTGGGAAACGACCGTGGCCAGAACCACCGTCTCTCCGTATGTGGCCAGAACGGCACCATCGGCCTGACGAGCGATCTTGCCGGTTTCAAGGGTCAGCGGACGCCCACCCCATTCGATCTCAACTTTGTGGTCTTTAAACATATCTTGTCCTTTTGTGCCGAAGGGCGCGCCATTCTCTGGCGGCGTTCTCCCTTCGGGCTCGCTTCATTTGTCAGACGAGCCACGGGCAAGACAACGGGAGGCTCGGTTCCGGCCAGTTCGACCGCAAGCATCCTGCAATCCTGCCCCATGACCTGTCCATTGGGGCCCCGGCTATTCGGCTTACGGGTGCGGGATGGCGGCAAAGCCGCTGTCACATTCACACCTGGCCGGAGCCGTCGGGCACACAGAACAAACTGCATGCCCAAATAAGACCGGCGGACACCCCTTGGTATCCGCCGGCCAAATCAGCTTAGCGCCGCAGTCCGAGCTTCTCGATCAGCGTCTTGTAGCGGCCTTCGTCCTTCTTTTTCAGATAGTCCAGAAGACGGCGACGCTGGGAGACGAGCTTCAGGAGACCACGACGGGAGTGGTTGTCCTTCTTGTGATCCTTGAAGTGCTCGGTGAGGTTCTTGATCCGCTCGGTCAGAATAGCGACCTGGACTTCCGGAGAACCGGTATCGCCCTGGGCGGTGGCAAATTCTTTCAGCAAATCCTGTTTGCGCTCTGCAGTAACCGACATCGGCTTCCTTTCTCGAATTTAGGGAAAAGGGACGCCCTCAGCCGGGATGTCGTCCAGCCGGGGCCATGCAACAATGCGCATTCAAAGCGCAATGATGGCCGGCATATAAGCGAAATCGCCTGGAATTACCAGCCCAAACATTGCCCGCCTCGCGTTCTCAGCCGGCGGCATCCTCCCGTATCGCCTTCTTCTGAAAATCGGGTACCAGCCTGTCGACTGGAATCTTGAACACGCATTCCAGCCCATCGCGGTGGTATACACGGGATATCTCGGCATCTAGCGTACCGCCGACCATTCGTTCGATAATCTCGGTGCCGAAACCGCGGCGACGAGCATTGCGGCGACGGCCCTTCGCGACAAACTCCCGCCAGGTGAGAGTGAACATTTCGTCCTTGGTTTTCCACGAGATGTCGAGACTTCCGGTATCGCTGGAAAAGGCACCGTACTTGGAGGCGTTGGTCGCGAGTTCATGCACAGCGAGGCCGATTGTCTGCGCAGGTTGATTGGCGAGCCGAAACTTGGGCCCGCTCATTTTGAAGCGCTCGGCGCTGTCTGGCCGAAAGGGATCGACCTGTGCCGCCAGCAGTTCACGCAGTTCCACGCCTGCGGCGCCACCTGCAATCAGCAAGTCGGTCGAGCGCGCAAGTCCGTAAAGGCGTTTTTGAAACGCGTCCTGAAATCCCGCAAAGGTTCTTGAGCTGCGAGCGGTTTGCTTGGCCATGGAGGACACGACCGTAAGCTGGTTCTTGGAGCGATGCGCCACTTCGCGCATCAGGAGGCGAATTTCATTCTCTGCCTGCTCCCGATCCAGGGCCGCTTCCGCCAAAGCCGTGGAGACGGTAGCCACTTCTGCAATCGGATATTCGATAGCATGGACTGGCTCTCCGGCGCCCAACCGGCGGGCATCGCGTGCGAGACGCCTCACGGGACCGGCGATCTGCCGGCCGAGCAACCAGGCTGCGAAGGCGCCGATGGCGATCACGAGCAGGCCTCCAGCTAGCAGCATGCGCAAAGAATGGCGCATTGGTTCTTCAATCGTCGCGGTCGACGCCCATACCACCGCCTTCCACCCGCTGACCCCGGATTCATCCACGATCGTGGTGTAGGTGCCGCCTTCGCGATCCTCTGTCGGCTCAGCCTCGTGGTAGATACCGGTTCCCTCCAGATCCAGAAAGAAGGGTTCGCCGACATCCGACGACATCAAGGAAGAGGCCACGACGATGTTTTTCTTGTCCACCACCGAGGCGTTCCATCCTCCGCGGAGCATCTGCTGAGACAGAACATCGATCAGCGAATCCGCGTTGCGCGTCATCACCAGGAGGAGGGGGGAACCGTTCTCCGGAAAGTAGGGCTTCACGACCTTGAAGCTCCATTTTCCGTCCAAACTGCCAAGGAACACACCGGAAGTTCTGGTGACCCCGCCTTCCAGTGCCGCCTTCACCGTCTCCGGCTCTTTGATGGGCCCCAACGGTTCGCCATAAGGCACCCCTGTATTCATCAGCGGCCGGAAGTTGTCGTCCAGCACCCGCAGATAGGATCCGCTGCCGGCGAGGGCGAGCCTCGCACGGTCGTAAAAATCCTTCATGTCACCGCTGGAGAGCGAAGGGGTTGTCGAAAGCACACGCAATGTTGTTGCCATGCCGCTCAGTTCACGATCCACGGCCTCGGCGATGGAGCCTGCCATGGCTTCGGCAAGCGTCGTTACGACTTCGCGCTGAGCCTCATTGTTTCGCTGAAGCAGGACAACCGAAACACCTATCGCGGGGATGACGGTCACCGCGATCAACAGAAACAGAAAAAAGCCAATAGACTTCGGGCCCGACGCGAAAGCCCTTATGCGCTCTGACCATGTTTCCGGAAGCGCATCATCTTTCGCTTGCATCCAGTACCCGTCCCGTTGATCATCTCGGTACATAATGCATAAAACGGCCAAGGGTTGCCTAGCCGATCGAAGGAAATCGCTTGGCTCAGTGATTTAAACGGCAAAAACCCGTTTGGGTTTGAACATACCCGCCTCAACCGCCCCAAGCGCCACCAGCCGCCCCCGCGCGCTGGCCCATGCTTCCGGCGCTTCCACAGGAGCATCACGGCCGCGCACGATCACCGGATTGCCCAGACGAAGACGGGCTGCCGCATCGTCGGTGACCGTCACTTCGGGCAAACCTTCGAGCGCGGTGGCAATGTCCAGGAGATACGTATCCAGCGCATCGAGATTGCCGGCCTCACGGTCCCCTTCTTTGGCAGCGTCTTCCAGCGCCGGGAGCTCCACAAGCTGTTCGGGAAGAAATGGATACACTTCCGTGCGCCGCAGTTCGGCGATGTGGCCAAAGCAACCCAGGTCTCTTCCCAAATCCCGAGCGATGCTGCGCACATAGGTGCCTTTGCCGCACTCGATCTCGAACAGTGCTTCATCGGGCGTGAAGGAAACCAGATCAAGCCGCCCCACCTCGATCTCGCGTGCCGCGATCTCTACTGTCTCGCCTTCGCGTGCAAGGTCGTAGGCGCGTTCGCCGTCAATCTTGATTGCAGAGAATTGCGGCGGGGTCTGCATGATGATGCCGGTATAGTTCGGCAGGAGTGCGCGAATGGCTTCTTCAGTGGGGCGTTCATCGGAGCTATGTGTCACCGGACCTTCCAGGTCATCCGTGGCCCGTTCCTCACCCCATGCCACCTTGAACCGATAGACCTTCGCTCCGTCCATCACGAATGGAACCGTCTTCGTCGCGTCTCCCAGTGCGATCGGCAACATGCCGGATGCGAGGGGATCGAGTGTCCCCGCGTGACCTGCCTTCTCCGCATTGAACAGCCATTTGATCTTCGAAACAGCGCTGGTTGACCCCATTCCGGCCGGCTTGTCGAGGATCAGCCAGCCGTTGATACGGCGTCCCTTCCGCTTGCCGCGCCGCGCCATCAATCGTCACCCTCGTTGTGTCCGTCATCCTTCAGATCCCGAGCCACTTCCGGCGATTTCAGGAGACGATCGATCTTGTTGAAATTCTCGAAACTGTCGTCCACCCGGAAGCGCAGTTCCGGCATGTACTTCATCTGACGTAGAGCAGGTGTGATGCGGCCACGAATGAAACGCGCATGACGGTTCAGCGCTGCCGCAACCGCTTCCTTGTCGGCAGCGCCGAGCGGCGAGACGTAGGCTGTTGCGATCTTCAGATCCGGGGACATGCGCACTTCGGACACGGAAACCACGGTGTTGGCGAGTGCATCGTCACTCACATCGCCGCGCTGGAGAGCCTGCGCGATTGCATGACGCACCTGCTCGCCGACGCGAAGCTGGCGTTGAGAGGGGGCGGAAGACGGCATGGAGTACCTTCTTGCGGGGAAAACCCTATTGTATCCGCATCACGGATATCGGCAAATTATGAAAGCTGAAGCGTCTGACGCCGGAAAGCGGCATGGGGCATCAGATGCCCCATGCCGCCGTTTCCATACGTATGCGCATTAGAGCGTGCGCGTGACCATTTCGACGCGGTAGGCCTCGATGACATCGCCGGGGCGAATGTCTTCGTAGTTCTCGAACGCCATGCCGCATTCCTGACCGCCAGGCACTTCGGAAACTTCGTCCTTGAAGCGCTTGAGCGTTTTCAGCTTGCCTTCGTGGATCACAACGCTGTCGCGAATGAGCCGCACGCCGGCGCCACGCTCGACCTTGCCCTCGGTGACCCGGCAACCGGCAACCTTGCCGACCTTGGACACGTTGAAGACCTCGAGGATCTCGGCATTGCCGAGGAAGGTCTCGCGACGCTCCGGCGAAAGAAGCCCTGACATGGCCGCTTTAATGTCATCCACCAGATCGTAGATGATGTTGTAGTAGCGGATTTCGATGCCGGCTGCTTCAGCCGCGTCGCGGGCCTGCTTGTTGGCACGGACGTTGAACCCGATGATCGCGGCCTCGGAGGTCTCGGCAAGCGACACGTCGCTCTCCGTGATCGCGCCGGCGCCCGAATGGACGATGCGTGCGCGCACCTCGTCGGTGCCCAGCTTGTCGAGAGCACCGGCAATGGCTTCGATCGAGCCCTGCACGTCGCCCTTCACGATGAGCGGGAACTCCTTCAAGCCAGAATCCTGAAGCTGCGACATCATCTGTTCCAGAGAGCCGCGCTGGCCCGCCTGGCGGGCAACAGACTTCTCGCGAGCCAGACGTTGACGATATTCCGAGATCTCGCGGGCACGGGCCTCGCTCTCGACAACCGCGATGCGGTCGCCAGCCAGCGGCGTGCCCTGCAGTCCGAGGATCTCGACCGGCATGGAAGGCGGAGCCTCCTTCAACTGATCGCCGCGGTCATTGACAAGTGCGCGCACACGGCCCCACTCATTGCCTGCCACGATGATATCGCCGGTGCGAAGCGTTCCGGCCTGAACCAGAACTGTCGCGACAGAACCGCGACCACGGTCGAGCTTCGCCTCGATGACAACGCCTTCAGCGGCACGGTCCGGGTTGGCCTTGAGCTCGAGAACCTCCGACTGCAGAAGCACAGCTTCGAGCAGCTTGTCGAGATTGGTTCCCTTGACGGCAGAGACCTCGACGTCGAGCACCTCACCACCCATGGATTCCACGAACACTTCGTGCTGAAGGAGTTCGGTCCGCACCTTGTTGGCGTCGGCTTCCGGTTTGTCGACCTTGTTGATCGCGACAATGATCGGAACACCCGCCGCCTTGGCGTGGTTGATGGATTCGATCGTCTGCGGCATGACGCTGTCATCGGCAGCCACCACCAGAATGGCGATATCGGTTGCCTCGGCACCGCGTGCACGCATTGCCGTGAAGGCGGCGTGGCCGGGCGTGTCGATGAAGGTGATCGTCTGTCCGTTCTGCTCGACCTGATAGGCACCGATATGCTGCGTGATGCCACCGGCCTCGCCTGAAACGACGTTTGCATGGCGAATGGCATCAAGCAGCGACGTCTTGCCGTGGTCGACATGGCCCATGATCGTCACGACGGGCGGACGCGCCTTCAGATCCTCTGCCTTGTCCTCAACATTGAAGAGGCCGTCTTCCACATCGGATTCGGCTACGCGCTTTACGGTGTGACCGAATTCCTCAGCCACCAACTCGGCAGTGTCCGCGTCGATCACGTCGCCGGGCTTCAGCATCTGGCCCTGCTTCATGAAGAACTTGATCACCTCCACGGCACGCTCGGTCATACGCTGAGCGAGTTCCTGAATGGTAATCGTTTCAGGAAGCACCACTTCACGAGAGATCTTCTCGCGCGGCTCCTGATGCTGCGCGCGTTTGAATTTCTCCTGGCGACGACGCATCGAAGAAAGCGAACGCCCGCGTGTCTCTCCATCGTCCGAAAGAGCACGATTAAGGGTCAACTTGCCGCGGCGACGCTGATCGTCTCCCCGCGGCTTGGCTGCCGGGCGAGGCGTCTCCGGCTTGGGCGCTGCGCGCTTGACCGGTGTGCCCTTGCTCTTCGAGCGGCCTTCATCGTCGGTATCGTCCTCAAGCACGGGCTTGGTTTCAACCGGAGCCGGCGCGCGGCGACGCGCCTCTTCTTCTGCCTGGCTGCGCGCTTCCGCCTCCGCTTTCAAACGCGCCTCTTCCTCGGCCTGGCGGCGTGCGGATTCCTCACGCTCGCGCTCCCGGCGCACCTCTTCCTCAGCGCGACGCTTTGCTTCTTCTTCAGCGCGCTTGCGCTCTTCCGCCTCGCGCACCTTGGAATCCTGCAACGCGCGTCGCCGAGCCTCTATCTCGTCCTTTGAGAGCTCATTGAGCACCACGCCGGAGCGATTACCACCCGGCGACGGGCGTGGACGCTCGCGATGACGCTGTGGTGCCGGCTTTGGGGCCGCAGGCTTCGGCTTTGCCGCAACAGGCGCAGGTGCCGGCGCAGGGGCAGGCGCAGGCGCGGCCTCGGGTCGCTCATCCGGCCTGGAAAACTTGCGCTTTTTCGTTTCGACGACGACAGACTTGGAGCGTCCATGCGAGAAGTTCTGGCGCACCGTGCCCTGCTCAACGGAGGGCCGCTTCAGCGTCAGCGTCTTCTTCTTTTCGACGCTCAGCGTCTTGTCGTCACCGGTTTTCGTATCCGTCATTCCACATCCTCTGCGGTGCCCATTGCAACCGCTGCCGGTTTATCCGCGCATTCGCCTCGAAAAGTCTCGAGCGCACTAACGCGTTTCAGCGCCGCCTTGCCCGCGTCCCGCCCGAACACGGCAGCATGTATCACATTTGTTGCCCCCAATGCCAAACTCATTTCTTCTTCCGAAAAGAGTTTGTAAGCTGGGATGGCTGGTCCGCCCAGATGGACCACTGCATGACGAGCGGCCGTGATCTTGCGCACCCCGTCCTGCGAGGCTTCACGAGCATGCAGCACACCATAGGCCTTGCCGCTACGCACCGATGCCTCGACCTTCGCAGCACCCAATGCCACGGCTCCGGCCTTTCGCGCAAGCCCAAGAGCGCCTAGAGCGGCTTTTGAAAGCAAAACATCGACCAGTTCGCCCAGATTGTCCGGTGCCGTGACTGATGTTTTGAGGGCGCGGGAAAAGAGGTTCTTCTCCGCCGCCTTTTCGACATGAACCCGATCAGCGGTGACCCAGCAACCGCGCCCGGGGAGTTTGCGCTTCAGATCGGGCACGACCATGCCGTCCGGTCCCGCGACGAACCGGATCAGGTCCTCCGCGGGCCGCGCCTTGCGCGAGACAATGCATGTGCGATCGTTCATATCGTCCACAACAACTCCAGAGCAACCTGCTGCCGCGTGCCATCACGCGGCTCCGCAGGATTGCGGCGAAACAAGGATTATCGAGCGCACCACGGGCGTCACACAGACGGCCACACGCTCGACAACACCCATATCAGGCTTCCGCGCCTTCGGCCGCCTCAGGGGCGTGCGCGCCCTCGGCAACGTCAGCGCTTTCCTCACCCTCGACAGCCTCTTCGGCTTCAGCCTCGGCTGCGAGGTCTTCTTCGGTTATCCAGCCCGTCTTAAGACGGGCCGCGACAACCATCTGCTCGGCTTCTGCACGCGACACGTCGAACTTGGAAAGAACGCCCGGCTCGAACGTCGTCTCGCCATCCTTCCGTTCTTTCCAACCGACAAGATCGTCCACCGCATAACCAGCGAAATCCTCGATCGTCTTCACGCCATCCTCCCCGACAGCCACCATCATAGCGGTGGTGAGCCCAGGGATTTCCCGCAACTCGTCCTCGACACCAAGTTCCTGACGCTTTGCGTCGAACTCACCCTCGATGCGTTCGAGATATTCGCGTGCGCGGGTCTGAATCTCTTCGGCGGTTTCTTCGTCGAAACCATCGATCGACGCGATCTCGCCAGATTCGACATAGGCCACTTCTTCGACACTGGTGAAGCCTTCGGAAGCCAGGACCTGCCCCACCATCTCGTCGACGTTCAGTGCGTCCATGAACAGAGAGGAACGTTCGGTGAATTCTTTCTGACGACGGCTCGATTCTTCTTCCTCGGTCAGAATGTCGATATCCCAACCGGTGAGCTGCGAAGCGAGACGCACGTTCTGGCCACGCCGGCCAATGGCCAGCGAAAGCTGATCGTCCGGCACCACGACCTCGATACGCTCCGCGTCCTCATCCAGCACCACCTTGGCGACTTCCGCCGGCTGCAGCGCATTGACGATGAAGGAAGCGGCGTTCTCGTTCCACGGAATGATGTCGATCTTCTCGCCCTGCAGCTCGCCGACAACAGCCTGAACACGGCTGCCGCGCATACCCACGCAGGCCCCGACCGGGTCGATGGAGGAGTCATGGCTGATCACGGCGATCTTCGCGCGTGAACCCGGATCGCGGGCTACCGAACGGATCTCGATGATGCCGTCGTAGATTTCCGGCACTTCCATGGTGAACAGCTTCGCCATGAACTGAGGATGGGTGCGCGACAGGAAGATCTGCGGGCCGCGCTGCTCTCGACGCACGTCATAGACATAGGCGCGGACGCGGTCGCCATATTTGAAGATTTCGCGCGGGATCAGTTCGTCGCGGCGAATGATGGCTTCGCCCCGGCCGAGATCGACGATGACATTGCCGTATTCGACACGCTTGACGGTGCCGTTGACAATCTCGCCGATGCGATCCTTGTATTCGTCATACTGACGATCGCGTTCAGCTTCGCGCACCTTCTGCACAATCACCTGTTTGGCGGACTGGGCAGCGATGCGACCAAAATCCATGGGCGGAAGCTGCTCGGCAAGAAAATCACCTGGCTGAGCATCGGGGTTGCGCGTGCGCGCATCCTTCACGGAGATTTCGCGTGCCGGCTCTTCGACATTCTCGACGACTTCCATCAGACGCTGCAGCTTCATTTCACCCGTCTGAGGGTTGATGTCGGCGCGAATATTGGTCTCCTGACCATACCGCGACCGCGCGGCCTTCTGGATCGCGTCGGCCATGGCGGCGATGACGATCTGCTTGTCGATAGACTTCTCGCGGGCCACCGCGTCGGCGATCTGAAGAAGCTCCAGCCTGTTCGCACTGACTGCCATGTCACTCTCCTTCGGCGTGGGATCCGGGTTCTTCGTTCCCGGCCGGCTCAGTTGCGTTTTGTTTTTCGGACCGCTGAGCGGCCCTTTCCGATGCGGAAGGGCGGCGATTGCGCTTGCGTTCGCGGCGCTCTTCCTTCTCCTGCTTCAGGGCGTCGCGCACCAGATCGTCCGTCAGGACCAACCGCGCATCGGCAATCGCCTCGAAGGGAATTCCAAAGAGGACGTCCTCGTCCCCTTCTTCCTCGACCGTTTCCGGCTCGATCGTCACAGTCTCGTCGTCACTTTCGACCACGAAACCGCGAAAGCGCTTGCGCCCATCCAGCAGCACAGCAGTCTCGATTTTGACCAGGTGCCCCTGAGCCGCGGCAAAATCCGCCTTGCGCACCAGCGGGCGGTCGATACCAGGTGAGGAAATCTCGAGTTGGTAAGCCGTGTCGATCGGGTCTTCAACATCCAGAACGGGTGACAGCGCTCTGCTGACTTCCTCGCAATCCTCGACGGTCATGATGCCATCGGGACGTTCGGCCATGATCTGCAACGTGGCACCGTCCTGCGCTGTCATGCGAACGCGAACAAGGCGATATCCAATTGCTCCCAAAACAGGAATGATGATCGCGGCAACGCGCGCCTCAATTCCGCTCTCACGGATCAGGCGATCATCACTGTTCCTGTCTTCTGAAACTGCCGTCATCCAACCTCCGGACGGCCGCATCTAACAAAAAAGAGCGGGACCGGTGGGACCCACTCTCCGTCATAGCGACCAAGAATTTGAATTGGATATAGACGAGATGGCAATTCTTTTCAAGTGCGCAACTCATGACCGGGGCCCGCAGACGGGGTTTTGGTTTCTGACATGGTGCAACGCACAAATGCATAGCAGCCTTGTCAGAACGGCGCTTCTTATCGACCACGGAGCGCGCTAGATTGTGTTGCAATGCACAATGAGAGGTAACTCCATGTCGACCCGTAAGTTCATTTCTGGAATTGGTGATTTTTTCGGCGTGATCGAAAGTGCCGTGGCTGTTTCTGCTGCAGTGCGGAATCGTCGTCGGGCAAAGGATGCCGACCTGCGCCGGCTTGGCATTAATCCCGAGCAATTTTATGGTATGAGCGGCCGGTAAGCTCCGCTCATACTCGCAGAAATGTCAGGTAGGCGGGTGTCCGCCCTTCGCGGATAGCTTTCGCTTCATAACGCGTACCAGGCCAGCCGTCATAAGCCAGGCGCCAATCATCCGCAGATTCTGCCTGCCAACAAAATGCTTGATGCGCTTCGCAATGCTGTAGTGTCCAGTCGACATACGTGTCGATGTCTGACGCGAAACGGAAGCGGCTCCCCGGTTTCAGCACTCGCGCGAACCGATCCAGATTGACGCAGTTCACGAAGCGCCGCTTCCAGTGCTTTTTCTTGGGCCAGGGATCTGGATAGAGCAGATCTATCCCTGAGATGGACGCCTCTGGCAGCCAATCCAGAAGCACCGTGGCATCATCGTTGTAAACCCGCAGATTCGCTGGAAAACCGCCCTGCTCGTCCAGCGCGGATGCAAGCTTGGCCATGCCATTCACGAAGGGTTCAACACCTATGAAGCCCGTGGCAGGGAAGCGCGAGACTTCATTGAGCAGGTGCTCGCCCCCGCCAAAGCCGATCTCAAGCCGGACTTGCTCGACCGGGTGGGCAAACAAGCCAGCAGGGTCCTGCGGCGGAGCATCGAGCTTTAACAGCGCGTGATCGAGAAAAGCGGTAAGCGCCGCGTCCTGTTTTGGACGCAGACGCTTGCCATGCCGACGGCCGAAGAAGGCTTCGGTAGCCCGTTTGCGCCGTTCTTCAGCCATTCGGTCGTTCCGGTACTGGTAAAAGCCGCGTCACGCGGCTTTTGCAACTGCCTGTTTGAGGGTTTTCACCAGATCGGTGCGCTCCCAGGAGAATGAACCATCACGGCTGGCTTTCCGCCCGAAGTGACCGTAAGCAGCTGTCTTGGCGTAGATGGGGCGATTGAGATCCAGGTGGCGACGAATGCCAGTGGGCGACAAATCCATCACCTCACGAATCGCGATCTCGACCTCTTCTTCGGAGACACGGCCCGTGCCGTGCAGATCCACATAGACCGACAGCGGCTGCGCTACACCGATGGCGTAGGAAAGCTGTATCGTACAACGCTCGGCGAGATTGGCCGCAACCACGTTTTTGGCGAGATAGCGTGCGGCATAAGCTGCCGACCGGTCCACCTTGGTTGTGTCCTTCCCGGAGAAAGCACCTCCACCATGGGGTGCTGCGCCACCGTAAGTATCGACGATGATCTTGCGACCGGTAAGCCCCGCATCGCCGTCGGGCCCACCAATCACGAATTTACCGGTTGGATTGATGTACCAATTGCAGTTGTCCGCAACCGTGATTCCGCCAGAAGACAACGCTTCGTGGATGTAGGGCTCAACGACCTGACGCACCTTGGTGCTGTTCCAGGACGCATCCAGATGCTGGGTGGAGAGCACAATCTCCGTTACCTCGGACGGCGCACCGTCGACATAACGCACCGTGACCTGGGCCTTTGCATCCGGACCGAGCTTTGCAGCCTCGCCTTCACCGGACTTGCGGGCATCGGCCAGAAGCTGAAGGATCTTGTGCGAGTAGTAAATAGGCGCCGGCATGAGGTCAGGCGTCTCGCGGCAGGCATAACCGAACATGATGCCCTGGTCGCCTGCACCTTCTTCTCCCTGGCGATCGGCTGCGCTATCGACGCCTTGACCGATATCGGGCGACTGCCCGTGCAGGAGGACGTCGATCTTCGCGGTCTTCCAGTGAAAACCGTCCTGTTCATAACCTATAGCACGGATCGCCCGGCGCGCAGCCGAGCGGAAGCGCGACGGATTGATGAGAGGATTGCCCTGAGCATCCTTGGCGATCTCACCAGTCTTTTTGTCCCGCTTAAGCAGCGATTCGGGGACGCGCACCTCACCGGCAATCACGACACGGTTTGTCGTCGCCAGCGTTTCACACGCCACACGAACCTTCCACGGGTCCATGCCGGATTTCTTGGCTTCCCGGTAGACCAGATCGACGATCTCATCGGAGATGCGATCACAGACCTTATCGGGATGGCCTTCGGAAACGGATTCACTTGTAAAGAGATAGTTCTTGCGCGCCACGGGTATCCCCTCTGAGAAGAAGCCGATCAATCTGTCGGCAACAGGCGCCTTCCTGTTAGCGAAGCTCGATGCATCAGGTCAAGCATAACGGTTGCGACATAAAGCAAAACAGGGAACGGTTTTACCCATCCCCTGTTGATCAGTAGCGCTCTGGGAGAGCTATCAGCGTTCTATGGGAACCCTCAGTCCTGGTTCTCGACGGCCAGCACCTTGACCAAGTCGATGATACGACGGCGCACCTTAGGGTCAGAAATCTTCGCAAACGCCCTGTTCAGCTGAACACCTTCGCTGCTGTTGAGAAAATCGACGACAAAGTCCGCACCGTCCTCTGCCATTCCCTTTCCGCCCTCGCTTTCCTCGCCTGGTGCGCCTTCAAAGAAGAACGACACCGGAGCACTGAGGACCGAAGCGATTGCCTGCAGCCGGCTCGCGCCGACGCGATTCGTACCCTTCTCGTATTTCTGAATTTGCTGGAAAGTTATACCCAGGCTTTCGCCAAGTTTTTCCTGGCTCATGCCAAGCATGTTTCTTCTTAGTCTAATCCGACCTCCAACATGAATGTCGATCGGATTCGGTTTTTTCTTGTTCTTGTTCATATATTCCCTCGCCGTCCGGCACGGGGTTGCCATTGACCGATCTACCTCTTCGACCTCCCAGAGCCCCAAGCCTGTCAAATCGAATTGCGATGTAGTCGGCTTACACACTATGCGTAGCCGAAAGGGACGATGTCAATTCGCTCTCAGACGTCGAACAATACTTGAACCGAAAAGCACGGTCCCAAAACCAAACGCAATAAACATTCCATTGGTTCCCGGATTCTCAAAATAAAATTTCTCAGGCTTCTCAATAGGCATTCGGAGGTCCAGATTGCCCACAGCATTAAGATCGAAAGCGTCGATGATACGGCCCGATGAGTCGATAACAGCAGAGATGCCGGAGTTGGCGGCACGCAGCAACGGGCGCCCGTTTTCAACAGCACGCACGCGGGCCTGTCGAAAATGCTGATAAGGACCGGGCGTCACCCCAAACCAGGCGTCATTTGTGACGTTGACAAGAATATCCGACTGATCTGCAACCTCAGCGACCAAGTGCGGAAAGATGATCTCGTAGCAGACGAACGGCATAATGCGAGTGCCCTCGAAAACAGTGAGGGGACGACGCACACCACCCGCTGTGAACGGACCTGCTGACTGCACTATCTCTTCTATCCCTAGATTATTCAACAGGTTGGCGAACGGCACGTATTCGCCAAATGGGACCAGATGCACCTTGTCGACTGCGTCAATAATTGTTCCGTCCTGACCTATCGCCACAACTGAATTGTAATAGCGGGTCGGACCCAGACCATCGCCGCCTTCGGCGCGCACAGCGCCGGTCAGGAGCATTTGCCCCTCGTCCAACGCTTCGCCGAGTTGGACCAGGGCTTCGGGGCGTTCGGTGAACAGAAATGGGACTGCAGTCTCGGGCCAAACAATCAACTTAGGCTTTTCGACGCCTTCGGCCGTCTGACGTCGAGTGAGATCCAGCAGGATGTTAAAGATGCGCGTTTGTTCGGAGGAATCCCATTTTTCAGTCTGTTTGATCGACGGTTGAACGATCCGCACCGGCAAAAAATTATCAGACCGGATTTCTCTGGAGAGACTTAGATAACCATATGCCAACTGCATTGTTACCAGACCGATGGCGGTAATACTGCCGATGAGAAGATGCCGGCGAGTACCCAGGAGCGCCGGCATCGAAAACACCAAAACCGCCAGAAAATTCATACCAGCCAGCCCAAGTACCTTAGCCGACTGCATGCTTAGCAATGTGGGCATAGCGGCGTAACCGATAGCGCCCCACGGAAAACCCGTGAAGACTATGCCCCTTATGGACTCAATAATGCCGAAAAAGAACGCAAGAGAAATCACTCTCATGATCCCGTCCGACCAAAAAAACCGCGAAAGAAGCGCTGCAAGCCCGTAGAAAATTGCAAGAAATGCCGGGATTCCTACAACAGCAAACGGAACGGCCCAAGCATAATTTTCCGCGTCGACCAGCAATGCAGTGCCGATCCACCACAGTCCAAGCATAAAATACCCGAAACCGAACCACCAGCCCGTTTTAAAGGCAGGAATTACTAGTGAACGGAGGCCGCGCCCCTCGCCGACCGCACCATCCAGGAGCCAAACCAGGACGGGAAAGGCAACAAAGCAGGCGGCGAAGAAGTCAAATGGCGGTTGTGAAAGGGAAGCGAAACCGCCCGCTGCGAAGGAGACGAGCGACCGTCGCCACCCACTCAGCAATACAACCCGTCCGGCAAGGCTCTCCATGCACGCATCCGTGAAACCCGAATCACATGACAAGCAGTATCAGCAGTTTGCCGCGCTTTGAAACCGTGTCGCGGGTTAGAATGTCAGGAGCTACAAATTGTCGCCGGGTCGCAACGATCTTCTTCGGCGCTCGGACGCGCGGTTATGCACGATGCGCACACGCTTTACCCGGCGCGGATCAGCATCCATGACCTGAAATTCAAAGCCCGGGATCGCCTGGACCACCTCGCCTCGTGCCGGGACACGGCCCAAAACATTGAAAATCACGCCACCGATCGTGTCCACGTCCTCAGAGTGTTCCTCTGCGTGAAAATCGTCACCAATCACTTCGGCGACGTCCTCGATCTCAGCCTTGGCGTCCACAACAAAGACATCCTCGCCCACTTGCTCGATGAGGGGCGCATCGTCGTCGTGCTCATCTTCGATATCACCGACAACCATTTCAACAATGTCTTCCAGTGAAACGAGGCCGTCGGTCCCGCCATATTCGTCAATCACAAGGGCCATTTGCGTACGAGAGGCCTGCATGCGGGCCATCAGGTCCGATGCAAGCATGGAAGGCGGCACGAACAGAATCGAACGGGGAAGGTTCAACTCCCCGATCGACCGATCGAGATCCACCTTGCCAAGATCAAACGCTACCGGTTCGGGCGTTTTTCTCGCCCGCCCTCGTTTGGCTCTGGCCGTCTTGGTAATGTGCGTGACCACATCCCGGATGTGGACCATCCCGCGCGGATCATCGAGCGTCTCGCCGTAAACCGGCATCCGCGAATGACCCGACCGCTCAAAGGCGTTCAGGAGTTCACCCAGCGTTGTCGTGAGATCGACTGCCTCGATATCGGCGCGCGGAACCATCACATCTTCGACACGCAGCTCGCGCAGGCGAAGGATGTTCTTGAGCATCGCCCTTTCCCCGGGGGAAAAGGCCGCCGTGTCGTGGGTATGCTCGTCCAGTGCGTCCGCGAGATCATCGCGTAGCGAAGAACCGTTGCGAATGCCAAGCGCTGCCATCATTCTCTCCCAGAGGGACAGGCGGCTGCCGGGGTTGTGTTGCGGGGGTCTACTAGACCCCTCTTCCCCCTCCTCGGGGGAGCTCGTCTCGCTTGCGGGCGCATCTCCCACCGCGATCATCGTGTTCTCTGTCATGGCCGTTTGTTCAATTAAGCCCTTCAGTTAGGCGTAAGGATCGTGAATGGCAAGTGTTTGCAGCGCTTTGCGCTCCAATTCTTCCATCTCTTCAGCTTCTTCATCGGTTTCATGGTCATACCCCATGATATGCAAAAATCCGTGAACGATGAGATGCGTCAGATGGTGATCGAATTGCTTACCCTCTTCTGCAGCTTCCTTCGCCACGGTCTCTTGAGCGACGATAATGTCACCGAGGGGCTGCAATTCATCTCCCGGATTGATCATCTCAGGCGCAGGAAAGGAAAGCACATTTGTGGGCTTGTCCTTGCCGCGCCATTGTCGATTCAACACCTGGATTTCGGCGTCGCCGGTAAAAAGCAGGCTGATCGCACCGCCTTCATCCGGCTCAAGTTCAATTACCGATATAGCCGCGCGAATGGCCCGCTCTGCCAGCGCCTGAAGCGCAGTTTCCGATGTCCAGGCACCCGCCTCAATGGCGACTTCAACAAAGATTTCCGGCTTTTCGCCGGCAGGGGGAATATCGTCCATCAGCCCGCGCGGATCAGCCCCGCGCCTTCTTGTCATAGGCCCGGACAATCGCAGCCACCAGCGGATGGCGCACCACGTCCTTCTCGTCGAAGCGGACGGTGACAATGCCGGGCACATCTCCCAGCACCTCAAGCGCTTCGACCAGGCCAGACTTGGTATTGGGCGGGAGATCGATCTGGCTTGGGTCACCGGTGACGATCATGCGGGCATTCTCGCCAAGCCGCGTCAGAAACATTTTCATCTGCATCGGCGTGGTGTTCTGCGCCTCATCGAGGATTACCACTGAATTCGCCAGTGTGCGTCCGCGCATGAAGGCAAGCGGCGCGATTTCGATCACGTCTGCCGCCAGCGCCCGCTCGACCTTTTCGGTCGGGATCATGTCGTAGAGAGCGTCGTAGAGCGGGCGCAGATAGGGATCGACCTTCTCGCGCATGTCTCCGGGCAAAAAGCCAAGCCGCTCGCCCGCTTCAACCGCCGGACGCGACAGGATGATGCGATCCACCGCCCCCCGTTCCAAAAGCATCGCGGCATAAGCGACGGCAAGGAAGGTCTTGCCCGTACCGGCGGGGCCGATGCCGAAGACGAGCTCCGAGCGCTCCAGCGCCCGCATATAGGCGTCCTGGTTGGCCGAGCGCGCATGAACGGTGCGCTTGCGCGTGGAAATCTGTGCCGCGGCGAGCTTTCCCTTGCTCTCCATGGTCGGGAAGGTGAGCTGTTCATCGGCGGCGATGGCCAGCCGCACGGCGCCATCCACATCGGAGGGGGCAAGCTCTGTCCCCTTTTGAAGGAGATCATAGAGATAATCGAGTGCGCGGCGCGCCTGTGCGGCGGCAACGCTCTCCCCCTTGACGGTGAGCTGATTGCCCTTGGAGCGAATATCGACGCCGAGCCGCTGCTCGATCTGGGCCAGATTCTCGTCAAAGGGCCCGTAAAGGGCGCTGGCCAGCTTGTTGTCATCGAAGGTCAGCACGATGTGTGCCATGTCGGAGGCCCCGGAGGGCATGTTCTTCAACTCAGTGCTGGCGGTCAAACGCCTCTCCTTTACGACACCGGCTCTGCAAACAGGCTGTTGGGGCCTGCCTGCGTGATTCGAACATGAACAATGTCACCGATTTCGCCGGCTTTTTCATCAAGAATCACAGGCTGAAGCCAGGGTGATCTACCGACGCGCTGGCCCGGCTGACGCCCGGGCTTCTCCAGCAACACGTCCATCTCGCTGCCAACGAGGCTCTGAACGAAAGCGCGCTGCTGTTCGGTAAGCAGTGCCTGAAGTGCCTGTAGCCGCTCATCCTTCACAGCTTCCGGCACCTGACCGCCCAGATCCGCTCCCGGCGTTCCCGGACGCGGCGAATATTTGAACGAGAAGGCCTGCGCATAGGTCACGTAGCGGATCAGTTGCATCGTGTCCTCGAAATCCTGCTCCGTTTCGCCCGGGAAACCGACGATGAAATCGCCCGACATGGCTATGTCTGGCCGCGCCTCTCTGATCCTGTCGATCAGCCGTCGATAATCATCGCCCGTATGCTTGCGGTTCATTGCTTTCAGGATCCGGTCGGATCCCGACTGCACCGGCAGGTGGAGATAAGGCATCAGCTTGGGCAGATCGCGGTGGGCGGCGATCAGCGCGTCGTCCATGTCACGCGGATGGCTGGTCGTGTAGCGCAGCCGATCGAGACCGGGGATTTCCGCCAGCCGGAACAGAAGCTCGCCAAGCCCCCATTCGCGCCCATCGGCACCCTCGCCATGCCAGGCGTTGACGTTCTGGCCAAGCAGCGTCACCTCGCGCACACCACCCTCGGCAAGACGCTCGGCCTCGGCAACGATTTGCGCCACGGAGCGCGACACTTCCGAGCCTCGCGTATAGGGAACCACACAGAAGGTGCAGAATTTGTCGCAGCCTTCCTGCACGGTGAGAAACGCCGTCACGCCACGATTGCGCACCACGCGCTTCTGCGGCTGCGGCAGATGCTCGAACTTGTCCTCGATGGCGTATTCGGTCTCAACGATCTTTTCGCCGCCAAGCGCCCGCTTCACCACTTTGGGCAGGCGGTGATAGGTCTGCGGCCCGATCACCAGATCGACGGCAGGCGCGCGGCGCAGGATCTCCTGACCCTCGGCCTGTGCCACGCAACCGGCCACGCCGATCACCGTTTCGCGGCCCGCCTGGCTGCGCTCTTCCTTGAGCTGGCGGATGCGGCCGAGCTCGGAATACACCTTCTCCGCCGCCTTTTCACGGATGTGGCAGGTGTTCAGTAGAACGAGGTCCGCCTCTTCGATCTGATCCGTCGGAGCATAGCCGTCAGCTGCCAGCGCATCGGACATGCGCTGCGAATCGTAGACATTCATCTGACAACCATAGGTTTTCACGAAAACCTTTTTGGTGGCTGCCGGGGCGGCAACGGCCTCTTCGCTGGAAGCGGCGGTGCCGGAATGATGCAAAGAATTCTGTTCCATACCGCGCTTCCTAACGCTTTTGCATGTCAAAAAACAGACGGTTTTTCACCTGCTGCGCGTCCCCGTCCCTGGAGAACCTCCATAAATGCCTTCAATGCAGGAGATTTCTGGCGCCGATCAGGATAATAGAGATGATAGCGGCTCCAGGATGGCGCATAGGATTCGAGGCATGTTTCAAGGGTTCCTGCTGACAAATCCGCTGCGGCCAAAGGTTCAAACACATATCCTAGACCTATGCCACGGCGCGCCGCTTCAAGCAGAACCGCCGTCCCGTTGACGGTGAGCGTGCCAGACACGGCAACCTCTATCGGCCTGCCCGATTTCTGAAACAGCCAGCGATAGCGCACGCCATGTGTCGCGAGCCGGTAGTTGATGCAATCATGGCGTCTGAGATCCTCCAACTCGCAAGGCTTTCCGTGGCGCTCGAAGTAACGCGGCGCACCCACGACCGTGGCGCGGATGTCGGCGCTGATCGGAATGGCCGTCATGTCTTTTTCCAGATGTCCGGCAAACCGGACGCCCGCGTCAAAACCGCCATCCACGATATCGGTGAGCCTATCACTCACATGGAGGTCGACCTCGATTGCGGGATAACGTTGCTGGAGTTCGGCGATTGCCGGCACGAGAATGGTTTGTGCAGGATGTTCCAGCGTGGTTATGCGCAAGGTGCCCGCCGGTTCGGTGGCTCCAGTTTTGGCGCGCGTGAGGCTGTTGGAAATTTGCATCAGTGCCGGAGCGACATCATCAAGCAGGCGTCTTCCCGCCTCCGTAAGGCGAACGCTGCGCGTCGTGCGCGCCAGAAGCGCAACGCCAAGTCGGGCCTCAAGCTCCCGGATCGTCTGGCTGACTCCCGATTGAGCCCGGTTGAGCTGTCGAGATGCCCGCGTGAAGCTTCCTGCTTCCGCGACCGCATTCAACACGACCAGGGCGGAAAGGTCCTGACGATCCATTAATCATTCCAGATGAATAACCATATCAGTTTTATCAGTATAGTGCCTTTCTGGGCAGGCTTCTATCCAGTTCGCAGACAATTTTGCGAAAGGCATTGACCCATGAAATCGCTAAGAACCGCCTCTAAATTTGCGATAGTCGTGCTTGGCTTGGTGTTCGCCTCACCGGTACTGGCTGACACGCCCAAAGTGCTTCTTGTCCCCGGCATCGGGATGGAAGGTGCCTCTTGGCGGGCTGTCTTTGAAAAACTGACAGCAAAAGGCATCGAGACAAAGGTTCTGCAACTACCCTTCACGTCCATGCCGGATGATGTGAAGGCGGCGCGCCGCGCAATAAGGCAGGAAGACGGGCCGATGGTTCTCGTCGGTCATTCCTATGGTGGCATGATCATCACCCAGGCAGCACAGGAGCCGGCCGCAAGGGCATTGGTCTACATAGCAGCATTTCAGCCGGAGGTGGGCGACAGCCTTGCTTCGTTGAACGCGACGATGCCACCGGCCATGTCGGCAGACCCCCTGACGATCTCGGAGGACGGCTACTTCACCGTGAAAGACGCGGTCTGGATGAAAGATGTGGCCAATGGCCTTTCACCGGCGGACGCAACCTATACGGCCAATGCGCAGGCGGCGGCGAACATTGCGATCTTCACGCAGACGGCGCAGTTCGCAGCTTGGCATGGTCTGCCGGTGTGGTCAGCGGTGGCAACGCGGGACCGCACTGTCTCACCGGACCTTCAAAGATGGATGTCCGAACGTTCGGGCGCGCAAACGATCGAGATCGCCGCCGGGCACCTGCTTCCGATGAGCCATCCGAACGACATTGCTGAACTGATCGAGCGCGCCGTCGCTTCCGTTCGATAAGCGCAGCTATCTTGCAGCCTGATGTCTCTCGCGCTGCGGCTTACGACCGCAGAGCCTGCACGAGCATTGAGCGGACCTGGTTTTCCGCCTCACGCGCGATTTTCTTCCGCTCGCCTGCGACAGAGAATGGGAGAGGCGCTCCGAACCGGACCTCCACATCAAGAGGCCGCGCGGCGAGGACCAGTCGGAGATGGGGCATCAGATCGAGGTCGCCGATCCACGAAATGGTTGAGCGTTCCCGCCGGTCCAGTTTCAGTCCGTGGCTTGCCAGGTAGACAATGGCTGCGGGCTGAATGGTCACCTGCCTGCTTTTGTCCTCCCCGAGCGCAAGCTGCGCTGCGCCGAAGAGCGTGCTCTTGAATGGCAGGACCTTGTTGCCGTCGCCGGTCGTGCCCTCGGCGAAAAGCACCATCGGATCCCCGTCGGAAAGCCGTTCGGCAATCTCTCGCGCCTGCTCCGGCGATGCGCGGCGGCGCTCTCGCTCCACGAACACGGAGCGCTGCTGGCGGGCAAACGTGCCAAGAATGGGCCAGTTCCGCATGTCCGATTTGGCTATGAAATGAACGCCATCAAGTGACCCGAGCACCAGAATGTCGAGCCAGGAGACATGATTGGCAACAATCATCTGCGGGCGCTCCCGCGACCGGCGCCCTTTCATGCGCACCCGCACACCGAGCACACGCAGCGTGAGCCTGTGCCAGAGGCGCGGCACGATGCGGTCGCTGAAAAATCCGGTTCTGAGCGCGATTTCCTGCACCACCATAAGCGGCAGAGTGTAGAGCGCGACAATCCCGATAGCGATGACGAAACGCAGCGTGCTGAGCATCAGCCCTGAATCAGCTATGAGGCCCGTGGGCGGAGAACGGACCCTCTACAGCATTTTCCGTTTCCAGGAAACATGAGGTTGAAAGCTCAGCGCAGGTCGCGGCGCATCACCAGAGCGCTGGTGCGCCTGCCATTCGCGTCGCGATAATAATCGGGCCGCCCTCCGACCTGCCGGAATCCGAGGCGACGGTAGAGCGCGATGGCAGGCGTGTTGGTTTCCTCCACCTCAAGAAAAAGTGCCGCTGCCCTGTCGCTATGCATCTTGAATAGCACGGCATCCATCAATTGTCGGCCAAGCCCGTGGCGGCGCTGATTGCGGGCGACAAGAATGGTGAGGATTTCGCCTTCATCCGCGGCCTGCCGCGCAAGCACGAACCCGGCAAGCTGCGGTGGCTTTCTGCCAATTTCGGAAACCGCGAACCCGAACACGCCATCCTGTGTGAGCAGCGATTCAAACTCCGCATCGCTCCACGGCCGCGTGAAATCCTCGGCGTGCATATCGGCTAGAACGAGACTGTCCGCCACCTCCAGAGGCCGCACCACAAATTCGCGTTTTCTCGGAAAGAGCGCCATCAGCGTTCCCTTCGCGGGAGAGCGAAGTTTTGCTGCGGGGCAGCGTCCGGTGCGCGCAGATAAAGCGGCTTTGGCGGTTCGCCACTCCCCTCCTTGGTAGCGGCCAGCCGGGCAAAGGTCAGAATATCCGCCGTTGCGCCGGCAGTTTGAATGTCAAGCGCGGGCGAGCCCGCCTCAGCCACAAGCTCGGCCGCAACACCGTAGACGACCGCATTTTCGATAGAGGCCCATCCGGCCAGCCACTGTGCCGACTGGCTTTGAGGTTCGAGGAGAACGCGCCCTTCGCTATCGAAGCCCGCTGCGAAAAGACTGGGCGCGCGCTGCCCAAGCGCCACGAGAACGGTGCGTCCGGGAAGCGTATCACGCGCTTCCGCGCCAAGCGCCTCCAGCGTGGAGATACCGATGGCCGGCACTTTGAGCGCCAGCGCCAGACCGCGTGCGGCAGAGACGCCGACCCGCACGCCGGTAAACGATCCGGGGCCCACGGAAACAGCCACGGCGCCAAGTGCGTCATAGCCAAGACCGGCAGCCTGCAGCGCACCTTCGATGACGGACATGACGTGTTCGGCATGCCCCTTGCCCAGGTCCAGCACGTGCCGCCCGAGCATTTCATCCGTTTGGGTGTCAAGAACGCAGGCGGCGCAGAGCGCCGCCGCGGTATCGATTGCAAGGATCTTCATTCAGGCACAGTCCGGCGACCTGTTGTTGTTACCGCCGGCGAATCCGATGCGCCATCAGCGGGTCATGATGCTCTACTTGCACTGTCTTGCGCCTTCAGTTCAAGGCGGCGTGCATGGAGAACCGGTTCGGTATAGCCATTGGGCTGTTCCCGCCCCTTGAAGACAAGGTCGCAGGCCGCCTGAAACGCAATGGATTTGTCGAAAGCCGGCGCCATCGGCCGATAGAGCGGATCGCCGGCATTCTGCCGGTCCACCACCGCCGCCATGCGCTTCATCGTTTCCATCACCTGCTCTTTGCTTGCGACGCCATGATGCAGCCAGTTTGCCATGTGCTGAGCGGAAATGCGCAGCGTTGCACGGTCTTCCATCAGACCCACAT
The DNA here is from genome assembly GCF_019891395.1 of Nitratireductor kimnyeongensis. Classification (NCBI taxonomy): domain Bacteria; kingdom Pseudomonadati; phylum Pseudomonadota; class Alphaproteobacteria; order Hyphomicrobiales; family Phyllobacteriaceae; genus Nitratireductor; species Nitratireductor kimnyeongensis. The sequence goes on along the minus strand of NZ_CP078143.1, from coordinate 2,013,418 downwards.
CGTTGATGTCCGGCACCTTGGAGCAGCCGACGCCCTGATCGATCCAGCGCACCACATAGCCCAGAATGCCCTGCGCGTTGTTGTCGAGCTCTTTCTGGATTTCCTCCGGCGTCCAGTTGGGCCGCGTGGCAACCGGCACCGAGAGGATATCGGACAGTGCTGCGCGTTTGCGGTTTTTCAGCTCGGCCTGCACGGCGTGGACATCCACCTGATGATAATGCGTGGCGTGAAGCGTGGCCGCCGTTGGCGAGGGCACCCATGCCGTGTTCGCGCCGGCCTTGGGGTGACCGATCTTCTGCTCAAGCATCGCTGCCATCAGGTCGGGCATGGCCCACATGCCCTTGCCGATCTGGGCGTGGCCGGAAAGACCACACTCAAGGCCGATATCGACATTCCAGTTCTCATAGGCAGAGATCCAGGCTGCCTGTTTCATGTCGCCCTTGCGGATCATCGGGCCCGCTTCCATGGAGGTGTGGATCTCGTCGCCGGTGCGGTCGAGGAAGCCGGTATTGATAAAGACCACCCGCTCGCGCGCGGCGCGGATGCACTCCTTCAGGTTGACCGTGGTGCGGCGCTCCTCGTCCATAATACCCATCTTGATGGTGTTGGGCGCCATGCCGAGTGCTTTCTCGACGCGATCAAACAGCTCCACAGCGAAGGCCACCTCTTCAGGTCCGTGCATCTTCGGCTTCACCACGTACATTGAGCCCGCGCGGCTGTTCATGCGGCGGCCATTCGGCCCGACATCGTGCAGCGCGATGGCTGCTGTGAAGAGCGCGTCCATAATGCCTTCCGGCACCTCATTGCCATCGGCGTCGAGAATGGCCGGGTTGGTCATGAGGTGACCGACATTGCGCACCAGCATCAGCGAACGGCCGGGCAGCGTGAGTGTCCTGCCATCGGGCGCGGTGTATTCGCGGTCGGGGTTCAGGCGGCGGGTGAAGGTTCTGTCGCCCTTCGTCACCTGCTCTTCGAGGTCGCCCTTCATCAAACCAAGCCAGTTGCGATAGACGACAACCTTGTCCTCGGCATCGACGGCGGCGACGGAATCCTCGCAATCCTGAATGGTGGTCAGGGCCGATTCCAGCACCACATCGGCAATGCCCGCCTTGTCGGTCTTGCCGATCGGGTGGTTGGGATCGATCGCGACTTCCGCATGCATGCCATTGGTGGCAAGCAGGATTGCTGACGGCTCTTCCGCCGCACCGCGATAGCCGACGAATTTCGAAACATCCTTCAGGTGCGCTTCACCGCCCTCGGTTTTCGCCAGGAGTTGACCGCCGACAACAGAAAGCCCGGTTATGTCCGTCCAGGAAACCCCATCGAGCGGCGCGCTGCCGTCGAGGAAGGCACGCGCCCAGGCGATGACCTTTTCGCCGCGCTTCGGATTGTAGCCCTTGCCCTTTTCCGCGCCGTCCTCCTCGGAAATGGCGTCTGTGCCGTAAAGCGCATCATAGAGCGAACCCCAGCGCGCATTGGCCGCGTTGAGCGCGTAGCGCGCATTCATCACGGGCACGACAAGCTGGGGACCGGCGACACTGGCGATCTCCGGGTCGACATTCTGCGTGGAGACGGAGAAGGCCTCGCCTTCCGGCAGCAGATAACCGATCTCGCGCAGGAAAGCCTGATAAGCGTCCTGGTCGGCAGCCGCGCCGTTTTCCTTGTACCAGGCGTCGTGCTTTTCTTGCATTGCGTCGCGCTTGGCGAGCAGGGCCCGATTTTTTGGCGCCAGATCGCTTACGATTTCCGAGAACGCCTTCCAGAATTGGTCGGGTTCTACACCCGTACCGGGGAGCGCCTCCTCTACCGCGAAATTGCGCAGCTCCTCCGCAACCTTCAACCCATGAAGCTCAACGCGATTTTCCATTTAGCAGACACTCCTCTTCCCAATGTCAGAAATGATGCACTGCTTTCACCACGCCAGCGACACCGGGTCAATTCGCCGGATGAGGAAAGAGGTTTCAACGAGAGGTGAGGTTGGGCCACCGTCTGGCCAGAATGAAGCATTCGTCATCTGCATTCCGCAGCCCCGCATTATGGGCTACTGTTGCCCCATGGCGTTTGTGGACCTCTTGCTTGAGATCGCGAATTGGGTGCGAGCCCAGATCGTCAATCTCGCCAATCCCTGGACCTTCTATCAGGTCGCGATCATTGCGGTGCTGTTCTTTGTCGCAAAGCTGGCATCGCGTGGTTTGGAGAGCCGGCTCGAAGCACATGCCAGGCGCATCAAGGGTCATCAGGGGCTTCTGCGCGTTGTCGTGGCGCTCATGCGGCGCAGCGACTGGATTCTGTTTGTCCTCCTTCTTTTTGGGGCGCTGACGGTTTTGCGCTCGTTTACATGGCCAAGCAGAACGCTCTTGCTTTCGCTCACCCTGTCGCTTTCGATCGCCTGGGTGTTCACCTCGGTCGTTTCGCGCATCATCCGCAACCGCCTGCTTGCCAGAACCATAGGATGGATAGCGTGGACCTATGCAGCCATTGTCATTCTTGGGATAGACGACGAGGCGGCGGCGTTTCTCGACACGCTGGCCCTGCCGCTGGGCGCGACAAGGTTAAGCGCCTTGGTGCTCCTGAAAGCCGCGGTTTTGCTCACCGGCACTGTCTGGCTCGCGATAGTTCTCGGCAATTATTTCGACGAACGCGTCCAGCGGTCCGACGAACTTACCCCGTCCATCCGTGTGCTGCTCGGCAAGGTGGTCAAGATCGGCCTCGTCATTGCAGCCGGCGCCATCGCGCTTTCCTCCGTGGGTGTCGACCTGACGGCGTTGACGGTGTTTTCCGGCGCTGTCGGCGTGGGGCTTGGCTTCGGCCTCCAAAAGGTCGTTTCCAATTTCATTTCCGGCATCATCATCCTACTCGACAAATCCATTAAGCCGGGCGACACGATCACGCTCGGAGACACGTTCGGCTGGATCCGCGAACTGCGGGCCCGCTTCGTTTCCGTCATCACCCGAGACGGACGCGAATATCTCATTCCCAACGAGGATTTCATCACCCAACAGGTGATCAACTGGTCGTTCAGCGACGAAATGGTGCGGCTCGATGTGCCGTTTGGTGTTTCCTACGATTGTGATCCGCACCAGGTTTCAGCCCTCGCCATTGACGCTGCCGTAAGTGTCGGTCGTGTGGATGCCGACCGGAGACCGGTTTGCTGGCTGACAGGATTTGGTGAATCCTCGCTCGATTTCGTGCTGCGCTTCTGGATTCGCGACCCCCAGCAAGGCCTCACCAATGTGCGCGGCAAAGTGCTGCTCGCATTGTGGGACACGCTGAAGGAAAACGGGGTCGAGATCCCCTATCCGCACCGTGAAGTGATCATGAAGCGGGCGGCGGGCGGGCCGGTTGTCGATTGAGCCCTGAAAGATAATCGCCGGCGCAAGGCCGGCGCTTATTGATTCATGGTTTGGCGGCTTCCTTCTTCTTCGCCGCGTCGTCCATCAGTTCATACCACATCGCGTTGAGAACGGCGAAAGCCGCGGCGAGGGGAAGTCCGAGCAACCATGCGAAATACCACATGTCCTGATCTCCTTTGTGTGAAGGGGGACCGCTCAGTAAGCGTGTCCCCTGCCTTCCTGGATGTCCTTTTCATCCACCTTGCCCCACAGGACCTTGTAGACCCAGCTCGTGTAGGCAACGATGAGAGGAACGAAAAACGCAGTCACCACCAGCATGATGAACAGGGTGAGATGGCTTGACGAGGCGTCCCACACCGTCAGGCTTGCTCCCGGTGCGATGGAGGACGGCAGGATGACGGGAAACATCGACAGGCCGACCGTCGAGATGATGCCGATGATCGACATCGCGCTGGCGAGCAACGTCAACACTTCACGCCGGGCACGAAAGAGAACAAGCGCCAGGACTGCGCCGAGAAAACCGAGCCCGGGAGCGATGATCATCCAAGGGTGCGCCGCGTAATTGTCGAACCAGGCACCACTCGCCTGTACCACGGTCTTCGCCAGCGGGTTGGACGGGCCGTCGGTCACTATAGCGCTGGTGATGCGATAGCCATCGATGCCGGCCCATAGCCAGAGTCCCCCGAGCGCAAAGATCACGATGGTGGCCATGGCCGCAACGCTGCCAAAGGTGCGGCTGCGTGCCGCGACCGGTCCGTCGGTTTTTACCATGAGCCAGGATGCACCATGCATGATGAGCATCGCCACCGAAAGAAGCCCGCACAGGAGCGCGAATGGATTGAGAAGCTCGAACAATGTCGTGCCCTCGTAGAAGATCCTCAAATCGTTTCCGAGCCGGAACGGCACGCCCTGAAGGACATTGCCCACCGCAACACCGAAGATGAGTGCAGGGACAAATCCGCCGATGAACAGCGCCCAGTCCCAAGTGGTCCGCCAGGTCGGGTTCTCTCGTTTTGACCGGTATTTGAACGCGACAGGACGCAGGATCAGTGCGAAGACGACAGCGAACATTGCGAGATAAAAACCTGAAAACGACACCGCGTATAGTGGTGGCCAGGCCGCGAAAATCGCTCCCCCACCCAGAATGAGCCAAACCTGATTGCCTTCCCATACCGGGCCGACGGCGTTGATCACGACACGACGCTCGGTATCTGTTTTGGCCACAAAAGGCAGGAGTGTTCCCGTTCCCAGGTCAAAACCATCGGTTACGGCAAAGCCTATCAGCAACACGCCGAGAAGCCCCCACCAGATCACGCGCAGCGTTTCATAGTCGATAAGAGTGTGCAGGATCATTGTCTTTACTCCGCCGGTACGAAGGCGCGGGGGCCGAACACGGCCTCGGGCTCTTCGTCTGGTTCAGGCCCCTTGCGAATGGCGCGCAGCATAAGCGCCATTTCGACTATGAAGAGGACGGTATAGATCAACGAGAAACCGATGATCGTCATCAGCACCGTGGAAGCACCAAGGTTTGAGACCGCCACGGCCGTGGGCAAAACACCTTCGATGATCCAAGGTTGACGCCCGAACTCCGCAACGATCCAGCCGCATTCGGCAGCGATCCAGGGGAGCGGGATCGCAAAAACCGCGATCCGCAGCAGGAAGGGATAGCGGTCGAGCCTGTGGCGCGCCGAGAGATAGAAGAACACGGTCATGAGCAGGATGAAGAAAAAGCCCAGCCCAACCATGATGCGGAAAGTCCAGAACAGGGTGGGCACGTTTGGAACCGTGTCGTTTGCCGCCTGGGTTATCTGCGCATCCGTCGCTTCACGCGGATCGTCGAGATAAGGCTTGAGAAGCAGCGCGTATCCGAGGTCCGAACCACTCTCCTCGAACGCATTCCTGACATCATCAGGAATGGCATCAGCATTGCCGGCGGCGCGGATCTTCTGCAGAGCGTCATAAGCGACAATGCCGTTTCTGATGCGCTCTTCCGCATGCTCTACCAGTTCGTCAATGCCGGGTATCTGTGTGTCGAGCGAACGTGTTGCAATGATACCCATCGCCCACGGAATGTGTACCGCATAATGCGTTTCGCGCGCTTCCTGATCCGGAAATCCAAAAGCAGTGAACGATGCTGGCGCCGGCTCCGTCTCCCACATGGCTTCGACAGCAGCGAGCTTCATCTTCTGGTGCTCGGTGGCGAGGTAGCCGCTTTCATCGCCCAACACCACCACCGAGAGAGCCGAAGCAAGGCCGAAGGAAGCTGCAACCGTCATGGAACGCCTGGCGAGGTCGAGGTGTCGTCCCTTGAGCACATACCAGGCAGAAACGCCGAGAACAAAAACGGAGGCCGTGACATAGCCTGCCGAGACGGTGTGGACGAACTTTGCCTGTGCCACCGGGTTCATCAGCACGGCGTAAAAGTCTGTCACCTCCATACGCATGGTCTGCGGATTGAATGCGGAGCCCACCGGATTCTGCATCCAGCCATTCGCAATGAGGATCCATAGAGCGGAGAAATTGGAGCCGATGGCCACTGCCCAGGCAGACGCCAGATGTCCGAGCTTGGACAGTTTGTCCCAGCCGAAAAAGAAGAGGCCTACGAAGGTCGCTTCCAGAAAGAAGGCCATAAGGCCCTCGATGGCCAGCGGTGCACCGAATATGTCCCCGACATAGTGGCTGTAATAGCTCCAGTTCATCCCGAACTGGAACTCCATGACGATGCCGGTGGCGACACCGAGCACGAAATTGATGCCAAACAGCGTGCCCCAGAATTTCGTCATCTGTCTCCAGATGGTGCGGCCGGTCATCACGTAGACGGTTTCCATGATGGCAACCAGCACCGACAGTCCGAGCGTCAGCGGGACAAACAGGAAGTGGTAGAGAGCGGTAATTGCGAATTGCAACCGCGAGAGATCGACGATGTTCAGTTCCATTGTACCATCCGGCTTTCCGGCTCCTTTGGTCCTCGGGAGAAAATGCTCATTCCGGTCTCAGACTTTCGAGCATAATTGTGTATGCCTCGGTGCCGCGGCGGGCATCGGCAACGATCCGGCCATGCTCCATCCGCAGGATGCGGTCCGCAATGTCCGCCTCGCGGCGGATGTGGGTCGCGATGACCAGCGTCTTGTCGTCTGCCACTTGCCTGACACGCGCGATCACATCGTTCGCTGTATCCGGGTCCAGCCCTTCGGTGGGTTCGTCCAGAAGCCAGACAGGCGTGTTTTGCAAGATCAGCCGCGCCAGTGCGAGCCGTCGTGCCTGACCGGTTGAAAGACCGGAACCGCCCTCACCAAGCATGGTGTCGAGCCCATGAGGCAAGTTTTGCACCATCGGTGCAAGGCCCGCAGCCTGTAGCGCAGCAAGCATCGCGTTCTCCACGGCCGAAGGGTCGGCCAGCGAGAGATTGCCCCGCAGCGTGTCGTGAAACAATTCGGTGCGCTGCGTGAACAGAATGGAGGGAAGGCTCGCAACCGCGCCCCGATCTATCGTCATCTCGCCTGCTATGACGGCAAGGAGAGAACTTTTCCCTGCACCGCTCGCACCGATGACCGCCACACGCTCTCCCGACTTGAGACGCAGAGAAACATTGGCGAGGGTCGGTACGGAGCCCCCCGGATACGACGCAGTCACGTGCGCCATGGACACCGCTGTCAACGGAGCATCGGGTGCCTTGTTCGCCGGCGCACCAACATCCTGTTGAAGCCTTGGTCCCACACGCCCGACAGCCACCAACGTGCGCCCGAGTTCGACGGCACCACGCCGCAACGCAGCAAACGGCTCCGTTGCCGTTAACGCAACAAGGAGTGCCAGAGCAGCAACCGGCGCTCCTATCCGACCGGCTTCCGCCAGTTGCGCGCCGGCAAATAATACGGCGGCGAGCAGCCCTGCACCGGCAACGCCAAGGGTGGCGTTTACCCGAGTTTCAACCCTGTTTATGGAATCATCCGCTTGAGCCAGTCGCTCATCGGCCTGGGCAATCGCTTCACGCTGAGCCATGATCCGCCCGGTCATGATCAACTCTCCTTGCCCACGCACCAGATCGACACTGCGGGCGCGCAGCACCTCAAGCGCATGGGCCCGGCGGCGTGCCGGTTTGTGGGCGCGGCGCGCGGCAAGTGCCGGTACGCCGAGGCCGACTGCCACAAGGAACACTGCGGTGGCGACGCCGAGCCGCCAATCGATGAAACCGAGCGCCAAGCCAGCCATGATGGCAGCGCCGGCGGCAGAGAACAGTGGCACGAGGACGCGCAGATAGAGTGAATCCAGGGCGTCGATGTCATTTGTGAGCCGGAAAAGCAATCGCGCTGGCCGCGCCGCCATTGCGCGCGCGGCGCCTGCAACTGCCCAGCCCCGAAACAGTCTTTCCCGCAGCTCGGCCAGCACTTCGAGCGTTGCATCATGTGTGGCGATCCGCTCGCCATAGCGGGATGCGGTCCGCGCGAGCGCCAGAAAACGGATGCCGGCGGAAGGGGCGAAAACATCGAAGGCAAGGGCGGTCGTCAGCGAAAGTCCTGCAATCGCCGTTGCCGCAATGAACCAGCCTGAAAGACCAAGAAGTGTTATTCCGCACAGCACGGTGGCAAGCGCAAGCAACGCTCCGGAAAGCAACTTGCTGCGGCTTCCCAACCAGAAAAGCCGTGCAACAGCGAGTAGATCACGCTTTCCGGTCATGAACGGCCTCCACCCCTCGCCATTGGCTGCACTGCGATGACCCGGTCCATCCGGGCGGCGAGAACGGGATCATGGGTTGCGACAATCAGCGTCTTGCCCTGGCTGATTTGCAGCAGGCTCTCGGTAATTTCGTGCGCGGTTTCCCGGTCCAGATGGGCCGTCGGCTCATCGGCCAGAACCAGGCCGGCATGCGGTGTGGCGGCGGCGCGAGCCAATGCAAGCCGCAGCGCTTCGCCTCCCGAAAGGCCAAAACCGGATTCACCGATCATCGCAGGCCCGCGCATCTCGGCCAGACGCGAGAGACTCACCGCCTGAAGCACTTCCGCAACCGCTGCATGCCCCACCTCGGGGCGGCCCATCGTGATATTGCTCAGCATCGTTCCGGGAAAGATGTGGGGATTTTGCCCGACCCATGCGATCAGCGGCCGCAACTCTGCAGCGCGAGCACCTTCCATTGGCTGACCGCCGATGCGAACTGTCCCTACCTCGGGCGCCACCAGGCCGGCAATGAGCGCAAGGAGCGTTGATTTACCCGCACCGCTTGGGGCCACCAGCGCGACACGCTCACCCGCCGACACTTCCAGATCGAATGACGAAAAAACCGGCGCGGCCTCTTCCGTGTGTCGAAACGTCAGCCCTTCTATAGAAACGCAAAGCGCACCGACGCCCCCAACCTCCCGGACCGCGCGATCTGGGTGTCCCACGATCTTCGGCCCCGACGCACCAAGCTTTTCCAGGGCTGCAAGCGCCGCCTCTCCCGAGGCCCGGTCGTGCCAGACCGAAGAGAGTTCGCGCAGAGGCTCGAAAAACGAGGGGGCGAGAAGAAGGATGAACAACCCCTCGGCGAGGGAGAGCTTGCTGCCCCACGCTCCGAAGTTCAGCTCTCCAAGAAGGTGAAACCCTACATAAACCGCCACCATCGCCACACCCAGCGCGGCAAACAGCTCCAGCACCGCGGAGGAAAGGAACGCAATGCGCAACACGGCCATGGTGCGGCTTCTCAAATCCTCGGCTGTGGCTCGAAGTCTGGTCGCCGTGCGGTCGACAGCATCGAAACTGCGAATGGTCGTCATCCCCCGCAGTCGGTCGATAAGGAATGCGTTCATGCTACCCATTTCGGCAAGCTGTTCTTCGCTTGCCGCTTTGGCACGCCAGCCAACCAGAGCCATGAACACCGGTATGAGCGGTGCTGCCATGAGCAGCACCAGCGCCGCCGCCCAGGAAAAGGCAAGAACACAGGCGAGGATTGCCAGCGGCACGATCATCGCTCTCATACGCGCAGGCCGGTATCGCGCTACATAGGGAACAATGGCCTCAGCCTGCTCGGCAAGCGTGCTTGCGGCAAGGCCGGAAGATGGTCGTGCTGCAGAAAGCGGAGAGATTTCCGCCAGGCCAGCCACCGCCTGATTGCGCAATGCGCTCAGGCACCTGCGTGCGCGCCGGAACGCCATCCGGCCTCCCGCTCCATCCAGCGCCGCGCGCATGGCCCCCAGAAGGAAGATGCCGATGGCCGGTAGCCACGCCGCCGTTGCGCCATCTCCGGCGGCAATATCGCCGACCGCCATCGCCAGCAGCGCTGCTTGCGGGAGCCAGAGCAACGACGCAAGCGTTTGCAACACCACTGCTGCCCGGCTGGTCCCGCGCGCGGACAGGCTTTCTGCGGCCTTGCTGAAATGCGCCCGTTGCGCCATTGGGATCGTGCGCACATCTGCCGGTGATTGGCGGCTTCGTACGCCGGCATCCAGCGTGGTCATGACCCTTTCGGCTCCGTGCGCTTGCGGCCCAATGAGACAATGCGGTCTTTGGCATCGAGCAGCTTCGTCACCTTCGCGCCGAGATTAAGCAATGTTGCCAACTGCTCCGTTTCCAAATGCTTCACATCGTCATACCACTGCGTCAACTGCTCTATGAGGATTTGCATCTCGGCCAGACGGGCCTGCGCATAGCGCTCCTCCTCATTGCCCGGTGTCTGCATCAACAGCTCGCGAAGCACTGACAGCGTAGGATCCACTTCCCGTTTCTTGCGCTCTTCAGCCAGCGTTCTCAGGATCCGCCAGACGTCGTCCGGCGTCGTGAAGAAATCCCGCCTATCTTCGGGAATGTGTTTCAAAACCACCAGATTCCAGGCCTGAAGCTCCCGCAGACTCATGGAGACATTGGACCGGGAAATCGACAACGCATCGACAATGTCGTCCGCACAGAGTGGCTTGGCGGACGCGTAGAGCAATGCATAAATCTGGCCCACCGTGCGATTGATGCCCCAGCGGCTGCCCATTTCTCCGAAATGCAGAACGAAGGACTGTAGAACTGGAGGGAGGTTCATGAAGGGTGTGCCTGCCACTATTTTCAGAAAATACTGAAATTAATGTACATCCCGAAATTCCGGTGGGCAAGCCATGGCAGCCAGGTGCGCCCATTTGCAGCAGGCATGGCCGGCAACGCGTTCTGCGGTTTCCCCGGAACGCGTGAGTTTCGCTCGCTCAAACAGGAAGGGAAGGCCTTATCGCTCGGCCCGCCCCGGAACCCGGAATCGCGCCACAAGCCGCATGCCGAATACGCCCATGACAAACAACATCCAGACCGGGTCTATCCGACGGAAGAAGAAGCTTTCGAGGAAAGCGTTGAACAGACAGAACGTGACCACCATCATGAAGAAATCCGCCAGGAACACATTCTCCCGGTTGAGTGGGGTGCGCATATAGTCCCGCAGCGGCATGAACAGAAAGGTGATGATCGCGATTGCAAGTGCCGGAAGCCCCATCCCGAGCGCGATGTCGATATAGCCATTGTGACCATGCACGATTCCGCGAATATCCCACAGCCGATCGAATGACTGATCGGATGTGAACACCGTTTGGGTCAGCCAGAAATTATCGAAGCCATATCCGAACCATGGCTTCTGCATGATCATGTCTCCCGCGAACTCCCAGACCGGCGTGCGTCCCGTATAGGTAAGATCGGGCGCAAGCGTCGCGGCGAGATCCTTCAGCGGATCGATAAAGACAATGCCAAGTGTAGCCAACGCCAGCACGCTGACCGCCCCGACCACGAACACGGGCACGAGAGCCCGCAATCCGAATATTCCCGGCAAGGCGACGAGCATTCCCGCCAGCGGCACCGTGGCTGTCGTCGTTTTCGAGCCTGTGTGGAACACGAAGACCATGGCCAGGAGGGCCATTAACCCACCCGTCCATCGCCATCCGCGCCGGCAAAGGTAAAGTCCGGCGAACGCCAGACCCGCCATGACCGGCCCGGCAATGTTCTTGTGCGTGAAGACACCGCGCCAAAGGCCTGCATGTTGGGATTCGACGTCATAGACCTGGTGAACCGCTACGTCGCGCAGCGCGATTACCCCGAAATAGGAGAGGCCGAGAATGATGAACCCTGCAAACACCAGCACTCGCGAAAACGCATCAGCATCACGCGGCAGCGTGAGTATCGCGGCGATCGTCAGAATGCCGATGATCGAGAACGCCACGGTGCGCATCGTGTCACCTGGAACCGGCGTGTTGAAGGTGGCGATGGCCAAAAAGACCATCAGGACCATCCACCAGGGGCTTAGGAGCGAAGCCAGAACCCGCCTGTCGACCAGGGTCAACAGCGATGCCACGGCAATCCCTCCAAGGGCACCGAAACCCAACTGGTTGACGATGTCGCCACCGTCCCCGGTGAGTTGGGCGCCAGAAGGCTGGAACGGACGAAAAGAGATCATCAAAATGGTGAACATGACCGCTGCAACGGCAGTGGACGGCTGCCCGGTTGCGGCCATGCGCGCGAGGAAGGAACTTCCTTTCCAGCGCTGTTGTGCAATTGTGCTCATCGCCACACAAAGACTCCACCGGGCTTCACTTCCCTCCACGCTCGTGCCTGACAATCCGGCAGAGTGCCTTGCTCGCCATGAGGGGGCTGGTGCCTCGTATACCTGACCATAAAGCGCCGCCTCGCTTAAGACCGCGTTAATTGTAATAGGAGCCGTTATGTCTATGCAGAGCGCGCTTCAATCCGCCCGATCGAACTGATCGGTGGAGCAGCCGAAGGCATGACCCAGACACTGCCTGTCTCCGGATGTCGCCCAATGGTCGCTTCGATGCGATAGACACGGCGGAGCAAAACCGGCGTCAGCACGTCTTGCGGAGGTCCCATCGCCACCAGCCGCCCCTGATCAAGAACGCCGAGCCGATCGCAGAACATGGAAGCAAGATTGAGATCGTGCAAGGCGGCCACCACCGTTGTCTGAAGCCCGCGCAGGAACCGTAGAAGCTGCAGTTGGTGATGAATATCAAGGTGGTTCGTCGGCTCATCCAGTATCAGGATCCGGGGCTGTTGAACCAAAGCCCGTGCGACGAGAACGCGCTGTCTTTCGCCCCCAGACAGCGTGCGGAACGCGCGATCCCGAAAGGGAGCCAACCCTAAAAGCGCGATCGCTGCGTCCAGGAGAGCATGATCATGCGGCGTGTCGGCTTCCAGAAGCTTCTTGTGTGCAGAGCGACCCATGGCCACCACGTCGCGCACCGTCAACGGGAACTCCGCCGGCATGTCCTGAAGCACCGCACCGACATTGCGCGCGACCCATTCCGTGGGTTTGCGCCAGACGTCTTTCCCATCCACGTATACCCTGCCTGTTGCAGGTTTGTTGATGCGGTAAATGGTTCGCAACAGGCTTGATTTTCCCGCCCCGTTAGGTCCGATGAGACCAACCATCTCGCCTTCGCCAACATGGATCGACACATTGTCGACCAGCGTGTCGCTGCCGGCTCTCACCGTGACGGAGCGCATATCGAGTGTGCAAGGTCGAACACTCATCGCGCACCGCCCAGCCCGCGCGCGTCGCGCCGCAGAAGCCAGATGAAAAAGGGCCCGCCTACGAGGGCCGTGACGATGCCGACGGGCAATTCCAGCGGAGCGATCACCGTGCGGGCGACGAGATCGGCCCCTATGGCGAAGCTCGCGCCCAGAAGCGCAACTGCCGGCAAGGAGCGTCGATGATCCGCACCGACAAGAAAACGCACGATGTGCGGCATGATGAGGCCGACAAAGCCGATCACCCCGGCCACCGCCACGGTGATGCCGGTGAGTGCTGCCGCGAGCACGAACATGGTCTGGCGAAAGCGCTGGACATCGAGCCCAAGCGCCACTGCGCTCTCGTCACCCGCCATCAGCAGGTTGAGCCGCCGGGCCTGGACAAGCATCACGCCAAGCCCGAGCGCAAGGGCGGCAAGCGGGACGGGAATGAGTTTCCACTGTGCGGTGCCGAAACCGCCCAGCGTCCAGAACAGCACGCGGGAGGCAAGCTGAGGATCGGGGGACGTCAGCACGATCAGGCTTGTCAGTGCACTCAGGATTGCGCTCATCGCCACACCGGCCAGCACAAGCCGCGTCGGTGTCATGTGTCCGCCGGTTCGCGCGACCCAGAACACAGCGAAAAGCGTAACAAGTCCGCCCAGAAAGGCCGAAATGTGAAGTGTGAAAACACCGAAGCCCAAAAGTCCCCAACGCATCACCACCACCGCACCTGTCGCCGCACCGGACGAAACACCCAGAATGCTCGGACCCGCGAGCGGATTGCGGACAATGGACTGGATCGTCATGCCGGTAACCCCCAGGCTTGCGCCCACCAGAGCTGCAAGCACCACGCGCGGCATGCGGGTTTGGATAATGATCGTCTCGTGTACCGTACGCCAGTATGGGTCCACCAGATTATCGCCGAGAGCCAGATTTGCCAGAATGGCAATGGCCGTCCCGCCGGGAATATGCACCGAACCGAGCATCAACCCGGCGACGGCCACGCTCACAAGCAGCGCCGCCATCAGGAGAATGACCAGAGCGTAACCCGAAGCCCGGCCACCCAACGAGCGTGCGCCGGGCATGGGCCGGCTCTTCACCCGTTGGACGGGCGGCGCTGACTGAAGGACAGCCAACAAGGCTTCATGGCTGTCCGGATCGTTCTGTTTCGGAACAGGTGCATGCATGTTTCGGTTCCGCCCGGCCTGTTATTCGCCCATTCGGCCGGGGTGGAAGGCACGCGCCAGTTTCTCCACGGCGTCAATGGAACTGGGCCCCGGCTGTCCCCAGACGGAATCGATCGTGACAAACCTTTCGCCGGCAATGCCCGGCACGCCCTTCACGGACGGGTTGGTTTTCAGGATCTCGATCCGCCCCTTGCCGAGTTCACCCGCCGGATCTCCCACCACCTGCCCCCCAGCGGTTCCGGAGTAATAGACCACGATGTATTCCGGCATACGCTCGGCAATCTGTTCCCACGAAACTTGCCCATAACGGTTTGCCACTTCGCCAAAGATGTTTTCACCACCGGCCCGTGACACCACGTGCGACAGCATGGTGTTGCCGAGAACAGCACGGGGCGCCGATTCGCCACCGTTGAAGATGAACACCGGCATGGGCTCTACGCCTTCGAGCTTCTCTTCCACGGAGGAAAGGCGCTCCGTGATGTCGGCGATCAGCGCTTCGCCGCGCTCCCGAACGCCGAATATGGCCGCCATGGATCGGATCTCGTCATAGAGTTCATCAAAACCGAACTTTCCGAGATTGCAGCCTTCGGTGTTGAGCCGCGTTTTCATGCCCAGATCGTGCAACTGATCGCGCGTGTGCCGGCTCTCGCTGAACCCATCGGGATAGCCGGCATAAACAAAGTCAGCCTCCACCTCGATCAGCTGCTCCGTGGTGGCGACGAGCGGCGAGAGCACCGGAACCTGGTTATAGGCTTCCTCATATTGCGGGCTGATCTTCAGGTTTGCCATGTAGGAAGTGCCTGCCATGCGCTCCTCAAGCCCAAGGGCAAGCATCAGCTCCGTTGCATTGTTGCTGAGCGTCACGGCCCGCGCCGGTGGTGCCGCATAGACTGTTGTGACCCCGCAATTCTCATCCGTATAGGGAAAGCCGGCTTCGTCTGCGAACGCAGATGTCGAAATGATGAAAAGGCCTGCGGCAGCAATCGCGCAGAAGCCAGCAAATCGGTTCATGAAGAAACTCCTTGGAAAGCCGGCTCATAGGCGGCGTTGTCGGAATGGGGTGTAGAAGGGGATTGCCCTCCCAGATACGGGAGAACCTCCTTGGCAAAGAGTTCCATCCCCTGGAGCGCTACATCGTTGTTGATCAGGCCGTTGGCGCTGAAAAGGCAGCGTATGCTCTGCGATCCCGTGCGCGCGGAAAGCGCACACAATTGCGCATGGCAATCCTCAGGCGTTCCCGCGATGGTGAAATCGGCCAACATCACAGCGCGGCTGCGTGGCTCAGGCGGCTTGAGCCCGCGTGACGCGGCTCGTTCGGTGCGGCGCGCGTTCAGCTTTTCGAGCAGCGTGTCGACCCGGTCGTTGGCCTCCGCACGCGTCGGCGCGACCACCACGTATCGCGAAAGCGAGGAGGTTTCGAGGGTTGCGCGCGATGCGCCATGCCGTTTTAGAGCAGCGTGCAGCACGGGCAATTGCCGCGCCTCGTTCGGCTCGAGGCTGAGAAGCAGCGGAAAGCCGTTTCGCGCGGCGATGTCGACAGTTCCTTCCGATACGCCGGCAACATAGATGGGCGGATGCGGCTTCTGCACCGGTGGCGGCCCCACTGCGACGTTGGAGAATGTCCATGGGCCGCTATCGGCGGAGCAATGTGGTTTTGTCCACGCCTCAATCATGATTCTCAGCGCTTCGCTGAAACGCAAATGCGCCTCGTCACGGGCTATCTCCAGCGCGTTGAACGTCGAGGGTTCCGTGCCACGACCGATTCCAACATCCACGCGTCCGCCGCTTTGAAAATCGAGCTGTGCGATCTGCTCTGCCAGCAGGAGCGGGTGATAGAGTGGCAGGACGAGGATCGACGTGCCGAACCGCAAACGCTCTGTTCGCGCCAGAATATCCGCCCCCAGCATTAGCGTGGATGGATAGGGCAGCGTCTTGCGGGCAAAGTGGAACTCGTTGAACCAGATTCCGCCAAATCCAAGCGCATCGGCTCCTTCCACAAGGCGCATCAGCGCCTTATGATCGCCCAGCGTCCCTTCCCGGGCGAATCCAGCCAGATCAACGCGCATTCAAGCCACCCCCAGACACCAATTCACAAGATCGGGGATCACTTATATGAAATGGTATAACATATCGAGTCAAATCGAACGCGACATGGCGTTTCATCGCCGGCAAAGCCGTGCCTGCATGCATGCTGGTCCTCCTGCCGGCGCACCTCGTCCGGCGTTCATGGTCAATGCATGAGGCAGGTCTCCTGGCTCGCGGCTCGGACGTTCCCTCCGCCTTCCCGGCTCGCGCCAGTGGCATTGGAAAGAACTTGCCGCTTACAGTTGCGAGGGCAGCCCCGGAATTGATCCCCCAAGGGAGGTCGCACCGGGTTCCCTTTTCATCCGCAGGATGCGGAACCGCATGCATGAGCGACACTAAAGGCGAAGCGCGCGCTGCGCAACACGCTCAAACGTCGGGAGGATGCGGTTATCCCGCCATGGCTTGACAGCAAGGACACGCAGACACGCGCAAGCTGGTTGGGCTGATAGCCAAGCTGACGTGCGCTTTCCTGAACGCGATTGCGCACATCCTCGCTGCCGGAGTCATACCCGCGCAGAACCCTGCCAGCGGCGGTTCATACACCTGCCTGCCTCGCTACTTCAGCGGTCGCAATCTTGCGGCTTTCACCCTGTGTCACAGCGACCCTCCGGGCCCTCTACTTCGCACAGCCGCCGCGCCGGCATACCAACTCTTTCGTCAATCAGTTCCTGCATGCAGGAATGAGCGTTTGGGATATGTCGATCCTCGAAACCGCATCCCGTATGCGGTTGATCACCTCGCGTCCCACGAGCGGCAACTCATGCACGTGCGACGTGATCAGCCAGATGGACGTTTCAATGCGCTCGGCGAGCGGGCGGAAGACGACTCTGGGGTCCTGGGGCGCAACGAGGGCCAGACTGGAGATGATCGAGACGCCAAAACCGGCACTCACCATGGCGCAGGCGGCTTCCAGCATTTGAACCTCGGCAACCTCACGTGGACTGATCCCGATTGCGTGAAAGGCTTCATAGATTGCCGGGTAGGACATGTCGCTTCGCCCAAGTGCGATGAACGGGTCGTCGCACAGATCCCGCAGTGAAATTACCTGTTTACTGGCCAGAGAATGATCTGCCGGAAGCGCACAGATCATGGGCAACTGCGCGAAGGGTTCGCAGTGAAGCATGCTGTGGGTTGCGGGAACTAGCGAAAGGCCGAAATCGGCGGATCGCGTGAGCATCACATCCGCAATGCTGGGCGAGGTGCGCGTCAGAAGGGTAACCTTCAATCCCGTGTCACGGCCCAGCATGTCGGCCACGACACGCGGTATGAGCTGAAGGCCTATGGCCGGGAATCCGACAATCGTAAGCTGGCCCCGGTCGAATTCGCGAATCTCCCGAGCAGCCTTGTGTACCCGCAGAACGCCCGCCTCGAGCTTGGCCGTTTCCGTGTAGAGCACACGAGCCTCCGGTGTCGGGACAAGACGGCCGGTGTCGCGATTGAACAGCTGAATCTCGCAGGAATCCTCAAATAATTTCAGTAGCTTGCTGACGGCCGGCTGGCTGACATGCAGCGCCTCGGCAGCTTTTGTTACCGAACCGCTCGTCATGAATGCATTGAAGGTTTCAATCTGTCGGACATTGGTTTTGCGCATAGCAACAACATAACCTTTTGGAATATCAAGGGCAAATAATATGATTTGAAATTCAGATAATGTCTCCTTTGAATAGGCGCGCCACCGCACAAAAACAAAGGGGAAGACAATGAATAGGATTTGGCGATCGCTGGCGCATGGGATGCTGGCTGCGAGTTGCTCGGTCTTGGCCCCCGGGGCTGCACTGGCGCAGGAGAAGACGCTGACCGTCGGGGGGTATGGAGGGTCTTTCGAAACACTGATGAAGGAACTCATCATCCCTGAATTCGAAAGCCGACATGAGGTCAAGATCCAGTTCGTGCCAGGAAACTCCACGGAGAACCTTGCACGACTCCAAGCGCAGAAGGGCAATCAGGAGCTGGATGTTGTCATTCTTGACGACGGTCCGATGTATCAGGCCGACGCTCTCGGCTTCTGCGCGCCCATGGCATCTTCGACACCCGGAGATGACATTTATGACATCGCGAAGCTTGGGCCCAATTCGATCGGGATCGGCTTTGTGGCCACCGGCTTCACCTACAACACGGACTGGTTTGAACGCGAAGGTTGGGAGCCGCCGTCAAGCTGGATGGACCTGGCGGACGAGAAATACAGCCAGATCCTGTCCGTCCCGCCGATCTCGAACACATATGGCCTGCACACGCTTGTGATGATGGCGCGCCTGAATGGTGGCGGAGAGAAAGAGATCGATCCCGGCTTCAGCACCATGGCGGAAAAGGTCGCGCCCAACATCCTGGTGTTCGAGCCTTCATCCGGCAAGATGTCCGAGCTCTTCCAATCGGAGGAAATCGCCCTGTCGATCTGGGGTTCGGGCCGGACAAAGTCCCTTGCCGACACAGGCTTTCCGGCAAAGTTCGCTTATCCCAAGGAGGGCGCTGTCGCTCTTATGCTGGCTGCATGCCCGGTGGTCGAAAGCGACGTGACCGATCTTGCCAACGCCTTCGTTGACTTCCTGCTGGAACCGGAAATCCAGGTGCGCCTCGCCGATGCCATGGGCTCTGGTCCTGTGAACAAGAATGCTGAGCTACCAGACGAGTTGGCTGCTTCGCTTCCTTACGGGCCTGAGCAGATCGGCAAGCTGATTGCCGTCGACTGGGACACGATCAACCCAGCCCGCGAAGAGTGGACCAAGCGTTGGGCACGCGAAATCGAACGCTGATCGCAAACCTGGAAATCACCATGCCTATACCGGGCGAAGCTTCCAGTGCTGCTTCCTGGCGGACACCGGGCAGTTTCGCCCCCCTGGCCGACGCTGCCCTGCGGGCGTAGCGAAGATGGATCAACCAGCTTTCAATTACGGGCTGACAATGGCTTTTCTTGAGCTCCAAGCATTAAACAAGCGCTACAACGCAGTCGTCGCCGTCGAGGACTTCAATCTCAGCATCGAGCGCGGAGAGTTCGTTTCGCTCTTGGGACCCTCGGGATGCGGCAAGACGACCACGCTGCAGATGATCGCGGGCTTTACCCAACCCACCTCGGGCAAGATCATGCTGAACGGCCGTGATCTCGGCGCCGTCCCGGCGCGGAAGCGCGGGCTTGGCATCGTGTTTCAGACCTATGCCCTTTTTCCGCATATGACGGTCGAACAGAATGTCGGTTTCGGCCTGGAAATGCGCAATGTGCCTACCGACGAGCGGCGCCGGCGCGTTTCCGACGCACTCGATCTTGTTCACCTGTCACATCTGGGGGATCGTTTCCCACGCAATATGAGCGGCGGGCAGCGGCAACGTGTGGCGCTCGCCCGCGCGCTTGTCATCGAGCCGGAACTCCTTCTGCTCGATGAGCCGTTATCAAATCTCGACGCGAAGCTGCGCGAGGAAATGCAGCTCGAACTCCGCCGTATTCAACAGGAAGCCGGCGTCACCACTCTCCTCGTCACACACGACCAGTCGGAAGCCATGGCATTAAGCGACCGGGTCGCCGTCATGCAGAGCGGACGCCTTATTCAGGAGGACAGTCCGTTCGACGTCTATGAGAAGCCGGCGACGTCCTTTATCTCGACTTTTCTCGGCAAGACGAACAGCCTTCCGGCCGTTCTGCAGAGAACCGGCAAGACGATACAGATCATCATTGACGATGTTCGCCTACCGGGTCCCGAAACAGACCTGGCAGAAGGGCCTGTCGAGCTTTCACTTCGCCCAGAACGTATCGAATTGACGGATAAGGAGCGTGCCACCCTCTCCGGTGATGTGATCGAGCGGGTGTTCCTGGGTGATCACTGGCTTTTCCGGGTCGATACGCCCATAGGAAAACTGCTCGTCATGCAGCGCAATCTGGGGCGGCGCGAGGCCGGAATTGGTGAGCGCCTGCATCTCTCCTGGAAGCCGGAAGCCATGCGGCTACTACCGCGCGGAGAGGCCTCATGACGGTTTCAGGCAAAGCGACTCCGTGGTTCCTCAGCGCGCCGGCACTGACGCTCTTCGCGGCATTGCTTGTCACTCCATTGGCCATGACGTTCCTGCTCAGCTTCAACAGCTTCTCTTTCTACGGAGGCATAGAGAACACGTTTGGACTGGAGAACTACATCGAGGTGCTGAGCGACACCTATTTCTACGAGATCTTCGGTCGCACCTTTCTGATTGCCTTCATCACCACGGCCATCTGTGCCGTGCTCGGGCTGCCGGAGGCATACATTCTGTTTCGCATGAAGCCCGCTTGGCGCTCATTCATGCTGCTCATCGTGCTTGGTCCCCTTCTCATATCTGTTGTGGTGCGCACGCTGGGCTGGGCGATCCTGCTGGGCAACAAGGGGGTTATCAACGAATTCCTGCGTGACATCGGCCTTATCACTTCACCCATCCGCATGATGTACACGTCCACCGGGATTGTCGTCGCGCTGGTTCATGTCATGATCCCGTTCATGATCCTCGCCGTCTGGGCCGCGCTGCAGCGTCAGGATCCGGCCACCGAGCGGGCGGCGGAATCGCTTGGGGCGGGGCCATTCACGATTTTCATGCGCATCGTTCTGCCGCAGGCCATGCCTGGCGTTCTGTCCGGTTCGCTCATCGTGTTTTCGCTTTCGGCCAGCGCCTTCGCCACCCCGGCAGTGCTGGGTGGGCGGCGCGTGAAAATGGTTTCAACGACCGTCTATGACGAGTTTTTGAACACGCTCAACTGGCCGTTGGGCGCCGCCATTGCGATCCTGCTTCTGGTGTCGGTCCTGACCATCATGATCGCCTGGAACAAACTCGTGGAACGCCGCTATTCGGGAGTCTTCGAATGAACCGCAACGGCTTTTGGGCCCTCTGTTTCAATGCCCTCTTCGCACTGTTCATGATGGGCCCGCTCCTCGTGGTGATCGGGGTCTCCTTCACGCCCACGGGCTATCTGGAGTTCCCCCCGAGTGCGATTTCGTTTCGCTGGTTCAAAGCGATCCTCGACAATCCCGATTTCATCGATGCGGCCTGGATCAGCCTGGAGCTTGGACTGGCCTCGGCCACACTGTCGACGCTTCTTGCCGTGCCAGCGGCGCTCGCCATCGGGCGGGAGCGCTTCCGCGGGCGCGATGCATTGCAGGCGCTATTCCTTTCACCGCTCACCGTACCGACCGTGGTGCTTGGTGTCGCGTTCCTGCGCTTTCTGAGCCTGTTCGATATCAACGGCACTTTCTTGGGGCTCGTTTTGTGCCATGCGGTGATCGTTACGCCCTTCGTGCTGCGACTGGTGCTAGCCTCCGTCACGGGGGTCGATCGATCCATTGAAATGGCCGCAACCTCGCTCGGTGCGTCGCACTGGACAGTGTTTCGCCGTGTGACGCTGCCACTCATTCTGCCCGGTGTGGTGGGAGGCTGGGTGCTGGCTTTCATAACCAGCTTTGACGAACTCACCGTAACGGTGTTCATCGTGAACCCGTCGACCACCACACTCCCGGTGCGACTCTTCTCGCACATCACCCAGACAACTGATCCTCTGATCGCCTCGATCTCAACAATGGTGATCCTATTGACGGTGTTGCTGATGCTCGCAGTCAACAAGCTCTATGGATTGGACAGGCTGCTGATCGGAGGAGAAGCGCGATGAACTACGACACAATCGTTGTCGGTGGTGGCCTGGTCGGCGCAGCCGTGGCCCACGGGCTTGGCAAGCTCGGTGAAAAGGTTCTGGTTCTGGACGAAGGCGATGTGGCATTCCGGGCCTCGCGCGGGAATTTCGGTCTTGTCTGGGTCCAGTCCAAAGGCGAAGGCATGCCCGAATACGCGCGGTGGAGCCGGCATTCGGCGGACGTGTGGCCTGATTTTTCCGAGGAGCTTCACGAACAGACCGGCGTCGACACCGCCTATCACAAGGCCGGTGGCGTGCATCTCTGCCTCTCAGAGGAAGCCTGGGAGCGGCAATCCGCTCTGATCAAGCGCATGCACAATGTCCACGGCTCCGATTACGGGGCCGTGATGATCAAGCGCGACGAACTGAAAAAGATGCTGCCCGGCATCGGCCCGGAGGTCGTAGGCGCAAGCTGGTCGCCCCATGATGGGCATGCAAGTCCGCTCTACCTTTTGAGAGCACTGCACGAAAGCATCACGCGTTTCGGCGGGGCCTATCGAAACGAGGCACGCGTTGAGAACATTGAAAAAGATGGCTCCGGTTACCGCGTGACCACCGCGGCGGGCTCCTTCAAAGGAGCCAAGGTTGTCTTGGCTGCAGGCCTTGGAAACCGCAAACTTGGCCCTCTCGTCGGCCTGGAGGTTCCGGTTCTTCCTCAGAAAGGGCAGATACTGGTCACCGAGCGCACAGAGATGAAATTCTCCATGCCGACTGTGTTCATCCGGCAGACTGACGAGGGCTCGTTCCTTCTCGGCGACAGCCACGAGGATGCGGGTTTTGATCTCACCTCGCGCACCGGCATCATGGCGGATATCGCGACCCGGGCAATCCGCTCCTTCCCGTTTCTGAAGGACTTGCGGCTGGTGCGCTCATGGGCGGCGCTACGCGTCATGAGCCCGGATGGCTTCCCCATATACCAGCAATCCGAGAGCCATCCGGGGGTGTTCTCGGTCAACTGCCATTCCGGCGTCACGCTTGCCGGTGCGCACGCATGCACGCTCGCCCCCATGATCGCTCGCGGCCGGCTGGGAGAACCCATGTCTGCCTTTTCTACAGAGAGACTGAATGTTCAAGCGCATTAACGCCACCAAAAACGGAAAGGTCTCCTTCACCTTCGAAGGCCGTTCCATCAATGCCACTGCCGGGGACACCGTCGCCTCTGCGCTGATGCTTGCAGGGGAAACCCACTTCCGCGACACGCCGGTTTCCCAGAGCCGGCGTGGCCCCTTCTGCATGATGGGCGTCTGCTTTGAATGCCTCGTCGAGATCGACGGAGTTCCGAACCGCCAGGCCTGCATGGTGGCTGTGCGTGAAGGCATGTCAGTGCGCCGCCAGAAAGGTGCGATTGGAGTTGAAGTCGAATGAACGCGTGTGATCTTGCCATTATCGGTGCCGGCCCGGCGGGGATGGCTGCCGCAACGGAAGCCGCAAACGCCGGCCTTTCTGTCATCCTGCTTGACGAACAGCCCGCTCCCGGCGGCCAAATCTACCGCGCGATTGAAACCGTGCCGGAGGAACGGCGAAAACTGCTGGGCTCCGATTATGGGAAAGGCTTGTCGATCGCTCAGGCGTTTCGCGCCTCCAATGCCACGTACATTCCTGAAGCCACTGTCTGGAACATAAACCCCGATCTCAGCATCGATTATTCGCTCAATGGCGGCTCTTCCCAGGTTTCAACGCGGCATCTCCTCATTGCAACGGGCGCGGTGGAAAGGCCCACGCCAATGCCCGGATGGACCCTCCCGGGCGTTACGACAGCAGGTGCCTTGCAGATCCTCCTCAAGGCCCACGGCGGTGTGGGCGACGATGTCGTGCTCGTCGGAAGCGGTCCGTTGCTCTACCTGCTTGCGCAACAGATGATCGAGGCGGGTAGCCCGCCGAAAGCCATCATCGAAACCATCGACAGGAGCCGCTACCTCAAGGCCGCCCGGTATCTTCCCCGTGCCCTCTCGGCGCTCTCCTATCTGCGTAAGGGGATGGCGATGATGCGGCAAATTCGGCGCGCTGGCGTTCCGCGTTACACGGGGGCCCGCGACATTCGCATAGAAGGGACCCAACGCGCCGAGGCGGTGCGTTTTTCCGTCCACGGCAAGTCACACCGTATTGAGGCAACCAGCGTCGCGCTGCACCAGGGTGTCGTGCCCAATCAGCAGGCAACGCGACTGCTTGGCTGCGACCATGTATGGAGTGAGAGCCAACGCTGTTTCATTCCAAAACTCGACGCGTTTTTCGAAAGCAGCGTGGAGAACGTCTTCGTCGCAGGCGACGGAGCCGGAATAGCCGGCGCGTACTCCGCAGAAATCCGAGGCAGGATTGTCGCCCTTCGTGTTGCGCAGAAGCTGGGGGACGACAAAGGCACCCAAATCCGGGCGCTGCAGAAAAGGCTCAGCCGCGACGAAGCCATCAGGCCGTTTCTGGAGACGCTCTATGCGCCGTCTGACGAAGTCATGGTGCCTCACGACGACGTTCTCGTGTGCCGTTGCGAGGAAGTGACCGCCGGGGCCATCCGGGAAGCTGTCGACCTCGGAGCGCCCGGCCCCAACCAGATCAAGTCCTTCCTGAGAAGCGGCATGGGACCTTGTCAGGGTCGGATGTGCGGGCTGGCGGTGAGCTCCATCATAGCGGAGCGGCGCAAGGAGGATCCGCAGTCCATCGGTTATTATCGCCTGCGCCCACCGCTGAAACCACTTCTCCTTTCCGAACTGGCTCAGCTCGAACGCGAACCGACACGCGACGAGCCACTCTGAGGCAGCATCTTGGCGATGGCATCTCTTGGGAACAGGACCGCCGACCTTCTCATCATCGGCGGCGGAATTCACGGCTGCTCTGCAGCGCTGCACGCAGCGATGCGGGGTCTTGAGGTCGTCGTTTTCGAAAAGGACACGGTGGCAAGGCACGCTTCGGGTGTGAATGCCGGGGGCGTGCGAAAGCTCGGCAGGCACGTCGCGGAAATTCCGCTTTCGCTGCATTCCATGTCCATCTGGCGCCGCATCGCGGACCTTCTAGACGATGATTGTGGTTTTCAGCCGTCGCCGCAGATCAAGGTCGCAGAAACCGCGGGAGAGCTCGAAACCTTGCGGGGGCGCGTCGCGGAACTCAACGGCTTGGGCTACACCCATGAGCAGATACTGGACCGGCAGACAATGCGCACATATCTGCCGGCGGTCGCAGAACACTGTGTCGGTGCCGTTGCCTCACTCGATGACGGATTTGCCCAGCCATACCAAACGACCTTCGCCTTTCAGCGCAAGGCCCAGCAGATGGGCGTGCGCGTTCTGGAACACACACCGGTCGAACGCGTATCCCGGTCTGGCAAGGATTGGACGGTCCACGCCGCTGGGCAGGAGTTTATCGGGCGTTTCATTCTGAACTGTGCCGGGGCATGGGGAGGCGAAATCGCACGGCAGATCGGCGATCATGCCCCCATACGCGCCTATGCGCCAATGATGATCGTCACGGAACGATTGCGCCCATTCTGTACAGCGGTTGTCGGAGCGGCGGGCCGTCCTCTCTCCTTCAAGCAGATGCCAAACGGCACAGTCGTTATCGGCGGTGGCCGACCGGGAGTGCCGGAGCCGGCAAACAACCGCACCCATATGCAGATGTCCGAATTGCGTCATTCCGCGCAGACAGCGATGGACATTTTTCCCGTGATGCGTGGCGCACAGATCATTCGCTCATGGGCGGGAATCGAAGGGCTGATGCCGGATGGCATACCGGTTATCGGCCCCGCGGCACACGCGCCGGGAGCTTTCCACGCTTTTGGCTTCTCCGCGCATGGCTTTCAGCTCGGGCCAGGTGTCGGCGACATCATGGCGGAATTGATCGCGACCGGCAGCACCCAGGCCCCGATCAAGCCATTTTCAATCGAGCGCTTTCCGCAAGATCCAACCAGAGCACAGAAGGAACTCTCATGATCAAGAGACATATTCAGACCCGCATCAACCATCGGGTCGTCGAGCACAACGGCGTCTTGTATTTCGGAGGTCTTGTCGCCGATGACAAGTCGCTGGATATGAAAGGGCAAACCGAACAGATCTGCGCCAAGATCGATGCCCTGCTGGCTGAGGTTGGCTCATCGAAGGAGAACCTTCTTACCGCTATGATCTACATCTCCGACTTCTCGCAGAAAGAGGGTATGAACGCGGCCTGGCTGGAATGGATGCCGGCGGAACACCTGCCCACGAGAGCGACTATCGGGGTGGCCGAACTGGGCAAGGACACACTGATTGAAGTGGTGGTTTCGGCGGCACGCTGATTCAGATTTGCCGTCAATCTGCCTGGAGAGACCTTCCGGCCGTAATCATGGCCGGAAGTGTGGTCAACCGAGCCATGCTCACCCCCTGGACGAGAGAAGGCCTGCTGCCAAAATCACCATACCGATCCGGCTGATATGACTGACCACGACGAAGGCCACTTCCAAATTCAACGCGAGTGCAACGAGGCTCATTTCAGCAAGTCCGCCCGGGGCGAAAGCAAGAAGGATACCTTCGACCGGAACGTCGATGACACGTTGTAGAGCGAAAGCGAAGACGACGGCGACCAACAGCAGGATGGCTGTCGCACCGGCTGAGGTCATGAGAATGTGGAGAATGCGTCTTGGCGCAGTGCCGGCGAAGCGGCAACCGACGACCGTTCCAAGAACGACCTGCGCCATGGCCATCACCGTGCTTGGCACCACGAAGCCCGAGGCCCCCGTCCAATGCAGCCCCGCGCTCACCAGCATTGGACCTATCAGATATGGCGCCGGCAATCGCAGCAATTTGCCGAGTCCGATCCCGGCCCCGAGCGTGGCAATGAACCAGGCCACATCCGCCGGGCCCATATCGGACATTGGCCGCCAGGTCGCCACACGTGCTCCCGGATCAGCACCCGTGATCAACGTCATCAGTGGCGGAAGGCTCAACACAACCAGAAAGATGCGTGAAGAGTGCATCAAAGCGATGGTACGCTCGTCACCACCCTTCTCCGCGCCCAGCAGCACCATATCAACGAGCCCGCCCGGCATTGCGGAGAAGAAGGCCGTTCTTCGATCCAGATGAATAACGCGGCGCAGATAGAGATTACAGAGAACGGCCGCCACCGCGAGATAGGCGGCCAATGCGAGCAGTGCCGGCCACCACATCGCTGCGCTTTCCAGAGTGTGTGGCCCAAACTGGGAACCGAGCATCGTGCCTATCACCGCTGACATCGGCGGACGAGCCAGGTTGGAGCCGCGAACCGGCAGACTCATGATCGATGCAATGCCGCAGGCGGTCATCGATCCAAGCATCCAGGAAAGCGGCATGCCGATCCAGGTAAAAAGCGCTCCGCCCGCCGCCCCCAGGGTCAAGGCAAGGATAAAACCGGGGATGCGTCCTATTCCACTCATACCGCCTGCTTGTCGTTCAAATGGCATGCCGAAATATGCCCCGGTGCAATCTCGCGTTTTTGCGGAACTTCAATCCTGC
Source organism: Nitratireductor kimnyeongensis (assembly GCF_019891395.1). Taxonomy (NCBI): domain Bacteria; kingdom Pseudomonadati; phylum Pseudomonadota; class Alphaproteobacteria; order Hyphomicrobiales; family Phyllobacteriaceae; genus Nitratireductor; species Nitratireductor kimnyeongensis. The sequence goes on along the minus strand of NZ_CP078143.1, from coordinate 1,986,255 downwards.
AGCGCTCATGTGCGTGAGGGCAGCGCGGATGAAAATGGCATCCCTTCGGAGGATTGAGAGGGCTGGGCAGCTCACCCTTCATCGCAGCGAAGCGCCGTTTTCCGGGTCTGATGCGCGGAACCTCAGCCAGCAATTGCTGGGTATAGGGATGGTTTGGCCGGGAGAATATCTCGGCTACGGGTGCTTCCTCAATCAGCCGCCCGAGATACATGATCGCAACCCGGTCGGAAATATGCTCCACAACTCCCAGATCATGGCTGACGAACAAATAGGTCAGATCCAGCTGCTCTCGCAGATCCATGAACAGATTGAGAATCTGCGCCTGGATGGACACATCCAGCGCTGCGACACTCTCGTCGCAGACGAGAAACTCCGGCTGCACGGCGAGCGCGCGCGCGATGTTGACCCGCGCCCTCTGCCCGCCGGAAAACTGGTGCGGCAGGCGTTTTTTCATGGCCGGATCGAAACCGGCCTTGGCCAGATAATCATCCACATAGCTGCTCGTGCTGCCTTTGATGAGGCCATGAATGCCCGGGGCTTCAGCCACGAGTTTCTCGACCGTCATGCGTGGATTGAGGGCTGCCATGGGATTCTGGAAGATCATCTGCGCTTCGAGATCGGCATCACGCTGCCGGCTTCCGCGCAATGTGGCCCGGTCCTCACCCTTCCAGAAAACCTGCCCCGCAGACGGGGGCAATATGCCTGCGGCAATTCTGCCGAGCGTCGACTTTCCGCAGCCTGACTCCCCGACGAGGCCGAGCACTTCCCCCTTGCGGATGGTCAGATCCACTTTATCCAACGCATGGATGATCGGGAAGGGCTTGGCCGCGCCGACCGCAATCGCAATCCGGGCAGCGATATCAGGACGCGCGCCAAAACGGCATGACACCTTGCGAAGTTCAAGCAGTGGCGAAGAGGTGCTGTCGGCTGTCTCTGTCATTGTCATACCAGAGCCTCCTCATGGGGATGAAAGCAGCGGTGATAGGCAAGCTCGTCACCAAAGCGTCCCGGCCGCGCGATGCAGGTTTCTGTGGCGCGCTCACAACGGGTACGGAATGCACATCCCTCGGGCATCCGCGCGAGACTTGGTGTCACCCCCGGAATCTGCGCCAGTCTGTGGCCACGACTGTTTTGTGAGGGCACAGACCGAATCAAACCGTGCGTGTAAGGATGTTTGGGCGCGACCAGCACCTCCTCGATATTGCCCGTCTCCACGATGCGCCCGCCATACATGACCGCAATGCGATCGGCGAGGCCGGAAACGATGGCGAGATCATGGGTGATCCAGATCACCGCGGTCCCCTGATCTTCCGTCAGTTTCTGGAACTCGGAAATGATCTGCGCCTGAATCGTGACGTCGAGTGCGGTGGTCGGCTCATCCGCGATGATGAGATCGGGTCGGTGCAACAGCGCAATCGCAATCGCCACACGCTGACGCATGCCGCCGGAGAACTGATGGGGATAGGCGTCGAGACGCTCCTCCGGACTGGGTATCCCCACAAGCCCCAGCGCGTCACGCGCCCGCTCACGCGCAGCCGCGCTGCTCATGCGTTCATGGGCATGCAATGCCTCGGTCATCTGCGTGCCGATCCGCAGAACCGGGTTGAGCGTCATCATCGGATCCTGGAACACCATGGCGATACGCCGGCCGCGCAGGGAACGGCGGGTTTCCTCATCGGCCCTGGCGATATCCTCACCATCAAACAGGATCTGCCCGCCTGCCACACGCCCAGGCCAGTCCACCAACCCCATGATGGAAAAGCCCGTAACACTTTTTCCGGAACCACTCTCCCCCACGAGGCCCAGTACCTCACCACGTCCCAGACGAAACGAGACGTCATCCACCGCACGCAGCCCGGGCGCCGCATCGCCGGGGAACTCGGTAACAAGGTTGCGAACGTCAAGCAGCGCTGTCATCGGGCGTTCCTCGGGTTGAGCACATCGCGAAGCCGATCACCCACCAGATTGATGGATACGATCGTGATGAGCAGGGCGATGCCAGGGTAAAAACTGATCCAGTAGAGACCAGAGAGAAGATACTGGTAGCCGTTGGAGATCAGCATTCCCAAAGAGGGTTGGGTGACTGACGCGCCCAGCCCCAGAAAGGAGAGGGTCGCTTCAAGCCCGATGGCGCGGGCCACCTGCATGGTGGCGATCACGATGATCGGCGCAAGACAGTTGGGCAAAAGGTGGCGCAAGAGCACGCGATGACCGGGAATGCGCAAGCAGCGCGCCGCTTCGATGTATTCCTTCTCCCGTTCAACCAGGGCCGTGCCGCGTGCCGTGCGGGCATAGGTCGCCCATTCCGCGACGATAATTGCCAACACGACATTCGTCACGCCATTGCCCAGGATCGCAAGCACCATCAGCGCCATGAGAATGGTGGGGAAGGACAGTTGCAGGTCCACCAGGCGCATCATGAAATTCTCGGTGCGCCCGCCAAGATAGGCAGCCATCAGCCCTAGTGTGGTACCGATGAGCGCGGCCGCGAATGCCGAAGCAATGCCGACAATCAACGAGGTCCGCATCCCGTACATGATGCCCGACAGGATATCGCGGCCCTGGCCGTCAGTTCCCAGCACGTAGGGCACGCCTGAAAAGCTCTCCGAACCGGGAGGCAGACGGCTGTCCATAATGTCGAGTTGCATGAGGTCATAAGGGTTCTGGGGAGCGATCCACGGCGCGAAGATGGCGATGAACAACACGACAACCAGGCCGATGAACCCGACAAGTGCTGCCGGTGACGAGAAGAAGTGCCGCAGTGCACGCCAGATCCGCGTTCGGGCCGGGGTCTGACCTGTCGGTACGTTATCGGAACTTTCAGCTTGGGCTACGATTTTCGACTCCATGGCGCGTCAACCTTTGCCATCCAGCCGAACCCGGGGGTCCAGCAGGGTATAACAGATGTCGATGATGAAATTCAGCGAGACGAAGAGCACCACCATCATCATCAGGTAGGCGACGATCACCGGACGATCGAGCAGGTTGATGCTGTCGATGATGAGCTTCCCCATGCCCGGCCAGCCAAATATGCTCTCGGTCACCACCGAGAAGGCGATCAGCGAGCCGAACTCCAGCCCTATGATCGTCACGACAGGTATCATGAGGTTTTTCAGTATGTGTACGAAGATGATGCGGCTTTCCCGCAAACCCTTGGCACGGGCGAACTTGACATAATCCTGCATGATCACCTCCTGCACGCCCGCCCGGGTAAGTCGGAGAATGAGCGACGTCTTGAAGAGAGCGAGGTTCGATGCGGGGAGAAGCAGATGCGACAGCCCATCCTTTGTAAGGAAAGACCAGCGGACGCCGAACAACATCGCGGTCTCGCCGCGTCCGTTGGACGGCAGCCAGCCGAGCTGGACGGCAAACAGCAGGATCAGCATGAGCCCTACCCAGAAGGTGGGCAGAGAGAAACCGAGAATGGATCCTGTCATGATGACCCGTGAAGACACGCGGTTCGGATAAAGGCCGGCATAGAGCCCCAGGGGCAAGCCAACAACAATCGCGATCAACATTGCGCACAGCGCCAGTTCCAGCGTCGCTGGCAAGCGCTCAAGGATCACATCGAGAGCCGGCTTGGAATAAACAAAGCTGTTGCCGAAATTTCCTTCCGTGAGGCCATGAAGGAAGCTCAGATATTGCTGCCAGAGGGGCCGGTCCAGCCCAAGGCTTTCGATCACGCGCAGCCGCTCTGCCTGATTCAGGTCGGGGTTGATGAGAATATCGACCGGGTTGCCGATCACATTCACACCAAGAAAAACGATCACCGTCATCGCCAGAATGACGAAGCCCGCCTGAATCATGCGCCGTATGAGGGTGGTTACCATGGTTTGTTATCGCCTTCCGGGGGTCAGTCGACGCTGATCGCCATACCGTCGCGCTGCGGATCTGCAGCACCCGAAGAGACCCCGTCCGTTATCCGGATACCATGCAGTGCCGCGAACGCATAAGCTTGCGGTGAGCGCAACACTTCATAGCCTTGCCCACGCAGCTCTTCTGCCACGGAGCGTCGAATCCGGTTGCAGATGTCGATGCTGTTGGAAACGCCGACCAGACGCGGCGCCGAAACGGCGGCATGAATGTTCATGTCGAAATCGATCATGTTGATGATACCCTGGGCCACCGTGGGGGCAATGTAGCTGCCCCCGGGAGCGCCTATCACGATCGACGGATTCTCACCTTCGAACACGATCGTCGGTGCCGCTGAACTCGCCCTGCGCTTGCGGGGCGCGATCGAAGCGGCCTTGCCCGGTCGCGGATCGAAGCGGCTCATCAACCCGTTGTACATGAAACCCAGCCCTTCGGTGATCGCACCGGACGGGCTGCCCAGCGAATGGGTCAACGCCACGGCATTGCCCTGCTTGTCCACAACGGAAATGTGTGTGGTATCCCGCTGCGACATGTCCAGTCGTTCAACGCTGGCGCGCTCTCCCCGCTTGATCTGCGCAGCGAGTTCTGCGGCGTGCTCCTTCGACAGAAGTTCATCCACCGGAACATCCACATAGGCGGGGTCGCCCATATGTTTGTCCTTGTCGATGGTCATCCGCTTCATCGCTTCGAACAGCGTGCGCACATACTCCGTGGAGCCGTGCTTCATGGCTGCGAGGTCGAAGTGCTCAAGAATATGCAGCAATTCGATCATCGGAAAGCCGGAACCCGGCGGGGGGCTGGAGGCAATCCGGTGCCCTCGGTAACTGCCCCACACGGGCGATGCCTTGGTGATTTCGTATTGCGCCAGATCTTCCAGCGCGATCAATCCACCATTGGCGGCGAAATCCGCCGCAATCTGCTCGGCAATCTCACCGTGATAAAAGATGTCTGAAGAACCGCTCTCAGCTATCCGTCGCAGTGTACGCCCGAGATCTGGATTGCTGAGAATCTCGCCCACTTCCCGAAGCTTGCCATCACTGCGGAAATAGACGCGCTGCCCCGTTTGCGAGTATCGCAGCTTGTCCAGCGTATTGATCTGCCCATCGCTTGACTGGTCCTTCGTCCAGTACCAGTGCATATGCGGCCGGATCTTGAAGCCTTCTTCGGCATATTTGATGGCCGGCGCGATGAGGTCGCCCCAGTCCCATGTGCCATAATCCTTCAGCGCGCGCTCATATCCCTTGAGCGAGGCGGGTGTGCAGCAGGCGAGATAGCCGATCTCGGAGATATTGTTTTCAAGGATGAAACCAAACCCATCGCGGCTTTGCCCCAGGAGCTTGTCGAGCCACATATCCGGCTTCGCGGCAGAGGGTGCGAGCGCATAGAACTCCAGCATCTCGTGGATGCCCCGTTCCGGCATATAAACCTGCATCGATCCGAAGCCGCCGATGCCACACATCTGCGGGTCGACGACCCCCTGAACAAACGCGCAGGCAAGTGCCGCATCGATGGCATTGCCGCCGCGTTCCAGGACTTCGGCTCCGGCCTCCACCGCTTCTGGCTGCGGAGCGACGATCGTGGCGTTACGGTTCATGTACGCATTTCCTTCAGAGTACGGGTCAGGAAGGCCTTGGTATGTCCGATGCATTTCATCCGGTCATGCGAAACGCCTGGAATCTCGTCGAAAGTCACGTTCACTCCGGCCGCCTCGAACGAAGCCTTGAGACTGCGCAACCGTTCCGGCCGGGTGGCGCCGGCGTCATTTGCGCCTTCCATGAAATAGGACGAACCGGGGGCGTGGGCGATTTCCCAGGTCTCGAGATCCGCATCACCCACAACCATGTGAACGGCAACCCGGGCCAGAGCCGATGCATCAAAGGGCTTTCCAAAACGTTCGGCCACGTCCCGCACGCCCACCCACCAGTCGCGCTCCGGATCGAGGAGCGTCACCGAGCCAGGTGCGCCGATGCTTGCGGCCCATAATTTTTCCGGATGGAGGATGGCGAAGCGATGCGCAAAATGACCGCCGCCGGAATAGCCGAAGATCGCGAATTTCGACCAGTCCTGCCCGTATTTCCCGGCCATCTCTTCCACCATGGAGAGAAGAAGCCTGTCATAACGGATGTCGCCTTCCTGCATGTACTTGTAGCCCGAGCGAGCTCCATCACCGCGCACATTGACCGGAAAGATCGGGCACAGGATCGCACAATCATTATAAAGACCAAATTCGGCGAACCCGTCACGAAACTCGAAAGCCGAGGTGCGGCCTGTTCCGTGGACGGCGACAAGCAGGTCGACCTTCTTTCCCTCGGCGGCTGCCGGGGGCACGTAGAGCATCATGTGGAACCGGGGATCGACGGTTGACGCCATGATTGCGGTTTCGCCATAGTCGTAGATTGCGCGCGCGCGCAAAGCCGCACCGCTGGATGCAAGCTCCTGCATGTGTACTCCTGGATGGTTAAATCAGGCTGGCCCGAAGGGACGCCATATATTGGGAGAAGAATGCGGGAGACGCCCAAGGCGCCTCCCGCAAAGTCTGCGTCACTCGCCCGATTTGTGCACTTCATAAGCGAGGGTATACTTGTCCCCACGCGGCTTGAACTCGATGCCGTTTCTCGCCCCCATCACCACATTTTCGTAGTGCATCGGCAACAGCCACACATCGTTGAATGTATGCGCCGAAACGTCTTGGAGGAGTGGCTCTCTTGCCTCTTCGTCGAGCGTCGAAGTCGCCTTGTCCAGCAATTCGTTGACCGCGGGAATATCGATGCCGCCGCCATTGTAGCGTCCGGTGCCCTTTTCGGCGTTCCTTGCTGCCACCAGGGCCAAAGCCGGATTGGACACCTCACCGGTATTTACGCCCCAGGATCCGAGGAAGAGCGAATACTCGCCATTGGCGTACTTGCCCGAATAGACCGACCACGGCATGACTTCGACCTTGGTGTCGATGCCGATGCGGGAGAACATCTGGCCGGCAGCCTGCAACACTTCACTGTCATTCACATATCGGCCCGACGGACCGTGAATCGTGAGGGCAAAGCCGTCTGGATATCCTGCTTCTGCCAACAGTGCCTTCGCAGCCTCGGGATCATAACCGACTTTCTCGACCTCGTCGGAATGTCCGAAAAAGCCTTCCGCGACGTATTGATGCGCGACCGTGCCGTTCTTCTGCATGACACGATCCACGATTGCTTCGCGGTTCATAGACATCAAAAGAGCCTTGCGAACCCTTTCATCCTTGAAGGGGTTGCTCTCCAACGGGGACCCGTCCTTTGCGGTGGCAAAGGGTGTCTGATCGCGCGAAACGTCCATACCGAGATAGACGAGGCGGGTGGACTGGCCGCGAATGATCTTCAGATCATCATTGGACTCGACTCGAGCCACACCCTCGGCGGGAAGGTTCTCGATCAGGTCCAGATCACCGGCCAGAAGGGAGGCAAGGCGACCGCCATCATCCGGTACGAGACGAAGGGTCACACGGGACCAGTCAGCAGGGCCGCCAAAATACTCGTCATTCCGCTCAAGCTCGATCCTGTCACCCGGAGTGTAGGAAGCCAGTTTGAAAGGACCCGTACCGACTGCCGCTGGACCGTTCTCGAAATCGGAAACCGGTGCATCCGCAAAATCCGAACTTATGATGCGAATGCGGCTGAGCGAGTTCAGGATCATCGGATCCGGGACAGTCGTTTCAACCACAACGGTGTGATCGTCCTCGGCAGTCACATTGGCGATGTTGCGGGTGTAGGAAGCAAATGCCTGGCTCTCCTTGTCCCGGGCTCTTATGAGCGAAACCACCACGTCCTCAGCGTCAAAGGATGAGCCGTCATGAAAGGTGACGTCCTCACGAAGCTTGAAGCGCCAATGCGTGTCGTCGACGATCTCCCACTCCGTTGCTAGCTGGGGCTTGTTTTCCGCCGAGCCACCGCGATTGATGAGGCTGTCCCATATGTGACGGCTGGTGGCATTGTTCGGTGAATTGGAATCCTCATGCGGATCAAGCGAAGTGATGGGCGCAGCCATGCCGATTGATAGCGTTGCCTCCTGTGCGGATGCGGGAATGGCGCCAGCGGCGATCAGCGCAATCACCGAAGCATGAAAACTCCGCCGGGTCATGAATTTGGTCAATCTCTTCCCCCTGGTTGTTTCGCGGCGGCCTGTGACCGACCGTGATTTCTTTAACTTCGTGTTTTTCAACAGGCCTGAGTAAACAGTCGCTAAAACGATGCTGTCAAACTTATTCTGAACTTGTTTCGCCAGATAAAACACATAAAATACCCTGATAGAGATCAACGTCGATTCAGAGCGCCATGCAAAATTATATAGTAGAATCAGTCGATAAGGCGTTGGATCTTCTCATGGAGGTGGCCCGAAAGCCGAACATCGGTGTGACGGATCTCGCCAGAAAAACAGGACTCAACAAGTCCCGTGCCTATAGATTGTTGCATACAATGGAACAGCGTCAAATCGTTAAGCGGACGAAAGATGGCGCTTATGGCCTGGGTGATGCCATGCTGGTTCTGGGAATCACCGCCAGTTCGCAAACGGACATGATCCGTCTGGCAACGCCCATTCTCGAAGAGCTGTGCCAACGGGTGAACGAGACTGTGCAACTGCGGACGATCGATGGCATGGAAGCCTTATGTGTCGCGAAGGCCGAGCCTTCACGAGACCTGAGGGTGCATGCGAATGTGGGGCGCCGTCGTCCGCTATATGCGGGTTCGCCCAAATGTCTTCTGGCCTTCCAGCCGCAGGCATTCATCGACAAATGCGTCCCCTTGAAACCCGCTGCGCTCACCCCAAACACGCCACGCTCCCGCAAGGCCATTCTTGCCGAGCTCACGAGGATTCGTCGTCAGGGATATTGTGTCAGCCGCGGTGAGGTGAGCGACCATCAGGTTTCCTGCGCCGCCCCCGTCTTTACCCTGGACAATTCGGTCATAGCGACCGTGCATGTGGTGGCTCCTGCGTTCCGGATTCAGGAATCCGAACTGGAGCACATCATTCGTCTGGCGACATCATCCGCGGCTCGGCTCTCCCGGGCTTTGGGTTGGAGTGGTGAGGAGGTTGCAGCGGGATAGTACACTGCCTGGCTTTCGCCGGAGCGTATGGCACAGAGTCGATTTCCAGGCGAGTGTCTTCCCGGGTGGGCAATCGACCTTGAAGGCATGTTGCATGCCCGGACGCATCCAGCCATGACCGCGCGCCCAAACACGTGCTGATGCGATCACCCGGGCGGGTAGCGCGTTGTCAGCTCCGCCACGTCACCCTCGCTCAAAAGCTTTGCATTCATGCCACGGGTAAGAAGCACCAGCCGCGCGGTTGCTTCCAGCTCTTCCATGGCAAAGACGGCCGCTTTCAGATTCTTCGCCGCCACTACCGGCCCGTGATTGGCGAGAAGCACGGCGGAGTGTTTTCCGGCAAGCCCCTTCACCGCCTCTCCCATGGCCGCATCGCCGGGCATGAAATAGGGCAGAAGCTTCACCTTACCGAGCTGCATGAGCGAATAGGGTGTGATCGGCGGCAGCACATTGTCGGGGTCGGTTTCCGGAAGCACCGAGAGCGCCACGGAATGGGTGGAATGCAGATGCACCACTGCCCCGGTCTGGGCTTGACGCGTTTCATAGAAGGCTGAATGCAGAGGCACTTCCTTGGTCGGCCGATCGCCGTCAACATGATTGAAATCTGCGTCCAGACGGGAAATACGCGCCGGGTCGAGCATGCCAAGCGAAGACCCCGTCGGCGTGACGAGCAGACTGCCATCGGAAAGCCGCGCGGAAATGTTTCCCGTCGAGCCATGGGTCAGGCCCCGGTCATAGAGTGACTTTGCGAGAAATGCCATTTCCTCGCGCAGACGCGCTTCTTCACTCATAGTGTCGCTCCCAGGATTCGTGCTGCCTTGCTGAAGAAATCCGCTCCCCCGAAATTGCCGGATTTCAGCGCCAACCGAAGCGGCGCCCCAACAACCTGAAGCGCCGGAACGCCAGGATCGATCTCCGGACCGATTTCAAACGCCTCCACCCTGAGCGCGGAAACGATTGCTCCGGATGTCTCGCCACCGGCGGAAATGATGATCTCGACGCCGCGTTCCGAAACAAGACGTGCCGTCTCGGCAAACAGCTGTTCGATGGCATGCGCCACCTCGTCTCGGCCAAACCGGCGCTGGTTCTCCGCCACAGTTTCCGGATTGGTGGAAGAATAGGCAAGCGGTACGCCGTCCTGTTGGAGCAGCCAATCAGTAAGCAGCTTCGCGTTGATCCGGTTCTCGATCACGTCTGCGGCGACGATTTCAAAAAGTGGCTGGCCCGCCTGCCGGTGCGCATCCACCTGACCGCGCGTAGCGCGAGAAACGGAACCTGCCAGCGCTACCGCCCTTGAAGCCACCGGCTCAAATCCTTCAAGCCGGCCCTGAAGCGCGGGACGGCAGCCGAAATTCTCCGGCAAACCGAGGGCAATGCCTGAGCCGCCAGTCACCAGCGAAAGATCGGCCGCCGCCCTGCCGATGTCCACCAGATGCTCGTCGGTGATCGCGTCGACCACGATGAAGGGACGGCCAGCCTCGAATTCCCGCGAGAGAGCGTTGCGAATGGCATCGTGCCCCGCCAGCACATCGCCGATACCGACATGGCCAACCGGCTTTTGGGTTTGCGAGGCCAGCACACGGCGCAAGTCGGCATCCCGCATCGGTGTCAGCGGATGGTTTTCCATGCCGGATTCATTCAGCAGCCGGTCATTGACGAAAAGATAGCCCTGATAGACGGAGCGACCCGTCGCGGGAAAGGCCGGACAGAAGATCACCGGACCTGCACCGAGCGCATCGCTCAGGGCTTCCGCCACCGGACCGATATTGCCTTTTGATGTTGAATCGAAGGTGGAGCAATATTTGAAGAAGAATTGCTGACAGCCCTGATCTCGCAGCCAGTCGAGCGCTTCCAGCGATTGCCGCACTGCCTCATCGGCTGGCATGGTCCGCGTTTTCAGCGAAACAACACCGGCCTCCACGTCAGGCGCGGCGGCTCTCCCAGGAAGTCCGCAATACTGCACGGTCCGCATGCCGGCCTTGGCCAGCGTGTTTCCGAGGTCCGACGATCCGGTGAAGTCATCCCCGATACAACCCAGCTTCATCTATGCCTGCCCCGTCTTTTGAAGGAAATCGGCTGCCGGCTCCACATCGAGCCGGTTGACCGTCAGCTTGCCGCTGACTGCCACCACAGGAAACAGCGTTCGCACGAGCGGGTCATGGCCCGGAATGATGAGGGAGGGAACGCTGGCAAGCCTAGGAAGAAGATCAAACCCCTCCAGCATCGCTTGCGGGTTTTCAACGATCGGAAACAGCTTTTTGCGCAGGAAATTCTCGTAATAATGCGAGGCGTCCGAGGCGAGCACAAGATAGCCGCGCGCGGTCTTGACCCGCACACATTGCAGCCCGCGTGAATGGCCGCCCACCGCATGAACCTGAACACCCGGTGCAACTTCGCCATCGCCATCATGAAAAACCACACGGCCGGAATAGACATGGCGCACCATATCCACCACGTGCTCGACCGAGAAAGGCGCCTTCAGCACGTCGTGACACATGCACGGTCCAGTGGCGAACCCCAACTCAGCGGCCTGCAAATGAAATCGGGCATTGGGAAAATCCCGGAGCGATCCGGCATGATCATAGTGGAGATGCGTGATGACCACCGTGTCGACCTTGGCCGGATCTATGCCGAAATCGGCGAGGCAGCGTGCCGGTGTCTCAAGGATCGGCCTGCCACGGCGCTTTGCCTCCTCTTCGTCATAGCCGGTGTCGACGACGATAACGCGGCTCTCATTGCGGATCACCCAGATGGAATAGTCCATGTCATGCTGGCTTGCGTGATCATCGTCGAAAAGGAAGGAGTCCCCACGTGTGCGGCCATTGCGTTCGGCATATTTGAGGGCAAAGACCTCGTAGATATCATCCATCACTCTGCTCCCCTAGGCGGACTTGCCTGCCCTGAAGCGGGGCCCGCGGGTCCCAGTAATTGGGAACCGGTGTGGTGCCGGGCGTGCACAGCGCGCTCAGAAAGTCTTCGTCCTGGCCATCATAGGGCGTGTTCATCGCCTCCAGATAGGCATTCAGCTGGTCGACCGTGCGCGGGCCGATCAGCACGCTTGTCACGGCGTCGTTCGCCAGCACCCATTGCAATGCAAGATGGGCCGGTGCGACGCCTTTGGCATCTGCATATGCGGCAGCCTTTGCGGCAAGCTCAAGCGTTGCAGGATGAAACTCCGTTTCCATCATGCGTCGGTCTCCTCGCCCGGCCCGCGACCCTTCAGGAGTTCCTGAACGGTATTTCCCCGTCAGCACCCCGCGCGCCAGCGGTGAATAGGGAATGACGCCAATGCCGAAATGACGGCAGGCCGGCAGATAGTCCGCCTCCGCCGTCCGGTTGAGCAGATGATAATAGGGCTGCGCGGCAACCGGACGGGCAATGTCCTGAAGATCAGCCTGGCGCACCAGCTCCACAATTTTCCATGGCCGGAAATTCGAAATCCCCCAGGCGCCAATCATGCCGCGGGAAAGGAGCTCGCCTATCGCCGAAACCATCTCGTCCAGCGGTGTGACATTATCATCGTGGTGCAGGTAGAAGAGATCGATCTTCTCCCGCCTGAGGCGCTCGAGCGACATCTCCGCCGCCCGCAAGATCCAGTGTGCGGAAAGCCCTCCGCTTGCCTCGACGCCGGCGACGGCATTGCCGCATTTGGTGGCAAGGAGCACCGGCGCGCGTTCGCCGAGAAGCTTGCCAAGAAGCGTTTCCGACCGCGTCCCCGCATAGGAATCGGCCGTGTCGATGAAGTTGCCGCCCGCCTGCAGATAGGTGTCAAGGATCGCCACCGCTGCCGCCTCATCCGCCTGATCGCCGAACATCATCGTGCCGAGGCAAAGACGCGAGACATTGGGACCATCGGGCCCCAGTTTCACCGCAGGCAGCGTCATGCCTTGCCGCTCCAGGTCACAACCTTCTTGTCGGCCACCCAGGCGGCCACTTCTGCATCGAAGGCCTTGAAATGCGCGCTCTGGAGATGCGCTTCGAAGGCGGCGCGGTCGTCGTATATCTCGTAAAGGAAAACCTCATCCCCGCGCTCCGGATCGGTCCAGACATCGAATACCGAACAGCCGGGCTCCAGATCCACAGACTCCTTCGCCTGCCGGATGACGCGAGCCCGAAAGGCTCTTGTGTGGTCCTTGTGGACACGAAAGGTCACGGCAACACAATACATCAGGCTTTCTCACTCTCTGTAGGAAGGCCACTTGCCGCGGCCTTGCGTCTGAACAGCCGGCCAGCGCCCCGTTTGACGGCAGGAATTTGTGACAGGATCAGGAGCAGGTTGAGGACCACCAGAATCGCTGCCCCCGGACGCATCAGGAATGTGGTCAGATCGCCATCCGACACCAGAAGCGACCTGCGGAAGGTCTCGTCAAACAGTCCACCGAGAATGACGCCGATGACCAGCGGCGCGATCGGGTATTCCATGCGGATCAACGCAAAGGATACGAGTCCGACGACGACCATGAGGAACAGATCGTTGACGCCGCCGCCAACAGAGAAGGAGCCAATGGTGGTGAGCACCATGACAATGGGCAGGAATATGGTCTGCGGCAGCCGAAGGACGGAGATGAAGATGCGCGCCATGAACAGGCCGAGCACGAACATGGTGAAGGAGGCCAGAACCAGAATGGCGACAATGCGGATGATGAGCATCGGATCGATGGTCGGACCGGGCGTCACATTGTTGATCATCAGCGCGCCAAGAAGCGCTGCGGCGGGCGGCGAGCCGGGGATTCCCAGAACAAGGAGCGGAATGAGCGCACCGCCAATACAGGCATTGTTGGCCGTTTCGGAGGAAATCAGCCCTTCCAGGGACCCCTTTCCGAACTTTTCCGGTTCCTTGGAAAAGCTCTTGCCGACGCCGTAGGACACCCAGCCGGAGACATCCTCACCGACGCCCGGCAGCGAACCGATCCCCACACCTATCGCGCCGGAGCGGGAAATGGTGGGCAGATAACGGCGAATCTTGCCGAAGCTTGGGAGGATCCTGCCGATCTGGATGGGATTTGCCGCCAGCGCGCCTTCACGCAATCCGTTGAGGATCTGCGGGATGGCAAAAGCGCCCATGAGCACCGGCACCACCATGAAACCCGACAAAAGATAGGACCACCCGAATGTATAGCGCTGCTCGGAGAGGATCGGGTCGAGCCCCACCATCGCCATGGCGAGGCCGATCAGCCCTGCGATCCAGCCTTTGACAACGAGGTCCGTGCTCATCAACGTGCCCGAGACGAGGATGCCGAACAGGGCGAGCAACGCTTTTTCGGGCGAGGCGATCTGTTTGGAAACCGCCATCAGCACCCAGACGAAGATCAGCAGGCAGAATGTGCCGATCATGGTGCCGATGAACGAGGCCGTCGTGGTCATGCCGAGCGCCTCTCCTCCCCGCCCCTGCTTCGCCAGTGGATGTCCGTCCATGGCGGTTGCTGCGGAGGCCGCCGTGCCAGGAATGTTGAGCAGGATCGAGGGATAGGAGCCGCCATAAATCGCGCCCACATAAGCGCCGATCAACGCGATGAGCGACTGCTCGACCGGGAACTTGTTGCCGAAAAATCCGGTCAGGATCGTCACCGCCAATGTGGCCGTCAGTCCTGGAAGTGCGCCGAAGATGATGCCCAGCGCCACCGAGCCCACAAGATAAAGATAGGTGACCGGGTCAAGCGCGAGTTCGGCGAACACGCTCGCAAAACTGGTGAACTGCGACAGAAGGAATTCAAACATGGTCAACTCCCCTTCTTGCCCGCAAGCCAGGGCCGCACATTGACGTAATACTGATATTCGATCTGTTTGAAGAAGAGGCCCGTTCGGTTCGGAACATTCTGGCGGAAGCCGAACGCCATGGACACGATCAGGAAAGCCGGGACGATCAGAGCCACCAACGGCGCGCTCCGCAAAAACCCGTCGGGCTTTTCCCCTGCCAACCGTGTCTCCACGAACATGAAGACGGAGAGCGCCGCGAAACAGGCAAGCGTCAGCCAGTCATCGTCATGGGGTGCGTTCCATGCCGACTGCGGGAAATGCATCACCAGCGCATAGGCAGCGGGAATGAGCACGGCCACAAGCGCGATCAGGGTGGCGCGTGGCCGGCGGACATGAAATCCATAGGTCAGCGCCAGAAGCACCAGGGCGCTGCAGATGATGAAATCCACGCGCGGCACCAATGAGAAGATATAGGCAAGCAGTATGAGCGCCACGGCCCCCATGCGGGCGGCCGAAGGGGTCCGCATCCAGTTTACGGCGACCGAGAGCTGATCCACGCCGGGCGCGCCACCCTGCCGAAGCGCTGTCACCAGAAGGAAAAATCCGAGAACAAGGATGGCGGCAAATATCCCGTAGGGAACGAGTGCCGCGGAATTGTACCATTGTCCCGATTCAACCCCGGCCGCATTGGCCCGGAAGAAGGGTATCTCGCTGGTCTTGTAGAGAAAAAACAGGCTGACTGCGATCAGCACGAGAGCCGTCCAAAAATCCTGCTGCCGCAGCCTTGTCTTGTCTTGCATCACCGGCGCCTCTGCTTGTCATGCGAAAGCTGCACCGGAATCTCCCCCCAGAGACCCGGTGCAGCCGCCTTTTTTGCCCTCAATGGATCAGGGCTTTGGGATACCCAGTTCGGCAGGATCGACCGCAGCCGAATCAAGCTCTTTGAGCGTCCAGGCAAAATTGCTTTCCAGCTTGGCAAACTGCGCCGAAGCCTCGGCCCCGGCAAGACCGGAAAGGTCGTAATAGTTGGACGCAGCCCACTCCTTGACCTTGTCCGACTGCATGGCCTTTGCGAATGCCTCTTCAAGCACCTTCTTCGCTTCGTCGGGCGCATCGGCCAACACGGCAAAACCGATGGCCTGCTTCAGTGGCAGATATTTTGAGAGATCGGCATAGCTGTCGAAGGCCGAGGGAATTTCGGTGCCGTCAAGGTCGCCCTTCTCGGGCACGAGCATGGCAAGCGGCTTGAGCTGACCGCCCTTGATGAGACCCTGCTGCTCGGCAAGTGAGGTGACGATTACCTGCACCTCACCGGCGACTGCCGCCTCCTGCGCGGGGCCGGACCCGCCGTAGGGGACAAATTTGAACTTGGCTCCGGTTCCGTTTTCCAGAGCCAGAAGATTGAGGTGATGGATGGAGCCCGCACCTGATGCTGCAGCGGTAATGGAGCCCGGATCCTTCTTCGCAGCCTCGATCAGCGCTTCGAGACTGTCATATTCGGAGTTTGCCGTCACCGAGATCAGGTCCGGCGATCCACCCACGATGAAGGGATGCCAGACATCGAATTTCTTGTCCCATCCGCCCTGTACCGCGGCAGTCACGTTAGATTCGGAAATCCCGGCGAGCGTGTAGCCGTCGGCGGGTTGGTTGAGCACATAGGTCATGCCGTTGGAGCCGGCCACGCCGCCCGTCGTGTTGGTGACCGTGATGTTGACCGGCAGCTCCTTCTCCATCTCCGCCATGATCATGCGGTTGATGGAATCGGTGCCTCCCCCGGCACCCCAGACGACAACCGTCGAGATGTCGCGGTAGGGATATTCCTGTGCCTGGGCAGGCGCAGACAGAATGGCGGCCGAAAGGGCCGCGAAGGCGCCCCAAGTTCCAAGTCCGAGCTTCATTTCGATTCCTCCCAGAATTGCAGACAACACTTGTGCAATCGATGTCGATCCACAAGATCATAAATTGCGTATGCGTTAAATTATGCATTGTCAACGACATTGTTTGCCGATAAGTCTGCGGTGAAATCGGAGGACGTTGATCGATGAGTGCTACAAATCCACCTTCTGGCAGCAGCCTGCGCGGCAACACATCGCCGCACTTCTCCATTGCTGTGTTCGAGGGAGATGGTATCGGGCCAGAAATCATGGCCCCCACGATCAAACTTCTGCGCGCGGTGGCAAAGGCCAGCGGTGCTTTCACGCTGGATTTCAAAGTCGCTCCCGCAGGGGCTGCCCATTTCCGTGATCACGGCGTTTCACTGCCCGGAGCCTCCCTTGAAACGGCCCGCCAGTCGGATGCCATCCTGCTGTCCGCAATGGGTCTGCCGGAAGTGCGCTATCCAGATGGCACGGAAATCTCTCCACAAATCGAGTTGCGTATGGAATTGGGATTGTTCGCAGGCGTGCGCCCGGTTCTCATTCATCCCGGGCAAGGGTCTCCACTCAAGGTCGCGGAAAGAAAGGGCTTCGATTTCGTCATCATCCGCGAATCGACGGAAGGTCTTTTCGCCTCCCACGGCAAGGGCAAGGTGCACGGCGACGCTTCGGCGGAAGAAACGCTCGTCATCACCCGCGACGTTTCCGAAAAGCTCTTTGAATTCGCCTTCAACCTTGCCCGCCGGCGCAAGGAAACCGGTAAGGGTCCTGGCAAGGTCCACTGCGTCGACAAGGCCAATGTATTCCAGGCCTTCGCCTTCTTCCGCAAGATCTTCCACGAAGTGGCCGCTCGACACACCGACATTGCCGCTGAAACCGCCTATGTTGATGCCACCGCGCTTTGGATGGTGCAGCGGCCGGAGATGTTCGACGTGATGGTCACCGAGAACATGTTCGGCGACATCCTGTCGGATCTGGGAGCCGGTATCATGGGCAGTCTGGGCCTCGCGCCCTCCGCCGATATCGGCAGCGACAATGCCGTTTTCCAGCCCTGCCACGGCAGCGCGCCGGATATTGCCGGCAAAGGGCTTGCAAACCCGCTTGCCATGATCCTCTCTGCCTCCATGATGTTGGAATGGTTGGGGCACGAGCACGGCGTGAGCGAAATGCTGGAAGCATCCGAGGGAGTGACGACAGCCGTGAATGACGTGATTTCCGAAGGCCGCGTCATGACCCCGGATCTTGGCGGCGATGCCAGCACCGAAGCGGTTGCCGATGCCGTTCTTGATGCCTTCGACAAACGGTTGAGAACTGCCGCGTGAAGGAGGAGGGAATGCTTTCAGTGGCCGTCATCGGCGCGGGCTATTTCGCCGGCTTTCACGTGGAAGGCTGGCACCGCAACCCGGACACGGAGCTAGCGGCCGTCATCGATCTCGATGAAGACAAGGCACGTTCCCTGCTCGCCGAACACGGCGCTGCAGGGGCGAAGGCGGCGGCCGATCTCAACGTCTGTCAAGGACCGTTCGATATCATCGACATCGCGGCACCGCCCACCTCTCATGCCCCCCTGATAAGGGAGGCCTTGGACACCGACGCCAGAGCGATCATCTGCCAGAAGCCCTTTTGCACCTCGCTTGATGAAGCACAGGCGGTGACCCGGGAGGCGGCGGAAGCCGGCAAGCCGCTAATCGTACATGAAAATTTCCGCTTTCAGCCGTGGTATCGCACCATGCGCCAGATGATCGACAGTGGTCGGATCGGCGATCTCTATCAGATCACCTTCCGCCTACGTCCGGGCGATGGGCAGGGGCCGGACGCTTATCTGTCACGGCAGCCCTATTTCCAGGCGATGGAGCGATTTCTGGTGCATGAAACAGCGGTCCACTGGATTGACACCTTCCGGTTTCTTCTGGGCGAACCGACCGATGTCTTCGCCGATCTGCGCAGGCTCAATCCCAACATTGCCGGGGAAGATGCCGGCTATTTTCTCTATCGCTTCAAGGATGGAAAGCGAGCCCTTTTCGATGGAAACCGCCTGAGCGACCATCCCGCCGACAATCCGCGCCTGACGATGGGCGAATGCCTGGCGGAAGGAAGCGAAGGCACACTCATGCTGGACGGTTTTGGCAGGCTCTTCCTGCGCCAACGCGGTGCACGTGAATGGGGCCCCGTGGACTACGCCTTCGACGACAGCCGTTTCGGCGGTGACTGCGTCTATCACCTGCAGAAACATGTGAGTGATCACCTTCTGCATGGCACGCCGATCGAGAACGATGCCGCCTCATATCTGCGCAATATCGAGATCGAAAACGCCATCTACCATTCCGCAAGTAAGGGCTGCGTGGTATCGCTTGAGGCGCAATAGGAACGACACATGGGCGGCTCGAAGCTTTTGGATATGGACCCCGGCGAGACCAAACCGCAATCACAGACGCAACGCGCGGTAACGCTGTTGCGCGAGATGGTCATATCCAACAAGCTCTTGCCCGGTTCCAATCATTTGGAAGCCGAACTCGCCGAATTGCTGGGCATGTCACGCACCCCGGTTCGTGAGGCGGCCATCATTCTGGAAGGACAAGGACTGGTGGAAGTCCGCCCGCGACGCGGCGTGCGCGTCCTGCCCATCTCTCCAAAAGACATGGAAGAGATCTATTCCATTCTGACCGAGCTGGAATCGCTTGCCGCCCACGACCTTGCCATGAAGGGGCTGAGCGACAGCGAACTTGCAGAGTTGCGCCACCATATCGAGGAGATGGAACACGCGCTGGAAAAGGATGACCGCCAGCTGTGGGCACAGGTGGATGACCGTTTCCACCGCCGCCTCATCCAGCTTGCCGGAAACCGGCGTTTGCAAACCATCGTCTCCACCTATTCCGATCAGGTGCACAGGGCGCGCCTTCTCACGCTCTATATCCGCCCTGCCCCGCATCAATCCAACGCCGATCACCGTGCACTGGTCGAGGCCATTGCCGCCGGGAAGGCGGAAGAGGCGCGTGAAATCCACCGCCAACACCGCCTGCAGGCAAAGGAATTGATGATCGAACTCATCACCTCCCACGGGTTCAGTGCGATATGATGCAGCAGCCAGGCGCGGTCATAAACAGCCATTGAAGTTCCGAAGTCTGATCCCGCGCTCCAATGGTGCCTTCCTTTCTCATGGTTGAACGGGCGCACCGTGGGCTGGGTTCACCTGCATGCGCATGGAGGCAGCGGTTTTCCATCTCATTGGTGGTGAACGCGGGCGTTTTTCAATTGCTGCTTATCTGGGTGTCAAAACCTCGGTGCCTACTCCCTCGGACCCTGCAACCGTCCAGATCCCTTGGAGCGTGCCGTTCGGCTGTACGCTGTAGATCACAAGCCCTATCGCGCGACCCAGAACATACGCTGCGGAGAAGGCGGATCCGTTGCGCATGCAAATGCCCTGCGACGTCGTTCCTCCCGTCTGCCATCTGATCTTGCATGTGGTGGAACTCGTCAGCGTTATAGTTGCTGTACCGCGATAAGTTGAGCCGTCGAGGTTGGTTCCGACGGCCTCGTAAATGCCGCCAATCGACTGTGCGTTCGCGGGCGGAGCGAGCGCCATCAAGACAAATGCAGTTTTCATTCCCAATCCCAATCGGAACATACCGATCTCCTGACTTCTCATCGGGGTTAGACCTATTCAACTTCGGCCAAAGCGATCACACGATCATATGCACTGGAAAAGCCTGCGAGCGAGATAGAGAAGATGAATTCCTGTCCGCCATCGGCGGTGGCAATCACGTTGAGCTTGTTGCCAGTCCGGAGCGAAGCGACGGTGTCAGCATCAAAGGCGATGTCGACTATGCAGCCCACAGGCAGGCAGGTCCGGAACGGCTGGACAGCACCGGCGTCACCTTCGTCGAGCCGGTAGGAGACGCCACTGGCGAGATCGAGTCCGAAAGGCAGAACCAGCGCACCGCTGGCTGCATGGGCGTCGTTGTTGGTGACAAGTTCGATGCTAAGGGCCCGTCGACGATTCTCTCCCACCTGAATTTGCGACATCGCACATCGCACTTTGCCTTCGGCTACTGAGCAAGCCACCTGCCAATCGCCATGTCCCTCACGAAGGCTCGAAGCATTGCCGGGCAGGCCGTTCTCCTGGGCCAAAGTCGTCGAAGTGAGAAGCAGGAATGTGACGATGGCTGCAAGGAGGTTTCTTGTGTTCGGCATGATGATCGTCTTCGCTGAAGAAAGGAAGCAGCCCCCGAGTGAGGCCCCGGGGCGGTGGGCGTGGCGTTTTCAGGTTTCCCGATGAGACCCCGACGATCAAAATCGTACGCTCAGATTGAGGTTGGCCGAGTGATCCTGAACGCCGGAGCCGAACTGACCGCCATAGGCAAAGCCCAAAATAGCGTTTTCGTTGAGATTCACATCGAGCCCCGCGTCGAGCACCAGACTATTCTGCGCCATCGGTACGCCTGCAATGGTGAAAGCATCGCCCCCCGAGGCGAAAGCCATATTTCTAGCCGGAGCGCCGCCGAAGACGTGCCGCCAGCCCATCATGCCGCGCAGTGTGGCGTTCATGTCGCCAAGCGATACATCGGTCTCGGCGCGTAGGCCCAGTGTGGTGAAGGTCGCGTCGACCACATTGGAGGACGCAGTCAGCGCGGCCGCACCACCAGTTTCGGTGAAGCCATCGGTGGACAGGTTCACATAGGCAAGATTGGCGAAGGGTTGGAACCGTGCTCCACCCGCCTCGAAGCTATAGGCGGCTTCACCCCAAGCTTGAAGGGTCCGGGCATCATAGGAGGCGCTGAGGCTATCCAAGAAGCCCGAGAAAGACGCCGTCCGCGACGTGTTGAGGCTGTGCCAGCTATGGGCAAACCCGCCTGTCAGGGTGAAGGCATCCCATCCTCCCCCACTATAGATGCCCAATGTATAGGTATCAGCCGAACCCGAGGACAACCGGTCATCGGCGCTGAAACTAGAGCGGGAATAGCCCGCCAGGACACCGAAGCGCACATTGTCCCAGACCAGTGCGTCTCCGCCCATTAGGAACCCGCCGATATTGCGGTCCATGGTGGCAGCATTGCCGTCGCTGTCCCATTGGCCCCAAGATCCGTACCCCTGACCCCAGAGGCCAAAACTCTCGGAGATCCGCTTCTCGATCTGGGCGCTGTTATCGCTTCCCAAACCGCCGAGCGCCACGCGCAGCCGATCCGTCGTCGCCTCGCGCGGGAAACGGCTGTCCTCCAGAAGCCCGGTCTGGGCAGAAGCGTGAATCTCGCCCGAGAGCAGATCGAAGGCAACCGGAGCTTCGGCGGCGGAGAGACCGAGTACTGCATCGAACACGCTATTGCCGCTGCCAAGTGAAAACACACCCTCGCCAGCCGCGCATTGATTGTTACTCATCCCCACGACACAGAAGCTGGTGACTGCCATGCTGGAAGTCAGGTACGCCTCGTTGAGCGTATAGTCATAGCTGTCGACAAAATCGAGGAAGACGAAGTCGTCTGTCACGGCGCCGAAGGCTCCTGTCAGCGCGCCGGCCCTGACGATGGTGTAGGTGCCCGGCGTGTAGGTCGAGCCGTCATCGGTGCCGTTCTCCCGCGTCACATGCACGGTGCCGCCGTTGATCGTCACTGCGCCGGTGACTGCGAGCAGATCGTTGTTGACGCCGGCGACGAAACCACCGTCGTTGAGTTCGACCTCGTAGACCCCGCCGGGATTGATGACCGCGCCGGCAGCATTGATCGTGCCGATGGAATTGCCGGGCGCCAGCACGCCCCCGGAGTTGAGTGCCAGATCGCCTACAGCCCCGGTACCGCCAAGAACGCCACCACCCACCTGAATGGCGCCGTTGAGGAGGCCATTGACCATCAGCGTGCCACCTGAAACCGTCGTGGTGCCATTGAATGCCGACCAGTCGCCACTGAAAAGCGTCACGCCGGCTTCCTGCAGAACCTGGTGCGTACCGGTTCCCGACGAAGCCAGGAAGGTGTTGAAGTCATAGCCGCTGTCGGTGTGATTGAACACCAAAGTGCCGTCACCGTCCCCGAAGGCCACGGCCGAGGTGCTGAGCGTGCCCGCGCCGGCGGCGGTGCCGCCCGATACCGCGCCGATATTTAGCGTACCGGCAAAGCCGCTGGCAGAGGCGATGAGCAGTTCTGCGCTCTCCACCGATCCGCCGTCGGCAATCGTAACGGTGCCACTATTGCTCGAGCCGACATAAATTCGGCCGCTCGTAACCCATTCCGAACCGGGACCCGTAACAAGCACGTTGCCCAAACCGGCGAGATTGGTTCCAGCACCGATATGGGCATCGCCGGCATCCTGGTTCACCAACCCCCCATTGGCGACGACGAGCGTCCCCTCAGCTTCCTCACCGACGAACAGATTGCCGCTGGCACCGGTGAGCCACCATGAGGATCCCGGGCCGGTCACCGTCACGGAACCGGATGAGGTGTCAAGCTGGGCGACATAGCCGTGCGTGCTGTTGACCCGGCCACCGTTGCTGATCGTCAGCGCGCCGTCGCCCTCCCAGCCGACGAGCAACTCATTGGCGCTGAGTACCGTACCGGCACCGTCGACCAGAATATCACCGGCGCTGCCGGGGTTCTCTGCTATGATAAGAATATCGGCTTCGACCTGCCCCTCGTTCACCACGTCGATACGGCCATTCCCGCTCCAGCCCACATACAGGTTCTCATCCACATCAAAGGATGATCCGCTTCCATCGACCGTTACGGTGCCCACCCCGTCCGCATCCGATCCGATCCGCGCCCTGTAGGTGGTCGCGCGAGCGCGATTGACGACCTGCAGGCTGCCGACCGTATCAACCCCGACCGAAAGCACATTTACGGCATCGAGAAGCGAGCCAGCTCCATCCACAAGGACGGCGCCTTGCGTGCCGCCACCGCCACCGATCTCCACTTCATCAGCCGTCACCAAGCCGCCATTGATAATATCGAGCCGCCCGTCGCCGCCATCGCCGACATAGAGCCCGTCATTGGCATTCCAGGATGCGCTCGCCCCATCGACCGTAACCGAACTGCCATCGGCACCGGCATTGTCGGCGATAATGCCGAAGCTGCTTGTGACCTGCCCGTTCGCAATGCGCATTTCGCCAAGGCTCGACTGGCCCACGGTGATATAGCCCGTATTGGTCCAGGTACCCCCGACAAGAGCAGAACCGACAGAGCCGGATGTCTGCCCGATGATGCCGTTCACACTGTTCACGGCGCCATCGACGTCGATGGTCAGATAGCCCTCCCCTTCGCCGCCGACGACGATCGTGCCCGCGTGATCCCACACACCGTTTGTCGCAACCTGGACAGCGCCCTGGGAACCGGTATCGCGGCCGATCCTGGCGATATCGCTGCTGGACACATAGCCGCCATCCGTGATCGCCAGCTGACCCTCACCGCCTTCACCGACATCGAGACTATGATCGACAATCAGTTGCGAGCCAGCTCCGTTGACCAGGACCACACCGGTACTGCCGGCTTCTTCGGCAAGGGCAACATACTCGGCGCCGACCACGCCCTGGTCCAGGATGAAGAGCTGGCCCGTCCCGTTTCGCCCCACCGTCAGATCCTCGCCGGCATCCCAGGACGACCCGGCATTCTGTACGGTCGCGATACCATAGGTAAACGCTCCCATGCCCAACACCGCATCGGAGCTTGTCATTGTGCTGGCAGCCGTGACAGCAAGATTGCCCTGTGACACGCTGCCGAGAAAGATCGTTCCCGTCACCTCCCATGAGGAGGCGCCCTGCAGGCGGATACTGTGTTGGGAGCTTGCCGCATCCCCGACATAGGCGGTGCCGCTCTCCAGTCGACCGCCATTGTCGAAGAGAAGGCTGCCGGGCGATGCGGGCGTGCTTCCGAAAATGATGGTGCCCGCATGGGCTGTCCCGCCCATGACGACGCCATCGATAACGGGATCGGCGCCGTCTCCGTTCAGGTAAACGTTGAGCACACCGGTCGGAACCACTCCCAGGTCCCAGTTGTCGGCGGTGCCCCAGTCGGAGGACGTGTCCCCGTCCCAGTTGATCGACTGCGCCATGGCGGGGACGCTGGCCCCAAGCAGACAGCCCGCAATCGCCGTCGAGCATAACAGCGCCCTGGACAAGGTGTTGATGCTGACTCTTCCGACCGTCTTCGGCATAATGCGGTGTCCCCCTTCAATGCTTCAACCGACCCGCCGTGGCGCGCGGTGAATCCTGTTGAATGACGCATAAGGGGAGAGGGTCGCGGATGGGTCGCGGATCTGACAGCTTGTTCTACACCGTGAAATTTTCTTGAGATCCGTTCAACCTGTTGCCAGATCGCAACAGGTTGAACGGAGGGTATCTGAGGTCGGCTCAAGCCACGAATTTGGCACGACCTCTGGTTATTGACGTTTCAAGGTCAGCTATAGAGTCTGACATCCGAAGCGCCGGCATCAAAGTCGACACCGAGATGTTCAGCGGCCTCGGTTGCCAGGTCATGGAGAGTTTCGCGGAAGCCGAGGCGTTCCAGCCCTTCACGCGAAACGCGCAATGCGCGCGACCAGTCCCCCGCCACGCTGAGCGCACGGACAAAGGCCGTGCACGCTTCGATTGCCGCTTCCTCAAGCTTGTGTTCGTAAGAGATAAGCCCCGTATCATCGGCGTAGTGATAGACGAACGGCCCGCGATAAAGGCGCAGCGCCTCCGCATGGCGGGCCTCCGCCGTCCAGCCGGGCGCCGTTGCCAGCGTCATCAGCTCCCACGCATCGATGGACACATGCTCGGGATCGAAGGAAATACGGCCGCCAGCCGTGACGATGGCTTCCGACGTGCCCACCATCTGCCGCAGCCTATAGACGGTCGATTTCATCCGCTTGCGCGCTTCGTCTGCATTGAGGTCGGGCCAGAGCCGGTCGGCCAGAGCCTCGCTTGCTTCGCCCTCTGGTCCGGCGGCGATCAAATGCACGGCGAGCGCGATAGGGCTGCGCGGGAGTTTTCCCGATGTCAGGCGCGAGCCGCCACCCTGCAGGACATCGAACCGTCCGAGCGAAACGATCTGCACATTGGCGAGATCCGCCTCGGGCGGCATTTCTCCGGCCAACCCAAGCACACGGATCAACTCCCGGGCGTAGTCGGCCTCGATATCGTTCAGGATCGCAAAGCGCATCAGGGCGGCCATCTCGGACCGGCTGGTCCAGGCATGAAGATAGAACCGCATGATGGCGCCGGCCGCGAGCGCCGCTCGCAGATAGGGTTTCGCGCGCTCCGGATTGGCACTCGTCAACGCCAGCGAAGCGCCGCGCAGACCGCTCAGGAAAACCAGCAGTGGGCTGCTCTGCCTTTCCGCGGCCCGGCGTGAGCGGCGTAGCCATGCCAGAGCCTCGCGCCGGCGGCCGAGGCTTTGAAGAACGGCGGCGACCGCGTTGCCATAATGAACCGGGAACATCGCCATGCCACTGCGCTCAGCCGTGCGATAGGCAGGCAGGAGCAGGGCGAGCGCCGCCTCGCGTTCCCCGTCGAGCCAGTGGTTCCAGGCGGAAAAATGCTGATGAAAGGCGACATGGTTGGGGTGTGCATGCGGCCCAAGCCTGGCGGCAAGCAGCCCCAGATAACGCCGCGCCCGTTCACGGTCCTCCAGTGACAGAGCCTTGAAAAGTGCGGCATTGATCAGCGTTCCGTCCCAGAAGGTCTGTTGGTGCCGGGCATTGGCCTCGATCCCCATTTCCAATGCGCGAAAGGTTTCGTCGCCGGATGCGTCGAAGATCGAAAGGAACTCCGCCGTCACCACATAGCGGGTGCAGATATCTGCGACCGAGGCGGTTTCTTCGTCAAAGACCTGATTCAGGCGTGTGCGAACCTGATCCGCCTTCCAACGATGCCCTTCCCCGTAGCAATAACGAAAAAGCAAGTGGATGCCTCGCCTGATAGTCTCGTGGCGGGGTATGCGCTGGCCATAGAAGTCGAGATTGCGTTGCTCCCAGTATGAAAAATCCTTGTGATCGGGGCAACGAAACGACATGGCGGCGAACGCACCGCGCGCAAGCATGGCCTCATAGGTCGGTCCCTGCTTCTTTGCGCGCTTTGCGAGTTCGGGCAGCATTTCTATCAAGGGATCGAACAGGGAGCAGTCCATCCATTCCAGCCAGATTGCATCGGCGAGTGTCGTCCAGATCGGGATAAGCAGTTCGTTTGCGCGAACCCGCCGCGCGGTTTCGAGCATGGGCGTCAATAATTCCCGCGCTTTGATCGGATTGACGTTGAGCAGCGCAGCCGCATACCAGTAGCGCATAGTGAGGTTCGTTTCCCGCTCCGCCTCCGGCATCGGTTCAAGTGCTGTCAGGATCACACCGAGTTCGCCCTGTTCGCTGAGCGCCGGTGCATGTTCGATGACCGCTCTCTTGAGAGCAGCCCATGCGGCGGATGACGATAGAAGCAGCAAACCTTCGCCCACATCCCCGTCCTCAAGCAACATCTTACCCGCTCTCGTGGCGAGTTCCGCAGCTTTGCCCTCATCGACAAGGTCTGAATAGTGGTGGCGAAGCGCCGCCTTGAGTAGGTCGTGAATCTGCAACCTGTCACGGCCGTCCCGTTCGACGAAGAGCAATCTGTTCGCCAGCCTCACCAAACGCTTGTCGCCGCGCGGCAGCCCAAGCGCGTGCGCTACGATCCGAACCGGCAGATTGGGCAGCCGTGCCATTCTGCAGAGCATGGTGCGGTCCGTGTCCGAGAGCGGCTCGATCAGTTCGTGAACGATGAGATTGAACAGGTCCGTGGAGTCAGGTGAAAGGAGGTCGGCGGCATCATTGACCTTGCGCGGCATCGCGGATTGCAGAAGCAGGCACGCACCGAGCATCCATCCGCCGGAGGCTTGTACCAGGCTCGACGCGGTCCAGCCGCCGCAATCGCCACCCAGCTGAATCATTAGTTCTGATGCTTCGGCTTCGCTGAGCTTCAACGTGTTGAAATCGACGGTCACAACCTTGCCGGCAGCGTTGAACCTCAACCAGGCGGGATGCGGCGTCTCCCGTGAAACCAGAATGAGCCGGACATCGCCGGTGTCATCGGCAATGGCGTCTGCAAGCGCCTGATGCAGTGGCGCGTCGGCGGGCAGACCGTGAAGATCGTCCAGCACAATGGTGATACGGCTGTCTTGGCTGCCGGCTGCGATTAGTCGGCGCAGATAATCGACAGGGTATGCGATATCCTGCGAGGCCAGAGCGGGCAGGTCGCGCTTCGCAAGCGCATTGCGGAAAGCAGACTCGAGAGAGGTCAGAAACATGCCCATGTCGGCCATGCGCGGTTCGGCGCGCAACCATATACATACACCACCGGACCGACGGCAAATCTGCTTCGCAAAGACGGATTTACCGCTGCCTGCAGGCGCAGTGATCCAGACAACCGGTTTGAGATTCCCTTCCAGCGCATCTCCGGCATGGCGCAGGATCGTTCCCCTCGAACGCCCCTTGGTAGGGCCCCCCATCCTTTTCAATTCCGATCCCCCCAATTGTCGAGCTTGCCTCCCAAGTTTGCCGCCATCGACGGGCCAGCGCAATTCCTCACAACGGCTTGACGCTGCTGCCCGCCGGCCTGAAGTGTTGCCATGACCACTATATTGATAGGGTCAAACGGTCGCGGATAGGTCGCGGATCTGTCCGCTGGTCTCACTCGACAACATTAAGACAACGGTCGCCCAGCGCTGACGTGCCACCCGATTTTTGGAACGTTCTGGACCGGAATTTTCGATTTACGATCCCTGCTATGGGAGTTGGAGAGCCCCATGCAGAAGTCGAAATTGTCGGAGGCTCAGATCACCTGGGACAAGCTCAGAATCCGGGATCAGACTTTGCCTTGCGCATATTTGTACACGTAACTGACCCAGCCACGCAGATTGATGCGGACTTCCGCAATAGCGCCGCTTCTTCATCCGCCGACAGAAGAACAAGCTTTCGGGCCATGGCTGAGGCCGATTGAGCCGTGGCCGGGGGATCAACAAACAACATCTTCTCCTGCAGCGAAAGCTGCGGTGTGTGCCAACCATTCGCTAGAGTGGCCTCTCTCCGGGCTGCGATGATGTGCGGAGAAGAGGGGGGCGCAAGCGCTTGCGAAGCTCATGCAAATCGTGCAGGCGTTCTTCCATGCTCAGGAATTGAAGCGTCAGAAGGCCTGGGCTTGAATACGTCATCAACTCGCTGCTCAAACGCCATGACGATGGCCGCCAACCCCGTCGTGGTGCGCCGCATGATGGCTGGATTGCGCGGGCGCGACGTCGTGTTCTCCGAAAAGGGCATGGCGGCAGTTGGCAACTAGCCAAAAGCCTCAACGAGTTGACACTCGGCGATGTGTGAGAGGCAGAAGGCATGTCACCAATGTTCAATATCAGCTTTGATGCATACCCTTCGCGCTGTTTCGTCGAGGAGATCGCAATGAAATATGAAGAACGCTATGCGGGCCGACACGATGAGTTGCAGATGGCCTGCCATGGATGTGACCGAAGGGGCGCGCTGGATTTAGATCTGGGCTTCTCAGCAAACAGCAAGCAATGCTGATCAACCAGCCCTGCCAAAAGGCGATAGAAAGCTATTTCAACGCACCAGACGCCAAACATTCAAAGGCAGCGACGGCCTTCGGCAGGGTTGCGCGCGCGTCCTCACTGGCAGCAACCCAGAGCGCGGCGTTCAAGGCCATCCCATTCAACAGGCGCGCGAGCCCCTCTATATCGGCAGATTTGATCCGACCATCTGCTGCAAGGTCGTGCAAAGTCGCGATTGTGGCCTGTAGACATCGGTTCTGACTGGGCCAACCGGAGGGATCTCCCAGCACTGCCGGACCGTCTAGCAGGACGATCCGCTGTACTTCTGGCTCAAGGGCCATCTCGATATAGGCAACACCTTCCGCCAGAAGACCGCTCCATCCGCCACCTGCGATCTGCCCGAGCGCCCGCGCTTTCGTCGCCATTTCAGAGTCGATCCGATCCACCACAGCCGCCAGCAAGCCGACCTTACTTCCAAAATTGTGATAGAGCGCTCCTCGTGTAAGGCCGACATCGGCCGTCAGCTCATCCATCGATGCTGCATGAAACCCCTTCTCTGCGAAGGCTTTCCGGGCAGCCGCGATGAGCTTTGCGCGCGTCTCTTCCATCTTCTCTGCCCGGGTCTTTCCAGCCATGTACTTCCTGCCTTCACATACGGTTCGTATATTACTTGACATACGTTGCGTATGCCACTATTCACATACGCATCGTATGCATTGCTTTCATCCGCTCCACTCAAGACACGAGAAGTTCCCATGCCAACTCAGAACGAAGCCATAATTCCCTCAGAACGTCACGCCCTTTATGAGAAGCATCGCTATTCAGCAGCGATCAAATCTGGTGATCTGGTCTTCGTGTCCGGCCAGGTTGGCAGCCGCCAAGACGGATCGCCGGAACCTGATTTCAAGAAACAGGTAGCCCTCGCCTTCGATAATTTGAAGGCTGTTCTTGGGGCTGCCGGCTGCACCACCGACGACATCATTGACGTGACGACCTTCCACACTGACCCGGAGAGCCAGTTTGAAGCGATCATGGAAGTGCGGAATACCGTGTTCACCGCGCCCCCCTTCCCGAACTGGACAGCAGTCGGCGTCAATTGGCTGGCGGGTTTCGACTTCGAAATCAAGGTTATAGCGCGGACACCGGCAGCATAACGAGCACACAGGTCACTCGCCGCGCAACATCTGCGCGGCGAAGCGCCTGCGGCTGCGACGGTCAAGTGATTATCTTGACATCAGCCGGATGACCTTCAGCCCAACGCCCGTAGCGCGGCAGCGATCGCGGTCGTCTGGCATGCAAGCTGCGCTCGCGATGGATTTGCACCGGCCACGATGCGGCCCTTGCCCGCCATTTCGCTCTTCTCGCGCCCGTCTTGGAATTCGGGGAATTGACGCTTGATACCGTCTACCCCTCCGGGGAAGTCCTGGTATTTGAATGCTCGTGTCCAGAGGAGCTAAAGCAACAGGTGCTGCCTATAATCAGGACTGTGTCTCTGGTGTCAGACTGCGTGACAGGCGCATTGCACACTATCGCGACTATTGGAACCCGCAGATACTGCTTTCAGCTCCGGGTGGTGCGGATAAGGCAGCCGAGGTTTTCACTGCGGAAGCTTTGGAAAACTGAGCGGCCATCTGTCCCTGGGGCACAGACTCCAACACCGAACGCCCGCCATCGGCCTTGAATTGCCAGTCCCGCACTGACCACACTTTTCCCGCGAAGCGAAATGAAAGCTTCTCGCGTCGGGCGATTGCGCAACTTCTTGATCGATTTTCGGATCGCCCATCCGACCTCCTTCATCGCCGCATCAGCAAGATGGTGAGGCCTGTATCGGAAAATGCTTCTCCCCTCCTGACGATGGAAGCATGCGGCGTCGGGGATGGGTGCGATCGGCATGCTATCCGATACAGCCCCGACTTCAGTAGAGACGCTCGGTATTGCCGCGCCAGATCGCAGCCTGCCGCACCTCGTCGAGCGATGCCTCCTGCAGAGTGGCTTGCAGCAGATCTCTCCAGTATTCAGGCTTTGCCAGCGCCGTCGCTACCGGCCAGTTGCTCGCATAGATCAGCCGGTGAGGACCGAAACAATCCAACAAGGGAAGGACATGATCCCGCGCCATCTTACGGTCACGGTCGGCATCCCCGGTCAGGGGAAGCCCCGACAGTTTGACGTGGACGTTATAGTGACGCGACAGATGCGACATCGACTGGCGCCACGCGCCAAAGCCGTCCGGGTTTCCATCAGGCAGGCCGAAATGGGCCAGCACCACGGGAAGTTTGGGGAAAGCGAGAGCAAGGGCCGCGACCGATCTCAACAGCGCCTGTGGGGCGAGGACCTCGACCAGATGGCCCTGCGCCTGCAGCGCCGAGCAGATCGAGAGTGCAGCATCACTTCGCAGGTACCCCCTGGGATCTGCATCCAGAAGAGGCGTGAAACGCACACCGCGAAAAGCCGTGTCTCCAGCCTGCCCCGCAAGCTGCGAAAGACAATCGGGATCGCGCAAGTCAACCCAGCCGACAACGGAGCGGAACATCTCGTATCGGTGACAGAGCTCGAGACAATAATGCGCATGCGCCACCGTGGCAGGTCCGTGAACCAGCACGGCGCTCCCGGCGCCTGTTGCAGCCAGGACGGGCATGAGGTCTTCAGGCAGGAACGCCTTGCCCGTCAGGGCGGGGAACTGCTTTTCGGCGATGAAGGTTTCGCCCCGGGCGCGGTTCCAGATGTGGACATGAGCGTCAATGGCAGTGTTCATCGTTTTATGCTTTCTGTGGGATCGGGAATGCCCAGAGGCTCCAGCGCAGGCCAGAGCCTGCCTGGCACCGGCGTCGACAGATCTTCGAGATTTGATCGCAGAGCCTCAGGGTGGACGAGCCCCAGCACCAGCCTTGTGACCGCCGGATGCGATGCCGAATAGTGCAGGGCGGCGCGTTTGAGGGTAACTGATTCAGCCTGACAGATGGCCTGAATGGCCCGCACTCGGGCACGCAGCGCTGCATCCGGCGGCTGATAATCGAAGCGCGTGGCCTCCACGTCCGGACCGGTGGCAAGGATGCCCGAATTGAATGGCGCCGCCAGTTCCACGCGCACGCCGCGCGCCAGGCAGAACGGGAAGAGCAGATCAGCCGCGCTCTGGTCCAGCAGCGTGAAACGCCCCGCAACCATCAGCACGTCCAGCTCGATCTTCCGAAGCAGTGCGAGATGGGTGGCCGCGACATTGCTGCCGCAGCCAATTGCGCCCACGACCCCCTGCGCCTTGAGCTCGGTCAACGCAGGCAGCGCGCCGGTCAGCGCCTCGGAAAGATGCGCATCGCAATCATGAACGAACACGATGTCGAGATGATCGGTGCCCAGAAGCTTCAGGCTCTCCTCAACCGAACGGAACGTGGCGTCGCGCGAGTAGTCGTGCCAGTCCCCGGGATTGTTCATCGGATTGACCACTGTCGCTGCGTAGCCGCGGTAGCGTCCGACCTTGCTGG
The DNA here is from genome assembly GCF_019891395.1 of Nitratireductor kimnyeongensis. Classification (NCBI taxonomy): domain Bacteria; kingdom Pseudomonadati; phylum Pseudomonadota; class Alphaproteobacteria; order Hyphomicrobiales; family Phyllobacteriaceae; genus Nitratireductor; species Nitratireductor kimnyeongensis. Next base: position 1,953,775 of record NZ_CP078143.1, on the reverse strand, counting down.
ATAGAACATAGTCGTCGCGAGAGCGGCCGCGCAGCAGGCGTCCCAGGCGCTCCTCCGAGAGCCGCCCGCCATAGAGCGGAGCGGTGTCGAAGCGACGGATGCCCATCTCCCAGGCGGCGGCAAACATCTCTTCGGCGCTTTCATCCGGGATGGGAGCGGCGTTGGTCGTCCCCAGCAGGCCAAAGCCGAGGCCGACCGGCTTGACCGGGCCGCTCATCGAATACGCCGCCCGGTGTTCGCATCAAAGAAGAAGGCGTGCGCCATGTCGAAAGCCAGCGTCTGCGCGCTGCCTTCAGCCATATCCATCCGGCCTCCGGTCTTGCCGATGAGATCATGCGGGCCGGCGCGAAAATGGAGAAGCTTCTCGGTGCCGAGCTGTTCAATTAGATCCACCGGCAAAGTGGCGGGCACGCCGTTCGGCAGGTCCGCAGCCGGGCGCACATCGTCCGGGCGAATACCGAAGGTCACGCGGTCACCGGCGCGCAGCCCTTCGGGCGTGGTGCAGACGAGGTCTGTTTCGCCCAACCGTAACCCGTCCGGCGTCACCATGCAGTCGATCAGGTTCATTGCCGGGCTGCCCATGAACCCGGCCACGAAAACAGTGTCGGGATCGTGGAAGATTGAGTCAGGGGTACCCTGCTGCTCGATCCGCCCGTCTCGCATGATGACGATGCGGTCGGCCAGGGTCATCGCCTCCACCTGGTCGTGGGTGACATAGATGATCGTGTTTTTCAGCCTCTGGTGCAGGCGTTTGATCTCGGCCCGCATCTGGCCGCGGAGCTTGGCATCGAGGTTGGACAGCGGTTCGTCGAAGAGGAACACCTCGGGGTCGCGGACGATGGCGCGTCCCATGGCGACACGCTGGCGCTGACCGCCGGAAAGGGCGCCAGGCTTGCGATCGAGCAATTGTGTCAGCTCGAGGATTTCGGCCACCTCGCGCACGCGGCGGTCGATTTCGGCTTTCGGCATTTTCGACAGCTGCAACGAGAACGCCATGTTGTTGTAGACCGTCTTCGACGGGTAAAGCGCATAGTTCTGAAACACCATGGCGATGCCGCGTTCCTTCGGCCTAAGCCCGTTGACCACGCGCTCGCCGATGACGATCTCGCCGCCCGAGATGGTCTCCAGCCCCGCCACCATGCGGAGCGTGGTTGACTTGCCGCAACCCGAGGGACCGACGAGAACGCAGAACTCGCCCGGCTGGATAGAGATGTCGATCCCGTGCAAAGCTTGATGCGTGCCGTACATCTTTACGAGGTTTCGGATTTCAATGCGTGACATGGGAACTCCGGGTCTTACACGCGGCGTGCTTCGTTGCGCAGATAGAGCAACGTGAAAGCAGCCGAGATGATGAGGATCGAAACGGCGACGGTGGCCGCCTGAGAGAATTGAAAGTCGACAAAGGCGAGGCGGAAGGTGAGCGTGGACAGAACCTCCGTCGCGCGCCCCGGTCCCCCGCCTGTCGAGAGCCAGACCAGCGGAAACAGCTGGAAGGTCCAGATGAGATCAAGCAGCGCAACGCCGTAGATCACCGGTTTCAGCTGCGGCAAGGTGACGTGCCAGAACTTGTGCCAGAATCCGGCACCGTCGATTTCGGCGGCCTCGTAGAGCTCCTTGGGAACGGTCTGCAGACCCGACAGGAAGCTGACCATGATGAAGGGATAGCCGCGCCAGGTGGAAATCAACAAAAGCGCCCACATGGCGTAGTCGGGGTTGCCCAGCCAGTCGAGGGGCTCAGATATCAGTCCCAGCCATTGCAAGACATAGTTGATCAGGCCAAAGGGATTGAGCAGCAATTGCCAGTTCAGGGCGACCACGACGGCGGTGAAAATCCACGGCAGCACCAGCATCGAACGAAAGAAGGTCCGGGCGCGCGCGTTGATATCGGCGTTGACCAGAAGCGCCAGCCCGATGCCGACAATCATATGGCCCAGAACCGAACCCACGGTGAAGACCACGGTGTTGAGGCCCGCGCTCCAATAACCAGGGTCAGACAAGAGCGTAGTATAGTTGTCGAGGCCGACATAGGTGGGATTACGCTCAACGATCACGTTGTCGTAGAGTGAGTATTCGACCACCTTGTAAAGCGGCACCGAAAGCAGTGCGCCGAGGATCACCAGTCCCGGTAGCACGAACAGATAGGGCGTGCCCTGGGTGGTCATTTGGCGAAGCGTTGCGATCACTGGTTCGTCCTTTTGGGCAGGAGGGCCGAGCAACGATGTGCCCGGCCCATGAGTCTTACTGTGCAAGCTCCAGCCAGCGCGCCTGCACGGCGGCCGCGGCCTCTTCTGGGCTCTTGTCGCCGCGCAGCATGGCCTGGAGTTCCTCGGTCATGACTGACCAGCTCCCCGCTGCCTTCGGCGATTGGCGCATCTCCTCGACGGGGGTGTCGCCTTCGAGGATTTCCATCTGCTTGATCAGCGTCTCGTCCGCGCCCTCGCGCACGGCGTCGAGCGCGGCGAGATTGCCCGGCAGCGCGTTGGCGGCCACGGCGGCTTTCGCGTTGACTTCTGGCGAAAGCAGATAGTTCACGAAGGTCCAGGCGTCTTCCTTGTTGTCGCTGTCGGCGGAGATGCCGAGTTCCCAACCATGGACGCGATAGGCTTTTTCGCCGTTCGAGGGCACACGAACCAGCGTGTAATCCAGGTCCGGATTGCGGCTGGTGATCGAGCTGGAGTGCACACCCGGGGAGATCAGGAAGCCGGTGCGCCCGGCGATGAACTCTTCCAGATCGACGCCGCCGGTACGGGAGGCTGCGCCGGGGGCGATGCTGCCCGCATCATTCATGTCCTTGAGGAACTGTAGGGTCTCGACAACCTTGGGATTGTCGAAATTGGGCGTGGTGCCATCCATGATCCGCCCGCCATTTGCATAGAGCAACGGCAGGAAGGTGAGGATGGGGCCGTTCGATGGCGGCTGCGAGGAAAACGGCATTCCAATGCCGGAGATGCCATCCTGAAGCGCCGAGATTGCCTTTGCCTGCGCAGCGAATTCCTCCCAGTTGGTGGGCGGGGCGTCGAACCCGGCCTTGCGCACAAGCTCCATATTGACATGCATCACGAAGGGGAAGGCATTGAGCGGCACCATCCAGGTCTTGCCGTCAATCTTGCCCAAAGGGGCCTCGATGAGGTCGTCGGTCGCAAAACTGTTGTCCTCGCGAGCCAGGTAGTCGTCGAGGGGCTCCAGAATGCCGATGTCGAGGAACTCCTTGGTCCATGGCATATTGAGCCCCAGCACGTCCGAGCCCACGCCGATCGCATTGTCCGTCACGATGCTCTCGCGGACCTTGCCGAAGGGCTGGGTGACCAGCTTGACGGTGATGTCGGGGTGCTGAGCTTCAAAATCGGCGACAAGCTTGTCGTAGAAGCCGGTCGTTTCCTCGGCTGCGAACCATTGCAGCCATTCGATTTCGCCAGCCTGCGATGCCAGTGGCGTCAGCGTCGTTGCGAGGGCAAGCGCCCATGCGCGGAGCCGGATTTTCATCATTGTAGTCTCCTCCATATTGTTGCGTGGGCGTATTGCCCGGTTTGCAGGTTCCTCACCCCTTAACGCCGCCTGCGGACAGGCCGCCGACGACAAATCTCTGAACGAGCATGAAAAGGATCAGCACCGGAAGAGAGCCGATCACCGAGAACGCCATCATCTCGTCCCACTTGAGGCCGAACTCGCCGACCATCATCGAAATCCCCACCGGGACAGTGCGCACCTCCAGGGACCGGGTCAGAGCCAAGGCGAAAAGAAACTCGTTCCAGGCCAACAAAAAAGTATAGACCGCAGTTGAAATGATTCCTGGCATCGCCACCGGCAGCAGGACACGCACGAGCACGCCGAATGGTGTGCAGCCGTCAATGGCGGCGGCCTCGTCAAAATCCTTGGGGATCGTGTCGAGGTAGCCGTTCATCATGACGATGGAATAAGGCAGCGCGAATGTCAGATAGGTCAGAATCAGACCCCATAGGGTGTCATAGACACCCAAAAAGACGATCACGCCGAAGAATGGGATCAGCAGTGTGATCGTCGGCACCATCTGGGTGGTGATGACAAAGAGTTTGGCCACCCGGTCACCCAGAAAGCGGTAACGCGAGAAGGCGAAAGCGGCGAGCGTTCCGATCACCAGTGACAGGAAGGTCACCGCAAGCCCGACGACATAGCTGTTGATCAGGAAGGTGCGGAACTTTGGGTCGGCCAGCACCTTCGCATACCCACCCCAGTGCAGCTCGTCGGGGATAAGGCGCGGCGGCAGCGAAAAGGTCTCGGTGGTGGGCTTGAGCGACACCGAGACCATCCACAGGATCGGGAACACTAAGACAAAGGTGATCACAGTCAGCGCGGCATAGACCGCCAACTGACGCCAGCGCCGCCTGCGTTCTTCGTTCACGACCCTTGCGGGTCTGTCATGCCGGGCTATCTTGGTCATCAAAAGACCTTCAGTGTTGCATTGTCGATGAAGTCCCAGTCCAACTCGATCCCGAGCCCGGGTTTCTGCGGCAGATGGGCTTGGCCATCGCGAATGTCGATCGGCTCTTTCAGGCCGATGGCGAACAATTTCTCCGGCACCAGAACCTCAAAAAACTCATTGTTGCGGATCGCGGCGGCGCAATGCAGGTTCACCAGCTCCAGCGGATGATAGATCGCGGTATGGATCTCGCAATTCATGCCATGGGCTTCGGCCAGATGCGCTGTCTTCATCAGTCCGGTGATCCCGCCGGACCACGACGCGTCGCCGCGCACGATATCGATGGCGCGGCTGGCGATCAGCTCGGCAACGCCCGCGGGGTGGTTCTCCGAGGTTTCGCCACCGACGATGGGGATTTTCAACGTGTCGCGGAGCGACCGCAGGGATCCGTGGCATTCGTCGAACATTGGCTCTTCCAGCCAGTAAAAGTTCAACTCTTCGAGCATTCTGCCAAAATGGATGTTCTGCTGTAGATTGAAATTGTTGACCGGATCGCTCATCAGGCGGAAATCAGGACCAACCGCCTCCCGGCAGGCACGGTGTGCCTCGAAGGCCACCTCGAGATCCGCCGGCGGATGCAACTTGTAGGCAGCCCATCCGCGCGCCTGCAAGTCTTTGGCCTCTTCAGCATAGGCCTCTGCCGTGGGCAGGGTGAGCGAGGAGCCGTAGATCGGGATGCTGTCCCGCACCGCGCCGAGATGCTTGTACAGAGGCTTCCCCGCCGCCTGTGCCTGCGCCAGATGGCAGGCTATATCGTAGGGCGCATAGACATAGCTGGGCGTGAAGTTCCAGGCCCGGTTGAAGCGACGATAGTCGTGCCAATGCTGTTCCCTGTAATCGGGATCGCGCCCCAGGAAAAAGGGCCGCAACAGTTCCGACGAGACGGCGCCCATGGCCAGTGCGCTGCGCCCGGCAAAGCCGAAAGTCTCGACGCTCAGTCCCTCATCGGTGTGAAAGCGCATGGCCAGGAACTCGAAATCGATCGCCTTGCCGTCCTTGAGGCTGTACGTCTGGTCGGGCTCGCTGCGGCAGGCGCGAATCTCGATATCGGTGAATTTCATTGCGGGCTCCTTCAGCAGGCGACGTAAGCGGCGTGTTCAGTCGTGTAAAAATCGAGGGTGGATGGACCGACGGACCCGGTTCCCAAACCGGAATCCTTGATGCCGACGAAGGGCATGTTGTCGTCTGGCGCAGTGCCATGGTTGATGTGGATCATGCCGGTTTGAAGTTCTGACATCGCCCGCTGGGCGAACTCCAAACGGTCTGTGAAGACCGCAGCGGTCAGACCGTAATCGGTCGCATTGGCGAGACTCAGCGCTGCATCATCGTCGTGATAGCGGGTGATCGTCAGGACCGGTCCGAAAATCTCCTCCCGCGACGCGGGATTTTCGGGGTCATCGGTCGCCAGCAGGGTTGGGGCGAAGAAAAGCCCCTGGGGCGCACCGGGCACGGCCAGCTTCTGACCGCCGGTGAGCACACGCGCGCCCGCGCTTTCGGCTGCGCGAACCAAGTCTGTCACACGAGCGAGCTGCGCTTGCGTGGTTATCGGCCCCAATGTCGTTTCAGGATCGCGGCCCGGCCCGGGCTTCAGCGCCGTCAGGCGGCGGATCAGCCCGTCGCAGGCAGCGGCATAGACATCGGCGTGGACGATAACCCGGCTGATCGCGGTGCAGCGCTGACCCGAGCATTGGAAGGCTGCGCCTGCGATCGCGTCCAGCGCCGCGTCCAGATTGGCCACCTTGTCGACGATGGCCGCGTTCTTGCCGCCGAGCTCCAGCGAAACCGGAACGAGCCTGCCCCCGGCGGCTGCACCGATCTTGCGGCCGGTCGCAACCGATCCGGTGAAGGAGATGGCATCGACATCAGCCTCGACGAGGCTCGCCGCCACATCGCCCGCACCATTGACCAGACAGAGTGTCCCCTGGGGCAGCAGAGCCTCCGCAGCGCGCACCAGCCCCATCGCTGCGGCCGGAGTAAATTCCGAAGGCTTCAGGACCACCGCATTGCCGGCAGCCAGTGCCGGCACCAGCTTGCGCAGCGGCGTCAGCACCGGGAAATTCCACGGCGTGATCGCCAGAACGACGCCCAGCGGACGGCGCAGAATCGTGTTGGACCATCCCGGCGCCCGCCCCGGAAGGGTTCGGCCTCCATGGGCACGGGCAAAACTCAGCATCTGCCGCGCCTCGCGCAGCGACTTGCCGATTTCCGCCCGGGATTCGGCCAATGGCTTGCCCTGCTCCTCCGTCATAGCGCCAGCCAGCAACTCAGTCTGCGCCTCGATCCGGTTCAGCCATTCGGCCAGCAGGTCGCACCGCTGGTTTGCGGTTTTCGCGGACCATGCGGCGAAGCCGCGCCGCGCTGCCGCCAGTGTTCTGGCGATGTCCTCGGACGTCGCCGCAGCATAACGGCCAACCACGGCGCCGGTCGCCGGGTCGCGGGTAGCGAATGCCTCCCTGACGGCCTGGTCGCCAGCAAAGGGCAAGACCGGAGGTTCGATGACGGTGCTGTTCATCCGTGATCTCCTGCTTCGGCGAGAGTAGCGATCAACGCCTGCGCCCCACCGCGCAGCATGGTCTGGTCCGATCCGGCGGGAACCAGCTGCGCGCCCCTGCTCACCAGCGTCTTGACCTCAAGGGCGGGTGCAGGCAGCGCGCCGAAGACCTTGCCCGCAGCCAGAGTGGCATCCAGAACCCGGTCAAACACCCTGCGGAATTCCGGTGCGTCGAACTGGCGGAACAGGCCCATGGACGCCGAGAGATCATTCGGCCCCACGAACAGCCCGTCGATCCGTTCGATTGACAGGATCTCATCGAGATTGGCGACAGCCTCGGGCGACTCGATCTGCATCAGCACGGTCAACGCGTCATTGGCATGCTTGAAATAGGCTTCTGCCGCATACCCCCAGTCAGCGGCCTGTATCGCCCCGACGGCCACGCCACGACGCCCTTCGGTCGGGAACAGTGCGTTGTCCAGAATGCCCTGCGCCATTGCTGCGGTGTCCACCTGGGGCACCAGCAGACTGTTGGCGCCCAGATCGAGACACCGTTTGATGCTGCCTGCATCGTGGTCCGGCAGCCGGACCATCACTGCAGTGTCAAACGCCGCCAAGGCCTGGATCTGTGCCGCAAGGCCGTCGAGTCCGCCCCGGCCATGCTCGAGGTCGATCAGCAAATAGTCCAGTCCGGCGGCGGCCATCAGGCAGGCAGCTTCCGGTGAGCCAAGCGTCGACCATGCGCCCGAAACGGCATGCCCTTCAGCCAGTTTCCTCTTGAAAGAGAGCCCCTTTTCCAGAGCTCGTGGCAATTCGGTCATTTCGTCTCCTTTGACGTCGAATAGGCACTGACGAGGTTATGCACATGCACATGCGCGCCCGCCGGGATGTCGGCAGTGACGCGGCCGATGAGCCAGCCGCCGCGATGCAGGCTTTCGCCAGCGGCGATGTCCTGCAGGGCGATCTTGTGAAAGGCCGGTATGTTTTCGCGTGCGGTGAGCAGGCCGGTGGCGGCCTTCACTACCCCGCCCGCGGACACATCAGCGAGCAGATAGGCGACCCTGTCGCCGGGGCTGACTGACTGGGCAGTTACGGTCATATGGCGGCTCCAAAGCGGCTGATGGATTCCGCGCCTTCGCCCAGGATCTCGCCGAAGGTCAGCTGCCCGGAGGCAGTGGCGACGATGCGCTTGCGCAGGTCCTGCGCGACGTCCTGCAAGCTGCGGCCAGCCAGGACATCCGAGGCGTCGAAGTCGATCTGGTGGGAAAGGGACCCGGCGGTCCTGGCATTGGCAGTCAGCTTCAGCGTTGGAGCCAAGGCACTGCAATAACTGTTGCCGAGCCCGGTGGTGAACAGGATCATCTGTGCTCCGCTCGCTACGAAACCGGTGAGGGATTCGGGCGAATAGCTGGGCGCGTCCATGAAGTGCAGGCCCGCCGTCGCGGGCGCCTCGGCATAGGCGAGCACCGACTGAATTGCACGGGTGCCGGCCTTGAGAACCGCCCCGCTGGCTTTTTCCTCGATGGTGCTGAGCCCTGCCTTGATGTTGGCGGCGTTGGGATTGGTGCCCAGCAGGTCCACGCCTGCGGCATGGGCCAATGCCAGCCGGTCGGCGACGACGCGCTTCAGCGTCTCGCCCACCTCAGGCGTGGCTGCGCGGCGCGCCAGTTCATCCTCAGTGCCGAGCCATTCAATGGTTTCGCCCAGCACCACGCTACCGCCCGAATCCACCAGCCAGTCCGCGATGCAACCGAGAAGTGGGTTTGCCGCGAGTCCGGACGACGGGTCGGAAAGACCGCACTCGAAGGCGAGGAACAACTCCGAGACCGGGCAGGCAACGGGGCGCTCCAGCGACAGATCACGCAAGAGGCGCGCGCCTTCGGCGATCGCTCTCTGGCCAAGCAGAAGTGCATCATGACCCGTCTCGTCCAGCCCCAGTGCCACGAATGGGCGTTTGGCGGCTTCAACCACTGCGATCATCTGGTCAAGCCGGGTTCGATCGGCACCGATCAGCAGAACCGCGCCGCAATTGGGATGAGTTGCCATTCCAGCCAGCGCGGCGGTGTGAAAACCCGCATCGGCGCCGACCATGCCCATGCCGTACATCGTGCTGGCAAAGACCGAACCAGGCAAGGCGAAGGCCACACGGCGGGCCGCCGCGTCCGTCAGCCCGGTACAGTTCAGCACCAGAAGACGATTGCGGATTCCGGGTCGCCCCCTGGGCCGCGGATAGCCGAGAAAGGTATCGGTGCCGGACATTCTAGAAAAACACCCGTTCTGCCGTGCCTGCCAGCAGGGTGGATTTTTCGTCATCCGAAAGACCCAGCCCAGAATCTATCAGCGCGAAGGCCGCGGCCAGATTGTGCGGAGCCTCATACTCCAGCACCGGCAGGTCCGAACCCCACATCAGCCGCTCGATCCCGAAAGCTTCGATCAGCGCCGCAATCTGGCCCTTGAGCGCGTCATAGGGTGGTGGTGCGAACTTGTTGAAGCCCGAAATCTTGACGTGAACCTTGGGATACCGCGCCAAGGTGATCAGGTTGCCCAGCTGTTCGGTATCGCCGGGCATCACGGTCCCCATATGGTCGATCACCACCACGGTATCGGGGTGCTTTTCGCTCAACGCGGCCAGATGCAACAGCGCGTCATTGTCCATCTTGGCGTCGTTGCGGATCAGCGGGCAGATGTTGAGATGTTCTCGCGCCGCCATCTCGTACATACCGTTCATCACCGGGGCATCGACCCAGTCGGCGGTGCCGAACCCGCGCACGCGGAAGCCCTTGACCCCCTCGGCCTTCTTTTCGAGCATCATGTCGGGGCCATTTGGCTCGGCCTCGCCCACGGCGCCGACGACGGCGAAGGTTGCCGGCGAAGCCTTGGCAGCGTCGGTGAGGTAGGAACTGTCGAAGCCGTGATACCAGATGTGCTGAATCAGCACGACGCGGCCTACGCCCATCGGTGCCAGCGTTTTCAGCAAACCGCCCGTTGGCATTTCTGCCGGATTGAGATCCGCCGCCGTGCGCCCCTCGGCCATCGGATAGGCGGCCAGGTCGCCCGACCAGGCATGGCAATGGGCATCGATCCAGCCATGTTCACCCTGCGCCCCGGCCAAGCGCGGCAGGGCAGCAGCGGCAAGAGCGGCGGCGCCCGAGGCAAGCGCCGCGCGGCGCGTGACATTGATGGAGGTCATGGTCGGTCCTCTCTCTCCGAAGGTCATTGATTTTGGCGTTTCAGGGCGGCGCCGCGCAGACGCATGATGACCGGCATCACCGCAACCATCACGGCCACGGCCAGCATCACTGCGGCGATGGGATAGTCGGCCGGCGAAGGAATTGCGCCATTCGTCAACATGATCCCGGCGCGCATCTCTGCCTCGGCAATCGGTGCCAGAACAAATCCGATCACGAATGGCCCGAGCGGCAGCTTCAACCGCATCAGCACTGCGCCCAGAACGCCGAAGAACAACAACACCCAAACATCAAGAATCCGGTTGTTCGCGGCATAGGTGCCGATCACGCAGAACACCGCCACTGCCGAGAGTACAAACGCCCGCGGAATCTCGACCAACCTGGCCAGATAGGGGATGAAGCCGATCATCATGGCGAACATCACGAAATTGGCGACGCCGTAGGTCATGACGATCGAAAAGACGATCTCCGGATTGTTGACGATCAGCAGCGGACCGAGCTGGACGTTGTGAATGAGCAACGCGCCGATCAAGATCGCATCGACGGTGGATCCGGGTATGCCGAGACTGATCAGCGGGATCAGGGCGCCGCCGATGGAAGCATTGTTGGCGCATTCCGTGGAGACCAGTCCTTCTTCCGCGCCCTGCCCGAACCGCTCGGGCGTCTTCGACAGACTCCGGCTGGCGGAATAGGCGACCATGGCGGCGATATTGCCGCCGATTCCGGGCAGAAGGCCGATCCACGTACCCAGAAGGGAGGAGCGCAGCATGTTCCATTTGTGCTCCCCGAAGTCGCGCAACTGGCCGGTCAGCTCCCGCAAGCTGACGCGCTTGCTCTCCATCTTCACGATGCCACCTCCGGCGGCCTGGATGACCTGGCTGAGCGCGAAAGTGCCGACCAGAACCGGCAGCAGGCTGAGACCTGCAGCAAGGTCGGGGATGCCAAAGGTGAAACGAATGTTCCCGCTGGTGGGATCGATACCGGGCAGCGAGAACAGCATGCCGAGGAAGCCTGCCATGATCCCCTTGGTGAACGATCGCCCGCCAAGGGAGGAAATCAGCACCAGAGCCATCATCACCATGGCGAAGAACTCCCATGGTCCGAAGCGCAGGGCGATGGAGGCAAGCGGTGGCGCGACCGCAAGCAGCAATAAGAAGGAGATCACACCGCCGACCAGCGAACTCAACACCCCAAGGGCAAGTGCCCGTGCCGCCTTCCCCTGCCGCGTCATGGGGAAACCGTCGAGCGTGGTGAAGATCGACGAGGGCGTGCCAGGCATGTTGATCAAGATCGCCGAGATCAGTCCACCGGAGATGCCACCGACATACATCGACACCAGCAGTGTCATCGCGTCGGTGTCCTTCATGAGGTAGGTCATCGGCAGGGCCAGCGCGATCAGCATGGTCGCGCTCAAGCCGGGAATGGCGCCGACGATGATCCCCAGAAAGACTCCGAGCATCATCATCATTAGCGGGAACGGGGTGAAGAGGGTTGCCCCGGCTGAAATCAGAAACTCCATCACAACACCGCCGGGATGTTGACGAAGAAGACACGGGTGAAAATCAGCTCCAGCCCAACGCCGAGCACCAGCCCGACAAGGCCCAGGGCAAGCAGCATCGTCCGGGTCCGCGGCACGCCTATGAACAGCGCTCCGATCCAGAACAGGACGGCGGCAATTGCCATGAACGGCACCACCGCGCTTTGCAGCACCAGAACAATGGCAAAGAAGAACAGGATATAGCCGATGACCGTGGCCGCACGGCGGATCGCTGCGGACCCCGGATGCATCAGGTTGTGCAGGGGAGAGGGATCGGCCAGAAGAAGGCGTGCACAGCGAACGACCTCGAAAGCCGCGCAGATGAAGACAATGACGGCGATCATCTTGGGCACGGCGGCCGAGCCCATCGGCTCGAACCGGGATTCGGGTAGGGTTAGCGCAGCGACATAGAAAGCCACCGCGATTCCCGCTGCACCGAGCGCGGCAAGCAGGCTGATGAGGCCGTCATTGCTGTTTTTGTCCATGGCACTCCTCCCCCGAAGACGCGCCGATTGAACGACGCGACCTGCGGTTTTTCACGATATCCGAGCAGCTACATCTTGGACGCGGCGGCCATCACTTCCTGGAAGGTCGGCCCGTAGGCCGCAGGCGCATCCTCGGCGGTGAGGAACTCATTGGTGAGCGCGCGTTGCTTCAGCATTGCCTGGAAACTCTCCGATTCATAGGCAGTGCGGAAGGCATTCTCGAGGATTTCCAGACGCTCGGGCGGGGTGCCCTTCGGTGCGAAGACCCAGTTGTAGTTGTTCCAGACCTGATCGATGCCAAGCTCTTTGGCAGTGGGAATGTCGGGCATCGCCGGATGGCGCTCCGGCGAGAATTGCACCAGCGCCTTGATGTCCGGATTTGGGCTGCCGACATATTCGCCCATCGAGTGAATGGTGATGTCGGCGTGTCCGCCAAGGATCGCTGCCAACCGCTTGGCTCCGCCCCCGATATTCACCAGCCGAATATCCAGACCTTCGACTTTGGACTTCAGCATCTCATGCTGAATATGGGTCTCCGAGCCCAAAGCCGTCGCTTCGGTCACAGCGCCGGGATTGGCCAGGGCAAAGTCCACCACATCTTTCAAGGTTTCATATCCGGAATCGGAACGCGCGATCATGATCGAGTTCCAGCGCCCGGTCAGGGCAATGGTTTCCACATCCTCCGGCGCCACCTGGGAAACGCCGAGCGCCTTTGAGGTCAGCATGCCGAAATGCCACATGCCGAGCGTATACCCGTCCGGTTCGGCACTTGCGACAGCGTTTCCTCCCAGCGATCCACCCGCGCCAGGCATGTTTACGACGACCACATTGGTGCCCAATGCACCCGTTTCCTCCAATGCGATCTGAAAGGCACGCGCTACGGTGTCGCTTCCGCCGCCAGGGGCGAAGGGAACAATGATCTTGATCGGTTGACTCGGATAGTCCTGCGCAGTTGCAACCAGCGGCAGCAGAGTCAGCGCCGTGGCGGCAAGTGCAATGAATTTCCTGCGAATCATAAGTTCCTCCCAACCGAAATGTTTCGCCTTCTAGAGAGCTTAACTGAGCTCTCACAAAAGATTTGACATAGTTGTGCCGCTAAGTCAATTATCATTGATGCGTGTTTCCGCCATGGGATCCGACTGGCATGATCGTCCGTAACATTCTGATTAAGCTGTGAAATTCTATACTGAGGACAGCCAGAGTGCTTGGATTGGCGTGATGCATGTGAATGCGCGCTCGCGGAATGACGGCGCGAAATGCCATCGGACAGCAGCCATGTCTGAACATTCGGCGGCGATGCCCAAATTTTGAACGTTAAGGTCAATTTCATGGAAGATGCACGTTTCAATAAAGCCCAGAACCCGGTCATAGACGACGCCACCAAGACGGCGACCGTACAGAGATCGGGTGCCTATGAAGGCTTTTTGAAGTGCCTGATGCAGGGCGTCTTCAGACCCGGAAGGCTTGTCACGCAGCGCGAGATCTGTGACGCGACCGGATCGCCCATCACGGCCGTCCGAGAGGCTCTAAAGCGGTTGGAAGGCGAAGGGATCGTGGAGCTGATTGCCAAGAAAGGCGTCATCCTGCGCGAGATCACCGCTGACGAGGTGCGCGAGATTTACCAGCTGCGCAAGCTGGTCGAGGTGCCGGCGGTACGGATCTATGCACTGAACCACGATCCCGAGGAGGTTGCCACGCTCCGCCGCAAGACGATGGAGATCATCAATGCGCCAATGGAGACGGCCGAACAACGGCAAGCTTTGGTCCAGCAACGGACGCAACTGGACTGGGGCCTTCATCAAACCTTCCTGCGCGCGCTCCAAAGCAGCCTGGTCGACACGATTTTTCGAAACCTCGAGACCCGGCAAATGCTAGTCCGCCTGCAGCTGCCGCCCCGGTATCTCAGCCATGGCGAGGCCTTTGCCGAGCATCACGAAATTCTGGACGCGATACTGGAGCGGGCTCCGGATAAAGCCGCACAACTTCTGGCGGACCACCTCGACACCGCAAAACAGAGGTTCCTCGACGCGATCGAATATTGAAGGGAAGCCAAAGGCCTGAGTAACTGACCTTGGCAGCGGGTATCAGTGTTCGTCATTTGAAGGCTGAATCGAATTTCGGTTTCTGACCTGCTCCCTTGCGATTTTCCTGTTCTTGGTTTGCCTGTTCCTCCGCGAAGGTGACAGGCAATAGAACCATCACGGTTCACGAAAAAAGATCATCGGGATATCGCGGGAGCAGCACGCCGGGATGAAGACTGCGGATGTCTTTCGCAAGCAGGGCGTCTCGGAAACGACCTTCTACAAACACAAAGCCAAGTTCGGCGGAACGGACGTGTCGGACGCCCGCAAACTGAACAGGCTGCTGTGCGAGGTGATGCTGGAGAATGCCAAACTCAAGGATGCCGCAGCAAAAATATGGTGACGCCTGGCGCGAAGTGGCAGGCCGCGACTCACCTGTACACGGCGCACGGTGTGCGCCAGCGCCGCGCGTGCGATGCCGGAGCATCCAGCAGGGCGACTGAGATTTGCGTGACGCGATGAACAACGCCGCTCGTGAACGCCGGCGGTTCGGAGACAGGCGCTTTCATCTGATGCCGGAACGGCGAGGGATCGTGTTGAACCAAAAGCAGCTGAGACGCCTTTATCGAGAGGAGAAGCTGCAGGCTTGCAATCATGGCGCCCGGAGGCGGGCTCGCAGCACCAGCAGACTGATGTTGCTGCCTAGAGGAACAAACGAACAATGGAGCCTGGACCTTGTTTCCGATGCTTACACCGATAGACGCCGGTTCCGGCTTCTGGCCGTCTTCGATGACTTCAGCCGGGAGTGTCTTGCGCTGGTGGCGGGCACATCGTTGTCAGGTCTTCGAGTAACCCGTGAACTCGATCCCCTGATCCGGTTGTGTGGCAAGCCCGGTACCTTGGTCTCCAACAACCGGGCAGAACTTGTCCAGCACGGCCGTGCTCAGTGTTCCTGGGAGACCAGCGTGGACTGGCATCCCATCCAGCCTGGCAAGCCGATGCGGGATGGCTTCGGCGGAGCTTCAACGGCAGATTCAGGGACTTGTGTCTCAACGAGACGCTGTGCGCCGAGGGAGAAGAAAGGCTTCGTCCTGACGACCCACGGTTTCCCTACTTCAGTGCTAGCCAGACCGGAGCCAGGACATGAGGAGGAAAGCTGGCTGAGGCGGGGTTATCAGCAGGATAGTGAGCAGAAGCGAGAAGCTGTTGCGTTTCAGGCGATGGTTGCCCGTGTATGCTTCATGGGAGGCGCGGGGGCGGGTGTTGAATCAAAAAAAGCGCTCGTTTGAGCGCTTTTTGATTGATTTGGTTGCGGGGGCAGGATTTGAACCTGCGACCTTCAGGTTATGAGCCTGACGAGCTACCGGGCTGCTCCACCCCGCGTCAATGTTTTTGCGTTTTTGCCTGTTTTCATGACAAAAGGCCGCGTGTTGCGGCCTTTGTCGTTTTTGGCTTTGTTCAGAGAAGATTTCCATGCGTTTAGCAGACCTGGCAGCGACCTACTCTCCCGCGTCTTAAGACGAAGTACCATCGGCGCTGGGGCGTTTCACGGCCGTGTTCGGAAAGGGAACGGGTGCAGCCGCCCCGCCATAACCACCAGGTCGGCGAAACGCATGTAATCGAGAAGCTGGTTTTTGATGCCTGATACGGGCAAAGCCCGCAAGGCCAAGCGGCCGTCGCGCATGATTGCGCTTGCCGTCCGCCGGATAGCGGCTTTCGCCGCGCTCATCCGCAAGGACAATTGCGATGAGCATAAGCCCAGATGAGCATAAGCAATGAGAATGATTCAAGCCTATCGAGTTATTAGTACCGGTAAGCTCCATGCGTTGCCGCACTTCCACACCCGGCCTATCAACGTGGTGGTCTCCCACGACTCTCAGGGAATACTCGTTTTCAGGTCGGTTTCCCGCTTAGATGCCTTCAGCGGTTATCCGTTCCGTATATAGCTACCCTGCTATGCGGCTGGCGCCACAACAGGTCCACCAGAGATACGTCCATCCCGGTCCTCTCGTACTAGGGACAGATCCTGTCAATATTCCTACACCCACGGCAGATAGGGACCGAACTGTCTCACGACGTTCTGAACCCAACTCACGTACCGCTTTAAATGGCGAACAGCCATACCCTTGGGACCTGCTCCAGCCCCAGGATGCGATGAGTCGACATCGAGGTGCCAAACAACCCCGTCGATATGGACTCTTGGGGGTCATCAGCCTGTTATCCCCGGCGTACCTTTTATCCGTTGAGCGATGGCCCTTCCACGCGGGACCACCGGATCACTATGACCGACTTTCGTCTCTGCTCGACTTGTCAGTCTTGCAGTCAGGCAGGCTTATGCCATTGCACTCAGCGAACGATTTCCGACCGTTCTGAGCCCACCATCGCGCGCCTCCGTTACTCTTTAGGAGGCGACCGCCCCAGTCAAACTACCCACCATACACTGTCCCGGATCCGGATAACGGACCGCGGTTAGACATCCATATAGATAAGGGTGGTATTTCAAGGATGGCTCCACGCGAGCTGGCGCCCACGCTTCAAAGCCTACCACCTATCCTACACATGCCGACACGAATGCCAGTGTAAAGCTATAGTAAAGGTGCACGGGGTCTTTCCGTCTAACCGCAGGAACCCCGCATCTTCACGGGGAATTCAATTTCACTGAGTCTCTGCTGGAGACAGCGGGGAAGTCGTTACGCCATTCGTGCAGGTCGGAACTTACCCGACAAGGAATTTCGCTACCTTAGGACCGTTATAGTTACGGCCGCCGTTTACCGGGGCTTCAATTCAGAGCTTGCACTCCTCCTCTTAACCTTCCGGCACCGGGCAGGCGTCAGACCCTATACGTCGTCTTGCGACTTCGCAGAGCCCTGTGTTTTTGATAAACAGTCGCTACCCCCTGGTCTGTGCCACCCCCATCCGGTTGCCCGAACAAGGGTCACGCTTATCCCGAAGTTACGCGTGCATTTTGCCGAGTTCCTTCAGCAGAGTTCTCTCAAGCGCCTTGGTATACTCTACCAGTCCACCTGTGTCGGTTTCGGGTACGGTCTATATGGAGGAGCTATTTCCTGGGACCACATGGCTGCCTCTCCAATCCGATAAGGAAAGACAACGTCCGCAATCCGTCACTACCTCCAGGCCCACGAATATTAACGTGGTTCCCATCGACTACGCCTTTCGGCCTCGCCTTAGGGGCCGGCTAACCCTGCTCAGATTAACTTTAAGCAGGAACCCTTGGACTTTCGGCGAGGGGGTCTCTCACCCCCTTTATCGTTACTCATGTCAGCATTCGCACTTCCGATACCTCCAGGAGCCCTCACGGGTCTCCCTTCATCAGCCTACGGAACGCTCCGCTACCGCTTGCAAAGCAAGCCCAAAGCTTCGGTGTATGGCTTTAGCCCCGGTACATTTTCGGCGCAAAACCCCTTAATTAGACCAGTGAGCTGTTACGCTTTCTTTAAATGATGGCTGCTTCTAAGCCAACATCCTGGTTGTTTTGGGAGTCTCACATCCTTTCCCACTTAGCCATAACTTGGGGACCTTAGCTGTTGGTCAGGGTTGTTTCCCTCTCCACGACGGACGTTAGCACCCGCCGTGTGTCTGCCGACTAGTACTCCTCGGTATTCGGAGTTTGGTTAGGTTTGGTAATCCGGTGAGGACCCCTAGCCCATCCAGTGCTCTACCCCCGAGGGTATTCGGTCGACGCTCTACCTAAATAGATTTCGCGGAGAACCAGCTATTTCCGAGTTTGATTGGCCTTTCACCCCTAGCCACAAGTCATCCCGATCTATTGCAACAGATATGGGTTCGGTCCTCCAGTAAGTGTTACCTTACCTTCAACCTGCTCATGGCTAGATCACTCGGTTTCGGGTCTAATGCAACGTACTGAACGCCCTGTTAAGACTCGCTTTCGCTACGCCTACACCTACCGGCTTAAGCTTGCACGTTACATTAAGTCGCTGACCCATTATACAAAAGGTACGTGGTCACACTTGCGTGCTCCCACTGTTTGTAGGCAACCGGTTTCAGGTACTCTTTCACTCCCCTCGTCGGGGTGCTTTTCACCTTTCCCTCACGGTACTAGTTCGCTATCGGTCATGCACGAGTACTTAGGCTTGGAGGGTGGTCCCCCCATGTTCAGACAGGATTTCACGTGTCCCGCCCTACTCGAGGACTATCGTTCACATTACGCATACGGGACTGTCACCCGCTCCGGTCCAACTTTCCAGAAGGTTCTGCTTGTTAAACGATAGCCACTGGCCTGGTCCGCGTTCGCTCGCCACTACTAGCGGAGTCTCGGTTGATGTCCTTTCCTACGGGTACTTAGATGTTTCAGTTCCCCGCGTTCGCTTCTTATCCCTATGTATTCAGAATAAGATACCTTATTGCGATACTTGGAAACCGCAGCAGCCCGCAAAGCAGACTGCTGTGATTTCCCAAGTATCTAAGGTGGGTTTCCCCATTCGGATATCTACGGATCAAAGGGTATTCGCACCTCCCCGTAGCTTTTCGCAGCGTATCACGTCCTTCATCGCCTGTGCATGCCAAGGCATCCACCAATTGCCCTTAAGACACTTGATCATTCTCATTGCCAATGCTC